>NZ_JAFBCO010000001.1:968251-1291001 GCF_016907775.1 Pseudoglutamicibacter cumminsii | reverse complement strand
GGGTTCTCGGCCCACTCAACGCCGAAGAACTCGCGGCCCGCCTCAACCCGCCCGATGGTCAGGACGACGATGGCCGGACTGGCGGTGCAGGCGCCCACGATGGCGGCGCGGATAGCGACGCCGGCGCAGGTGCCGCACCGCACGCGTCGGTTGAGGACGCGGCGGCGTGGGCTGATGAGCTCGTGGCTCAGCGGCGCGCGCTCAAGGTCAGGATCCGTGGCTCTGAGATGTATGCCGCGATCGAGGATGCGGCACGTCTACGGGATGCCCTGGGCATCCCGCTGCCCATGGGTGTCCCGGTCGCGTTCCTCGAACCCGTCGAAGCGCCGCTCGAAGACCTCGTGCTGCGTTATGCCCGCACCCACGGCCCCTTCACCACAGAACAAGCCGCGCATTCGCTGGGGCTGGCCAACGCCGTCGTGATCCAGACCCTGCGGCGGCTGATGCAGGACAACCGCATCGAATGCGGCGAATTCACGCCCGGGCGCACCGGAGGTGAATGGTGCGACACCGAGATCCTGCGGCGCATCCGCGCCCGCACACTCGCGGCACTGCGTAGCGAAATCGAGCCCACCCCGCAAGACGCGTACGCGCGATTCCTGCTCGACTGGCAAGACGTCGGCACGGGCGCTGGGCGCGGCACTCAAGCGTCGCATAGCGCTGATGCGTTGCGTGGCTTGGACGGCGTCTACACCGTGATTGAGCAGCTCGCGGGAGTCCCGTTGCCGGCGAGCGCGTGGGAGTCTTACGTGTTCCCGGCGCGCGTGACGGATTATGCGCCGGCGATGCTCGAGGAGCTCCTCGCTTCGGGCGACGTTGTGTTCTCTGGCGCGGGGGCGCTCGCTGCTGATGACGGCTGGATCGCATTCCACACCACCGATACCGCGGCGCTCTCGCTGCCCCTGGCCATGCCCGATGCGGTGGTGGCTAACGGCGCGGACTCCAAGAGCCCTGCCGACGCAACCAACCCAGGCGACGCAACGAGCACCGACGACGCGGCCGTCCACTCGACCCTCCACGAGCGCGTGCTGGAGGTTTTGGGTTCCGGCGGTGCGTTCTATGTGGGGCAGATTGCGCAGGCTTTGGCCGCCGACGGCGCGGACCCTGGCGCCACCCCAGTCACAGACTCCGTTGTGGGTTCGGTTTTGTGGGATTTATTGTGGTCCGGCCGGGTCACGAACGATTCGTTCCTGCCGGTGCGTTCTCTGTTGACGCAGGGTAAGGCGACGCATCAGTCGCGTTCGCGTGCCCGCACCCGCACCACGAGGGTGGGGCGGGCCGGATTGCGTGGTTTGCGTTCGGCATCCGCGTCGAAGCCGGCCGTGTTGTCTCCTGCGGAACGGCTGAACGCGGGACGATGGGCCGCGCTGCCTGCCCCGGAGACCGACCCGACGTTGCTGGCTGCCGCCCGCGCCGAGATGCTGTTGGCCCGCTACGGGGTCGTCACGAAGGGCGGGGCCTCAGTTGAGGGCGCCAGTTTCGGGACGCTGTATAAGGTTTTCCAGCGGCGTGAGGAGACCGGGACGGTTCGCCGCGGCTATTTCGTGGAGAAACTCGGGGCGGCCCAGTTCGCGTTGTCGGGGACGGTAGACCGGCTACGTGAATTTGTCCGCGACAACGATGCACCCGCCGCTGCCCCGTCCGCAACCTTTGCCACGGGCACACCTGCATACACTGCGGTGACGCTCGCGGCGACTGATCCCGCGAACCCTTTCGGCGGGGTTCTGCCGTGGCCAGACCCGCCCGCGAAAGCACGACCGGGCCGGAAGGCTGGTGCCCTCGTGGTCATGGTGGATGGTCACGCGGCACTGTATGTGGAGCGGGGTGGTCGGACCGTCATTTCGTGGATCGATGAGCTCGCGCACCATCTCACTACCGCAAGCGGCGCGGTGCCTGCCAGCGCGTCGGCGGCCGATGTGCAGTCAGCGTTGACCTCGATCGTTGCAGTCTCACTGGTTGAGGCGTTGCGGCGTGCCCGGTCGCAGGTCATCACGCTCCAGAAGGTCAACGGCGAAGACATCCTGGGCACGAATCTGGCTGCGGCGCTCCTCGGGGCAGGGTTCTCTTCACTGCCGTCGGGCGTGCGATTCCGCCCGGATTTCTGAGAACTCGGCAGTTCCAAAGCAGTAGAGGTATAGGATCGGACCTATCCGAACACCGCCTAGACCTGACGTGGGACCCCGTGACGACTTGGTACGAGATATTGCCGCTGAGCACCCAGCGAGACTTTTGGATTGACACAGTTTGGGAAGGGAAACCCCCGTTGGGGCCGTACACCCTTGACGATGGACGCGATATTTACGATGTTGTTGCCGACGGCAACCTCGAAGAGCTCCCATTCGACGTGTGGTTCGAACGAGAAACAATAAGTCGCGGTAAACGTCGGGGCGACATTCTCTGGGGTGGCCCGCCCACGCTCGTGTCCCAACGTTTCGCGGATGCAGTAGCTGAACTCGGGGTAGCAGGGTGCTCAACATTCGAGGTAAACCTTTTCAGCGCGAACGAGGGGCGTGTCACCGGCTACGTCGGATTCGTCGAAAACACGGAAGGCACCAGCGAGATTACGTCATATGCTTGGCGGGAAAGCGCCCACAGTTTCGCGTGGATCGTGAGCGAACGCGTACTTGAAGGGCTCAGAGAACGCGGCGTTGATATGTTCCACGTCGAACCGTTCACTGAGAAGCGCCGGTTCCCGAAGATCTAGCCCTACTCGCCACCGAGCCCGCGGGTCAGGCTTTCAAGGTTGTGTTCCAGGAAACCGATGTAGGTCCCAGCCGGCGTGCCTGGCGCACCGAGTTCATCCGAGTACAGGGTTCCGGCGATCGGCACACCGGTCTCCTCCGACACAGTCTCCATAGGCCGATGATTGACGTTCGTCTCCACGAACAGCGCCCGCGGCCGATGCTCGCGCACAAAATCCACGGCACGCTTCAGTTGCTCGGGACTACCCGCTTCCTCCGTATCGATCAGCCAGATATAGCCCTCGGCAAGCCCGTAACGCTTTGCTAAATACTGGAACGCCCGCTCACTCGTCACGATGATCCGGTCACGCTCCGCGACGCCTGCAAACAGTTCGTCATAACTGCCCGCCAACTCGTTGATGCGACCAACATAGGCGTCCCGATTAGCCCGATACTCAGCAGCGTGCGCCGGGTCCGCACGGATCAAAGCCTCCGCGATATTCTCCGCCATCTTCGCCCCGTTAGCCGGGTCAACGAAAACATGCGGATTAACTTCGTCCTCATCCAGATCGGATGCTTGATCGCCGTCAGCTTCGTCCTGTTCCACCCCGTCGCTGATGTAGAGCGGTTTGATGCCGCGGGTCGCCTCCACGTGTTGGCTGGTGTCCAGGTCCACGGCGCTCATGAGCCGGCTGATCCAGCCGTCCTCCCCACCCTCTAGATTCATGCCGCTGGAAATCAGCAGGTCAGCATCTTGAGCGTGAGTCGTGTCGGCAGGACGGAGCTCGTATTCGTGCGGGTCCTGCCCCACCGGAACGAGGTTATAGACATTCACGTGCTCCCCGCCGATCTGCCGCGTCATGTCCTCGAGAACAGAAAAACTCGTCACGACGTTGAACTTGCCGTCACCACCGAACCCGGCGCCACTACCGGCCTCGTCTCGCGGAACCACGCTACAACCTGTCACGGCAAGCAACGCCACCGCGATGGCAGCAAGCACCGCTTTGAAAGTCACTTTCCGCGTCATCGCCCAGCGATCGCTTTCGTAACGACGCCGGTGCGTGGCGCGAAGAGATATGCGAGCGTGAACATGCTGAACGCGGTGAGCACGATGGCGGGCCCAGACACGATGTTGAACCTCACCGAGAAGTACATCCCGCCCGCCGCGGCCACAACACCGATGAGCGCAGAAACCGCGATCATGCTCGGCAGGCGCGAGGTCAACAGATACGCGGTCGCGGCAGGTGTGATGAGCAAAGCGACCACGAGGATCACGCCCACCGTCTGGACGGACGCGACCGTCACGAGGGCTAGCGCAACCAGCACACCGTAATGCACAGCTTTGACGGGAACCCCGTAAGAATCAGCGAGGACCGGGTCGAACGTCGTGATCTTCAGCTGTTTATAGAACAACAAGACCGCCGCGCACACAACCGCGCCGATCACCACCGCAAGCCACATGTCTTGCTTCCGAACCGCGAGCACGTTGCCGAACAATACATCGGTCAGTGAGAACGTCGCGGTCGTGTTGGAGAGCAAGATGATGCCGAACGCGAGAAACGCGGTGAACACGATCCCGATCGAGGTGTCACGTTTGAGCGTTGTGGTGGTCGAGACCACGCCGATCCCGAACGCCGCGAGCAGCCCCGCGGCGAGCGCTCCCACGAAGAATGAGACGTCGAACATGAACGCGAGCGCGATCCCCGGCAGCACGGCGTGGGAGATCGCGTCCCCCATGAGTGAGAGCCCCCGCAGGATGATGAAGCTGCCGATGACCCCGCACACAAGCCCCACAACGCTTGCGGTGAAGAGTGCACGGGCGAGGAATGTGTATTCGAAAAGGTCGTTGATGAAGGTCATAGGTTCTCGTTCTCCCCGCCGCCGAGCAGCGCCGGCGCGTAGGTGATGATGTCGGGCCCGTAGGTTGCGGAGAGGTTGTCTGCGGTGAAGATCGCGGCTGTGGCTCCGTTGGCGATGATACCGCGGTTGACGAGCACGATGTCGTCGAAGATGAGGCGTGCGTTGTTGAGGTCGTGGTGGACCACGATGACGGTCGCGCCGTGGGCGACGCGTTGCTTGAGGATGTGTGTGATGCGGGCCTGGGATGCGGCGTCGATACCCACGAAAGGCTCGTCGAGGAAGAACACGGTGGCCTCTTGCATGAGGGCTCGCGCGGTGAAGACGCGTTGGGCTTGGCCTCCGGAGAGTTCCCTTAGCTGGGTTGTGGCGTACTCGCTCATCCCGACCGCATCGAGGCATTCGCGGGCGTGTTCGCGGTCGGTTCGGCTGGGCCGTTGGAAGGTGCGTAGCCGCGGATAGCTTCCGAGCACCACGGTTTCTAGGACGGTGATCGGGAAGTCCCAGTCGCTTGTGGTGCGTTGGGGAATGTAGGCAACTTCGCCACGCACCTCGTCAAGGCTTTTACCGTTGATGTTGATGCGGCCTGTGGCTCGCGGAATGAGCCCCATGCAAGCTTTGACGAGGGTGGATTTCCCGGCGCCGTTGGGGCCCATGACTCCCACCATGCGTCCTGCGGGGATGCTGAGGTTGACGTTGCTCAGGATGGTGTTGTGTCCGTAGCGCACGGTCAGCTCTTCGACGCGCACCGCATCGGCTGCTTGCATGGTGTCCTCCTGGCCAGCTTAAGGCTTCAACATACCCCGGCAATTGTTAAGCTACCTTAACTTTGCTGTGGTGCCTAAAGAGCCGCCGTAACACCGCTACCCCGGCAAGGCCTGCAAGAATGGGCAAGGTATTTCGCATATTCTGTGTAGTTCACACATCCAGTCCTGAAACGCATGAGCTTCAAACCTTCCTCCTATAAAGACTCCCCGCTACCGGTCAAAGACGGCATCAACGCGACCCGCCTTCGCGTGCCCACAACCGGCCCGTGGGAGACCATCCAGGAGTACACGTTGCATCGTTTCGGGCACATCGACGCCGAGGGCTTGCGGCGCCGCTTCGCCAACGGCGAGGTTGCGGCGGTCGATGGCAGCCGCGTCACCCCAGACACCCCGCTGGGTGCGCACGAATTCATTTGGTACTACCGGGACTCCCCCAATGAGGAGCACATCCCGTTCTATTGCCGCATCATCCACCGCGACGCCGACCTGCTTGTGGTGGATAAGCCACATTTCCTGCCGATGACACCCGGCGGTCGCTACGTCCGCGAATCCGCACTCGCCCGGCTGCGCGTACAACTCAACATGAACGACCTTGTGCCAATCCACCGGCTCGACCGCGCAACAGCCGGCGTCGTCATGTTCTCGATTAACCCGGCGACCCGCGGCGCATACCAAACCATGTTTGAACGCCGCGAAGTCACCAAGAAATACCAGGCAGTGACGCTGACCCCGCCCGAATGGGATCCGCTTCGCCCTGCCCTGGGCGGCACACGACTTCCTTTCACGGTCCGCAGCCACATCAAGAAAACTAAGGGCGAGATCGTGGTACGCCTCCACGACCTCCCAGCCAACGCCGAAACCCGCATCCGGCTCGCAGCCCACGGCACCAACCGCCGCGGGGAAGACGTGTGCCTGTGGGACCTCTCCCCCGTAACCGGTCGCACCCACCAACTGCGCGTCCATCTCGCGCAACTGGGCTCCGGCATCATCGGCGACCAGCATTACCCGTACCTGCTCGATGACGGGCCGGACAACCACGACGAACCGCTCCAGCTCCTCGCCCACACGATTTCGTTCACCGACCCGCTCACTGGCCAACCCCGCAGCTTCACAACGCAGCAGCGCCTGACGCTGGGCCCTCTCGCTCCAGCCGGCCCCCTGGATCACCCCAGCCCCGCCGCCAACCAAGGCACACACGCATGAACCTCCTTGACCCGAACGCGTGGGGCGCTTGGTTCTACCTGGGGACGTTTCTGACGCAGATCCTCGACGTGTTCTTCCCGCCGTTACCGCAGGAACTGTTCGCGCTCGCGATCCCCGCGCTGGCTCAGCAAGGCGTCATCAACGGCCCGCTCGCGGCCGCGGTCACGGTGGTCGGCCATGTTTTGGGCGAAGTGTGGATCACCTGGATGGTGCGTACGCGCCGCGCTTCGCTTGAAAAACGACGATGGGGCCGCCGGCTGCTCGCGAGCGTGGACTCGACCGCGGGGTCGCTTGGAACGGCGGGCAGCTTTTCGGTTCTTGTGGGCTTGCGTTTCATCTCTGGTGGGCGCTCGGTTGCGTATGTTGGCGCGGGGCTTTCGAAGCTCAAATGGTCCACCGTGTGGTGGTCCTCTTTCGTCGGTTCTGTGCTGTGGGTCATCTATATGGTCCTGATTGGTGGGATTCTGCACACTGTTCTCGGTTTGCCGGCGTGGGGTTCCGCGGTTCTTGGCATGATCCTCGGTAGTGTTTTTGGGGTAGTCCCTGTTGTGTGGATACAGAGACGCCGCCGTCGACTTCGAGGAGACGTCAGTGCAACTTCCCTCCCGTTGGAGCAATCCCGAGAAGAACAATGACCGCTCAGGCGAGCAGCTTGATGATGCTCGGGGTTCTTCTGATGCCCAGAACACGGAAGTTAGCCACGGCGAGCGCGCAAGCGAGTCTGTAGAGGGCTACGGCGAGACCTTGTATTTCCCGGCGCGGATCCGCCCGGAGACGTTGCGTTTCCCTGAACGTGAAGCACCGTTCGATGTGGATGATGCGAACGCTGAAGCGGCACGTCGCGCTGCGGCGGCGGAGGCATCGCGTGAGCGGGTGGCTAAGGCCGGCAAGGGGCCCGATGCGGCGCGCGGCAAGGATACTGAGCAGGGCAAGGTTTCCGAGCGCAACAAGGTTTCTGAAAACGCTGCACCGTTCGATGGCAGCTTGGAAGACGCGGTTGCTGCGGCGCAGGAAGCGATCGCTGAGCGCACCGCACGTGATCAGCAGGCTCGCGAGCTCACGCTCGAAGAGAGCGTGTGGGAGGCTCGCGAGGCTCTCCGGGAGCAGTCCGTGCGCCACAGCGATCCTGGTTACAAACCAACCGAGTACGTTCCGATCGCGGTCTCACGGAGGCCGTCATCGTCGGCCACGCAGGATCATGCGCCACAGACCGTGGTACTCCCATACAACCTGCCAGAGTTCTCGGCCCCTCCTGAGCCTCGCGAAGGTGATGTCTTCCGGCGTATCGCGGCCACCGTCGTCTCCACCGTTGCGGTCGTGGCGAGCTTCGTGCTTTTCAGCGGCGGCATCCCAGCCGGGCTCATGGGCCAGTCCGGTGCACGTGTTGAACTTGCGCCGCTGGTTCCCGGTTTGGCACTGACTCCCGCCGCCGCTCTCGGCTTGCTCGTCGCAAGCGGCTTCTCATGGAAACGCAATCAGCATTCAGCCCGCCGCCAGCGCAGCACCGGCTGGGTTACCGCGGCAACTGCGACCGCCATCGGAGGCTGGGTCGCATCTGCCATGACTGGTTCGTGGTGGCTCGCCGTGGCGTGCGCTGTGCTGTGGACGGCTCTGGCCGCGGAATCTGTGCGGCGACTTAACCTGCTCACGGCACGAACGCATCGTGAATACTTCGAAACGGACCTTCCAGCGGAACTCAGCCTCGGTGCCGGCGCCTTCATCACCGCATGGACCGCAGGCGTGGCGGCAACCGCGTCCGGATGGGCTGTTCCGCCGCAAGGGCTATGGGCTCCGCTCGCGCTCGTCGCGGCAAGCATCCCTGTACTGCTCGCCGCGGTATCCGAGCGCGGCCGCATCTGGCCGCCGATCGCGTTCGCGTGGGGAGCTACGTGGCTCATCATCGCCCACATCGTGACCCTAGGTTTCAACGCCGCCCTCATCTTCGCGGCCGGGCTCACGATGGTCGGAACGCTCATCGCAGCAATCACGCGCCGCAACGACATCCGCGTCAAAGAAGCATTCATCGACGCGAATCTGCGCCGCAGCAACTGAATCACGCACGTGAAAGGATGGGCCCCATGAGCGCACCATTCCTCCTCATCCAGACCCGCCCGGAAGATGCTTTAGCGGACGCCGAATATGAAGCGTTCGTGCGGCTTTCTGGCCTCGAGGAACGCGATGTTGAACGGTTCCGCCTCGAAGCGCAGTCGCTTCCCGAAGGCTTCGAAAACACGTGGCATCAGCGGCATTCGGCGCTCGTGCTCGGAGGCAGCCCCTTCACAGCAACCGATGCCGACCGCAGCGAAACTCAGGTCCGCGTTGAGGAAGAGCTCGCGCGCGTGGTGGGGGTCGTGATCGAAAAAGACCTCCCGTTCCTGGGCCTGTGCTACGGCGTTGGGGTGCTCGGCCTCGCCTCGGGCGCGGTCATCGACCGCACGTATTCCGAACCCGCCGGTATCTCCCACATCAGCCTCACCCCGGAGGGCCTCACCGACCCGCTGCTCGCCGGCGTTGAGCCACACTTCGATGCGTTTGTAGGCCACAAAGAGTCGACAACCAAGCTGCCGCCCGAGGCGGTGTTGCTCGCCACATCGGGCCCTGCGCCGGTACAGATGTACAAGCTCAAACAGAACATCTACGCAACCCAGTTCCACCCCGAGCTGGACCCGGCCGGGCTCATCGAACGCATCGAAGCGTATCGTGAAAACGGATACTTTGATCCGGAAGATTTCGATGCGATTGCGAGCATGGCCCGCAACGCGGACGTGTCGGCGGCGCACCGCATCCTCGTCAACTTCGCGAAAACCTACCTCCCCCGCTGAAGACCTACCTCGTAAGCTGGAGGTCCGCCGCACGGCAGACCCCCTGCCCGCGACTAAGCCGACGACTAAGGAGTTCCGTGGCTTCCACGCTGTTTACTGAACTGACCATCCCGGCGCGCGAAGGTGCGGGCCTGACGGTAAGCAACCGCGCGTTCGTCTCCCCGATGTGCCAGTACTCCGCGCCACGCACCGGCGTTCCACAGCCGTGGCATCTGGTGCATTACGGAGCGTTCGCGACCGGCGGTTTCGGCCTCATCACGGTCGAATCCACCGCTGTTGAGGCACGCGGCCGGATCTCGGATCAAGACCTCGGCTTGTGGTCGGATGAGCAGATTGATGCCCACCGCACGATGGTGGAGTTCATGCACGCTCACGGCGCGGCTGCCGCTGTTCAGCTGGGGCACGCGGGCGGCAAAGCCTCGACCTATCCGCACTTGCCTAACGAGCCTGAAGGGCCGTTGGACGAAGACCGTGCGTGGGAGGTCATCGCGCCGGGTTCAGAACCGATCCAGCCGGGACTTCTCACTCCGTGCGCGATGACCACCGAGGACATCCGCGACGTCATCGAGGCGTTCCGTGAGGCCGCGCGCCGCGCGGATCAAGCCGGCTACGACGCCGTGCAGCTCCACGGGGCCCACGGCTACCTGATCCACGAGTTCTTCTCCCCGCTCACCAATCAGCGCGATGACGAGTACGGGCAGGACCGTGCACGTTTCGCGCTCGAGGTCGCAACTGCGGTGCGCGAGGTCTGGCCGGCACACAAGCCGCTGGGCATCCGCTTGTCCGCAAGCGACTGGGTCGACGAGGGTGTCACCGTACAGGACACCATCGAGCTAGCCCACCGGTTGCTCAACGAAACCGGCGTGACCTGGTTCGACATCTCTTCCGGCGGCATCCACCCGGACCCTAAGGTCATCCCGGTCGGTGCCGGCTACCAAGTTCCACTGGCTGCCGCGATCCGCCAAGCGCTACCCGCTGAACAAGCTGTGGTGAGCGCGGTCGGTCTCATCACCGAGCCAGCACAAGCCGAAACCATCGTGGCTAGCGGACAAGCAGACGCCGCATCAATCGGCCGCGCGGCCCTCCGCAACCCACGCTGGGCAGCTGTCGCCGCACGTTCGCTGCGCGTCCGCGTAGAAAACAACCCCGCATCGGACGCTTACTGGCGCGGAATGCGCTAAACGCTGAACACAACAACCACACCCCACCCAACGCTGGCAAGCACGCCCCCAGTGAGGTAGAACAAAGACTATGAGCGCAGTACGGACCCCAGACCCAAACCCAGGTTGGCTCTCAGAAGAGGACCTGTACGAAGCCCGACAACGCCTACCGATCGTCTACGTCCAGGCAATCCCTGTGCGTGTGGATCCGATGGGCTACGTATCTGAGGTCGGCCTGCTCTACACGACCACCGACGACGGCCAGTTCGAGCGGACCTTCGTTTCCGGCCGCGTCATGTACCGCGAAACGATCCGCGCCGCCTTGATGCGTAACCTCGAGAAAGACCTCGGCCCGCTCGCGATGCCGTCGTTGCCGGCCTCGCTGGTTCCGTTCACCATCGCAGAATACTTCCCTTCGCCGTCCGAAACCGGGCTCACCGACGAACGTCAGCACGCCGTCGCCCTGACCTACGTGATCCCTGTTCAAGGCGAATGTAATCCGCGTCAGGACGCGCTCGAGCTTTCGTGGCTCACACCGGAAGAAGCTCTTTCGGAAAGTGTCCAGGCCGAGTTCACGGGCGGACGCGGGCAAATCATCCACCAAGCGCTCGCTCACGTGGGGTGGGGACGGTGACCGTCAACTTCGACGGCAACTTTCCGCGCTATCGTCAGGCGATCCCCGCCCGCGACATCACCAAGGGCGACCGTTTCATGCGTCGCTCCGGTATGCCCTCGCAGCCGGTGCGTTCCGCGACCATCGTGAAAGACTCGTTCGGGACCGACGCCTACGTCGATGTCGTCCTGGAGGACGGCACCCACGCGACCGTGGCCATCAACTCGACCATCCGGGTCTTCACCGAACGGGACCTCGGCCCCGGCATCGACGAGCTGCTCGCGGTTCCCGTTGAGGACGGGACCGCAGAGGCAGCGCTTGTTGAAGCCGCAGCGACCTATCGCAAAGACCACCAGATGCTGACCGCCGCGCTCCGTGTTGCACCCGGAATCAACACGCGCGCCGGTTCCCACCTCGACACGCTCGCGTGGGCCGCGTACCAGCTCGCCATCGTGTACGAGAACACTGACCTCGCGTGGCCGGTCCTCAACGTCCTGACCCAGCAGACATTCGCCGACAACACGACCCGCTGGGTTCCCGCCCGCCAGGGCCTCGCATTGGCAAGCTGGCTTGCCCGCCAAGCCGGGGAGCACGATGCGGCAGCCGGCTACGCGGAACAGCTCAAGGAGGGCGAGGAAGCGCTTATCGCGACCCTGCCGGGCAGCGCACGCGAGATCCACCGCCGTCAGCTTGAGCACGCATCGCTATACGACCGTGAAATACAGCGCGCCCGCGACACCCTCAACACAGACCTCGAACTGGACCTGCGGTGGAACCGCCTGAAGTCCCTCATGGTCACGACCGCCTACCGTTTGGCGTTCGAGCGTGAACGCCCCGATTACCTAGCGCTGATCGAACGCGAAATACCGATCATCCGCTCAGCTTCAGGAGAACCCCGTGAAGACCACTCCCGCGCAAACTAGGCCGAGCTCCGCTCCAGTTAGACACAGCTCCGCTCCAGCTAGCCACGCGCCGTCCGCGGATTACGTCAAGCCTGAGCTTCCGGCCGGGCACGAGCGGCAGTCGGAGTTCGGCTTCACCGTGGGCACCCGCATGGATAACGGGCGCGGCCGCACCGGCGTGATCCGCACTCCACATGGGGAAATCAAGACCCCCGCGTTCGTGACGGTCGGAACCAAGGCGACCGTCAAGGCTGTACTTCCGCGCGATGTCGCGGAACTCGGAGCGCAGGCCGTGCTCTCCAACGCCTACCACCTGTATCTTCAGCCTGGCCACGAGGTCGTGGACGCCGCGGGCGGGCTGGGTAAGTTCATGGGCTGGGACGGCCCGACCTTCACCGATTCCGGCGGCTTCCAAGTCATGAGCCTGGGTTCAGGTTTCAAGAAGGTCATCGACATGGGCGCGGATGGCGCCCCCGTGGGTGGCGGAGCCGACGATGCGGTGGCACCCGGGCATGAACGCATGGCTAACGTCGATGACGACGGCGTGTGGTTCACATCCCACATCAACGGCGATAAACACCGCTTCACGCCAGAGATTTCGATGCAGGTTCAGCACGGCCTGGGCGCGGACATCATGTTCGCATTCGACGAGCTCACAACCCTGCACAATTCGCGCCAGTATCAGATCGAATCGCTCGAACGCACGCGCCGCTGGGCTGAACGTTGCATCCTCGAGCACTTCCGACTCACCGACGAACGCGGCCACCGCCCCTACCAGGCGCTGTTCGGCGTGATCCAGGGCGCGCAATACGAAGACCTACGCCGTCAAGCCTGCCAAGACCTTGGGGCCATGCCATTCGACGGCTTCGGTATCGGCGGCGCGCTCGAGAAAGAAAATCTCGGGACCATCGTGGGCTGGTGTGCCGAAGAGCTACCGGAAAATAAGCCGCGCCACCTGCTCGGAATCTCCGAACCCGACGACGTCCTGTGGGCCATCGAAAACGGCGCCGACACCTTCGACTGCGTCTCCCCGACCCGCGTAGCCCGCAACTCGGCCTTCTACACCGACTACGGCCGCTACAACCTCTCCAACCGGCGCTTCCGCGAAGACTTCCGCCCGCTACAGCCGGGCTGCGACTGCGCAACCTGCAGCACCTACTCGCGCGCCTACATCCACCACCTCTACAAGGCGAAGGAAATGCTGAGCCACACGCTCATCTCAATCCACAACCTCGCCTTCACAGTGAGGCTTGTGGACCGCGCCCGCGAAGCGATCGAAAACGGAACCTACGAGGACTACAAGCACACCGTCTTAAGCAACTACTACGGCGGCAGCGGCTCGCCAGACGGGCCGGAGGGCTAGGCGGCTGCACCGCCGACCAACGCCGACAGACCGGAAATCTAGACGGCTACTGCGGCACCGTTCTTCGGGTAGCTCGGCTCGAAGCGCTTCACGAGCTTAATCACCACGACCGTAACCGGTGAGAACACAACCTCAACACCGAGCTTCCAGCAGAAACCAATCACAAAGTACTGCAGGAAAACCCCGAAGGAATCGATCCCAATAACCGGTGCGGCGATCGAGCAGAAAATCAGCGTATCCAATGCCTCACCCACACCCGAGGAACCCAGGATGCGCAGGAGCAGGCCGCGCTCGCCGTGGCGACGCTTGAGCCACACGATGATGAGCGCGTTCGACAACTGGCCGGCCATGAAACCTAGAAGGGAGGCCAGCACGATCTGCCATACCGGTCCCAACGTTGCTGCAAGCGCTTCCTGGCCTTCATAGAAGCTCGCGGCAGGCAGCGCGATGATCGCCTGGAACGTCAGTACCGCGAGCGCACCAAACACGAACGTCGTAATGATGGCTCGGCGTGAGGCCTTCCACCCATAGACCTCCGAGACCACGTCGCCCAAGATGTAGGCGAGCGGGAAGAGGAAGAAACCGCCGTCCGTTACGAGGCCGAACAGCTCAACGCCCTTGCTTGCGCCGATGTTGCTGAGCACGAACACCAGCCCCATGAGGGCCAGGATGGTGGGGTAAAAACGCGAACCCGTCGATGCGAAGACGGCTCGATGCTCGCGTGCGGCGTCTGATGCGGGGCTGGCAGGGATGGTTTCAGGCCGGCTGGACATGACTCTCCTTAGGGGATGATGCGCGGCCCGGTCCTGCCACCACCGGGTTGCTGCGAAACATGAAAGTTCCCGACCTATTCTGGCATGTCGTTCGGTCAGTTTGGCTGATCATGACATCCCGCGGTTTTACGATATGACTATGACTTTTGAGAATCCCCCCATCGTATTGACCATCGCAGGTTCTGAAGCCACCGGCGGTGCCGGCGCTCAGGCTGACCTCAAGACGTTCCAGGAGCTCGGCGTTTTCGGCATCGCCGGGCTCACCTGCATCGTTTCTTTCGACCCGAAGGACAACTGGAACCACCGCTTCGTGCCGGTTGATCCGCAGGTGATCGCGGATCAGCTCGAGGCCTCGCAGACCTCGTATGAAGGCAAGCTTCGCACCGTCAAGCTCGGCATGATGGGCACCCCGCAGACCATCGAAACCGTGGCTGGCGCGCTTGAAAACCAGGACTGGGACAACGTTGTCCTGGATCCGGTTTTGATCTGCAAGGGCCAGGAGCCGGGCGCGGCTTTGGACACCGACCAGGCATTGGTTGCCAAGCTTCTTCCGAAGGCTACCTTCGTGACCCCAAACCTCTTTGAAGCCTCGACGCTCGCGGGCTTTGAGATCACTGACGTTGAGGGCCTCAAGAAGGCCGCCAAGGTGATCCACGAGAAGTCCGGCGCTGCTGTGCTCGCTAAGGGCGGTATCCGTTTGGACGGCCCTGATGCTGTGGATGTTTTCTATGATGGCGGCGAGTTCGAGGTTCTTTCGACGCCTAAGGTCGGCGATCACGCGGTGTCCGGCGCTGGATGCTCGCTCGCTGCGGCTATTGCCGCGCTGCTGGCTCAGGGCCGCTCCCCGCTCGAGGCGGCCCGCGAAGCCAAGGAGTTCGTGACGCGCGGGATCAGTCAGCGCGTGGAATCCTCCCTCCCATTCGACGCTCTGTGGCAGGGCGGCCTGCGCTAACTGTGAGCATGCACCGCATGCTCCCGTGGAAACAGATTTAGGCTCCCGAAGCGCATCCCGCATCTCTGTGCGTGGCCTATCCGCGAGCAAAAAGCTCCTGACATATTTTGAAAAAATTCTCATCCCGGGTTTCTCAGACTTCACAGACAAAATCTGAGAAACCCGGGATGTTTTACATCCAACAACCCCAGCCGACACAGCCAGCTCAAAGGCGCGCCTTAGCGGACTATCAAGTACAAAAATTTCCCTTGACATTACCTCCGGTTTAGACAAATCTCATCAGTGTTGATGTGATGTACCGCACATTCTGTTGACCGCGTCGTTCTCATCAGCATTTGTCCCATTACTCGACACCAAAGCACTCTTGAGGAGATCTCTTGAAAAACAGCAAAACGCGCCGCGTAGCACGCGGCGCCGCAGCGCTGGCTGTAGGTGCTGCGCTAGCCGTGGGTACAGTGCCCGCCGCTAACGCATCGTCATTCATGAACCCTGCAGCTAAGTCAGATTCGCTCAGCCAAAACAAGGACAAGGTTGATAAGAACAAGCTCAAGCCATCTGACCTTGATCTGAAGAAACTCAACTCTCTCAAGGTCCAGGGCCCTCTGGCCAAGATGGAGGGCCAGGTTTCCGTCTACGTACAGTTCGCCGGTAAGGGTGCTTACGAGCTCTCCCAGCCAGCCCAGGTGCGTAGCGGCAAAAAGCGTCCAGTCAAGAACGTCGCTAAGGTCCGCCAGCTCCGCAAGCAGATCCAGGCACAGGGCACCTCCGTTGCAAAGCAGTCCAACTCGAAGGTCCTCTACAAGACCACCAACGCTCTTCCTGGCGTTGCACTTCAGGGTGACGCTGACAGCCTGCGCGCACTCGCATCCCGCGACGACGTCGTCAAGATTTCCGCGATCATTCCAAAGACCCGCAACAACAAGGGCACCGTGATCGACACCGGCTCCGTCCAGGCATGGGCCGCTCAGAAGCAGACCGGTAAGGGCGTCACCATCGCGGTTATCGACTCCGGTTTGGACTACACCCACGCAGCCTTCGGCGGCCCAGGCACCAAGGAAGCCTACAAGAAAGCTAAGGCTTCCAAGGACATGCCATCGGCTGATTCCGGCCTCTACGATCCAAAGAAGTACAAGGGCGGTTGGGACCTCGTTGGCGATGACTACAACGCTGCGTCTCCCTTCTCGCTCCCAAAGCCAGACTCCAACCCGCTTGACTGTGAACTTGGCGGCCACGGAACCCACGTCGCCGGCACCGCTGCCGGCTACGGCGTCGACGAAAACGGCAAGACCTTCCGCGGCGACTACGAATCCCTCAACGACGACCTGGTCAACGCGATGCGCATCGGCCCAGGTGCAGCTCCAGAGGCTGGCCTCGTGTCCCTGCGTGTGTTCGGCTGTGAAGGTTCGACCAACGTTGTCGGCGAAGCACTCGACCGTGTGCTCGACCCGAACGGTGACGGCGACTTCTCTGACCGCGCACAGATCGTCAACATGTCGCTGGGCTCGACCAACACCCCGGCCGATGACCCAGAGGCCGACATGGTCGACGCCCTCACCAAGCAGGGCATCCTGACCGTCATCGCTTCCGGTAACTCCGGTGACATCACCGACATCGGTGGCGCACCAGGTGTTGCACCATCGTCCCTCACGGTTGCTAACTCCGTCGGCTCGCAGGCCGCAGCTGACGCGATCACCGTGACCAAGCCTAAGGACCTCGCGAAGGACTACCCAGGCCAGCTCTCCGCTTCCTACCCATGGGAGAAGGCAGAGTCCGGTCAGGTTGTTGTTCCGAAGTCTGGCCTCAAGACCACCGGTTGTGCCCCATTGACCGGCGACGAGTCGATCAAGGGCAAGTGGGTATGGCTGCACTGGACTGACGACCCAGCCGGCGAGAAGCTCGAATGTGGCTCCAAGGCTCGCTTCGACAACGCTGCCGCAGCAGGCGCTAAGGGTGTTGTTCTCAACGCTCCGAACGAGGTCTTCACCGCAGGTATTGCCGGTAACGACAAGATCCCAGGCGTTCAGTTCACTAAGTCCGGATCTGAGGAGCTTGTCGAGGCCGCTAAGAAGGGCGAGCTCGAGATCAGCGTTGATCCAGCCAAGACCTCCTCGATGTCCATCAACACCGACGCCCTGGACACCTTGAACCCATCGTCCTCGCGTGGTCTGCACGGCTCGGATGCCGTTGTGAAGCCAGACGTGGCAGCACCAGGTACCTCGATTCCTTCCGCAGGTGTTGGTATGGGTAACGGTGCACTGAACATGTCGGGTACCTCGATGGCTACCCCGTTCACCGCGGGTGTTTCGGCTCTGGTTGCAGCTAACGGCAACTACACGCCACTCGAGATCAAGAACATCGTCATGAACACCGCGGCTGCCGACATCAAGAAGGGCAAGAACGTCTACGGTCCAAACCGTGTTGGTTCCGGCCGTGTGATGGCTGACGCCGCTCTCAAGACCCCGGTTATCGCCTACGACAAGGACCGCAAGGACCTCGTCTCCGCTAACTTCGGTGTCGTTGAGGTTGTCCAGAACACCGATTCCGTTACCAAGACGGTCGAACTGCGCAACATGACCACCCGCGCACAGACCTACAACGTCGCATACAAGGGCGCAACCCAGCAGAAGGGTGTCACGGTCTCCCTCGACAAGCAGCGCGTCACGGTTCCATCCAAGGGCATCGCACAGGTCAAGGTGACTCTCTCCTTCGACAAGAACAAGATGACTCGCACCATGGACCCAACCATGGATGCAAAGCAGGAAGATCTGCCACGTGCATACGTTGCAGACACGACCGGCCGCGTCGAATTCACTTCCTCGACCCAGCCAACCCTGCGCGTCCCAGTGACCTCGGCACCAAAGCCAGCAGGTAACGCAACCGCCAAGCTGACCAAGCTCCGCGGCGACCGTTCGACCGTCCAGTTCCGCGGCCCTGATGCAGACTCCGGTCTGCGCAACGAAGCGTTCATCTCCAAGGCAGCCGTGCTCGAGCTCGGCGCAACCTCGGAGCGCGGGAAGAAGGAGCTGGACAAGGTTCCTGCCGCCCGTGAAATGGACCTCCAGTACGTCGGCGCAACCTCGACCGTACCGGTCACTGGCATGGAGGACGGCCTCCTCGGTTTCGGTATTTCGACCTGGGGCAACTGGGCACGCATGAACAGCGCCACCGAATTCAACATCGACATCGATGTCAACGGTGACGGCAAGGCCGACTACAACATGTTCAACACCCGGCTCGACTCCCTCGATCTGGACCTCGCAGTAACCGCCGATGCGAAGTCGGGCAAGACCGTCGACCTGCGCCCGGTCAACGACCTGCTGGGTAACCAGGACCCAGCGACTTTCGACTCGAACGTCGCTATCTTCCCGGTATCCCTCAAGGAGATTGGCCTGACCAAGGAAGACGCAGCGAAGATCCGCTACAAGGTCTCGTCCTGGTCCATGTACCACGTTGACGAAAACGGTAAGAACGTTGCGGTTGACAAGACCGACTGGATCGAATTCGATGCCGCTAACCCAGGTATCGCGAACCGCACCGACGGCCTGCTCGTCACTTCGGTTCAGGGTTCCGCCGCTCCGGTACTGGTTCAGGACGCATCCAAGAAGTTCTTGGTCCTGCACCTGAACAACCGCACCGGCAACCTCAAGGGCGGCAACGAGAAGCAGTACGGCTCTCGCGCACAGGTGATCACCGCTCCATAATCGCGGAGTAGTTCACTGAACTAACCGATCGCCACCATCGACTGTGGGGTATGGGATTTTCATCCCATACCCCACAGCGTTTTAAGTGCCGCAATTTCTCTTGCCCGGTCTGCCCCTCCAGGTCCCCTGCCTAGACTAGAGGCGAACATACCAGCGCACACATACCAGCGCGAACGGGGCCGCCGCATCGTCGACCACACCGGCCACCGCATCGGCGGCTACACAGCGAGTGAGAGTGAACATGAGCAACCAGCTACCAGCAGCAGTCCTGTGGGACATGGACGGAACCCTCATCGATTCCGACCCGCTGTGGGGCCGGGCCGAGATCTCACTCATGGAACGTGCAGGCGCCCCTTGGACGCAACAGGACGTCGAGGACTTCGTAGGCGCTTCCCTACCAGCGGCCGCCGAAAAGATGCGGGAAGCGGGCCTGAACTTGTCAGTCCGCGAGATCATCGACCACCTCATCACGGAGGTCGCCGAAGGGGTGCGAGAGTTCGGTATCCCGTGGAGGCCAGGCGCACGCGAGCTCCTCGAAGCGCTCAGCGAGGCCGGGGTTCCCCAGGCGCTCGTCACGATGTCTGAGACGCCTCTCTCGAGCGCTTTCATCGAGGTCTTGGGACGCAATCCATTCGATGCGGTCATCACCGGAGACACAGTGTACCCACACAAACCAGAGCCTGAGCCCTACCTCAAGGGGCTGTGTTTGTTGCGCGAGGCGACGGGGTTGGAACTGCCGGCAACCCGGGTGATTGCGATCGAAGACTCGACGCCCGGCACAGCCTCCGCAGTCAACGCGGGACTAGCAACCCTGGGTATCCCCCATACCGCGGCCATCACGGGACGCGACGGGCTCATCATCCGTGAAACCCTCGCCGGCATGACTCCGGCGCGGCTCGCGGACATCATCGCGCTGATACACGCTCGCTGACTCAGCGAAACCTGACTCAGCGAGACCTGGCTCAGCGGGGCGCGGATTAGTGAGTCGTGACCTAGCGGGTCGTGACCTTGCCATGGGTCGCGGCGATAGGCCGCAGTACCGGGGTGGTCGCAGCGGCGGTCAGGCCCACCGCAACAGCCGTGGAGATCACGAAGCCCCAGAAACCAACCCACGAGGTGTCGGCGGTCCCGGCAAACATGTGGTTGAGGTTCTGCCGCATCCCAGTCGTGAACACGAGAAACACGTGGAACACCACGAACGCAACGAAAACCACCGCGAGCGGGAAGTGAAGGCCGCGCGCAACCTTAGCTGACACGACCTTATTGAGCTTCGGGGCATCCTTAGGCCAGAAGCTCGAAAGCCGAAGGCCCGAGATGATCGCCAGCGGCGCCGCGATAAACACGACCACGAAGTACGCGAGCAGCTGCAACGAGTTGTAGGCGGCCCACGATTCGGTCAGTGGCCAGTCAAGTGACACGTACTGCAGGCCCGCGGAGACCGCGTTCGGGAAAACGTCCCAGCTGGTCGGCACCAAGCGGCCCCAGCGGCCGGTCGAGAACAGAAGCACCACGTAGACGAGCCCGTTGACAACCCACAGAACGTCAACGAACTGGTGCCACCACAGCAAGAACGGGATCTTGCGACCGCCGCGCTTGCTCGGTGTCCAGTACGCGGGGTGCTTGCGCGCGCCGATCGCGCGTTTCTCCATCCCGGAACGCATCAGAAGCAGGATGAACAGGAAGTTCAGGTAGTGCGTGATGCGCACCCACAGCGGGAATCCGGGCTCGCTGAACGCAGGCGGTTCTGAGGTGCCTGGATAGCGTTGAATGAACTGCTCAACGGCGTCGAGGCTCCGCAGCCCGCGGGCGGCAAGCACAAGTACCGCGACAACAACGATCGCGCCGAGCACCAGCGCACCGATCTTTACGACAGGGTTCATGGGCGGGCGTTGTCCGCGCTTAACAGACTGTGTGGGCATACTCTTCAAGATACCGCGCCTCACGTCTGTGCGGTAAATACTCGCGGCGCGCGGCCTGATACGGGCACCGAGTCTTTAAAAGGACCGCAGCCTTTAAAAGGACACAGTGCTTAAACGCACGATGCGGTGCGCACCTCACTAAGGTGCGCACCGCATCGTGCTGTGGCTGGCTATGCCGGCCCGGCCTTTCTGCCAGCCCTTCCTTATGCCAGCTGTTCTTTATGCCAGCAGGGAGCGGTCGGAGAGCTCGCCGCCGATCTTGTCGAACTCTGCCAGGAGGCTCGAGACGGTTGCGTTCTTCTTCTCTTCGCCGTCGAGCTCGAGGATGATCTGCCCGTCGTGCATCATGATGAGGCGGTTACCCAGCTGGATAGCTTGCTCCATGTTGTGGGTGACCATGAGCGTGGTGAGTTGGTTGCGTTCCACGATCTCGCCGGTCAGACGGGAGACGAGCGCTGCGCGTTGCGGGTCGAGTGCCGCGGTGTGCTCGTCGAGCAGCAGGATCTGTGGGTGCGTCATAGTTGCCATGAGCAGGCTGAGCGCCTGACGCTGACCACCCGAAAGCAACCCGACCGGGGTTTTCGTGCGGTTCTCGAGGCCGAGCTCAAGGGTTTCGAGCGCGCTGCGGAACTGTGCACGGTCCTTATGGGAAACAGCGCGCTGCAGGCCGCGGCTACGAACGCGGGAGACCGCAACCGAGAGGTTTTCTTCGATCGTGAGCTCCGGGGCGGTACCGGCCATCGGGTCCTGGAACACGCGCGCAACCCACAGGGCCCGTTTGTGCTCCTTGATCTTGGTGACATCCTTGCCGTTGATCGCCACCTTGCCGGTGTCCGGGCGCAAGCGCCCACCGATCATGTTGAGCAGCGTCGACTTACCTGCACCGTTGGAGCCGATCACGGTCACAAAGTCACCGTTGTTGAGCTTCAAGTTGATATTGCGCAGGGCTTTGCGTTCGTTGACGGTTCCCGGGAAGAACGTGCGGGAGAGGTTCTGAATTTCAAGCATGTGTCTCTCCTTATGCCTTGGCCTTAGCTGGGGTGTCAGCGTCGTCTGGAAGTCCGGCTTCAGCTTCCGTTTGTTCGCGGCGGAGCTTGCGGCCCTTCATCTTCTTGAAGATTTCGAGGCGTGGCAGCAGCAACGCGATGACAACGAGGACCGCGGATGCGAGTTTCATGTCCGATGCCGGCAGGCCCGCACCAAGCGCGATCTGCAGGACCCAGCGGTAGAGGATCGAACCGGCGATGCAGGCGAGGACTGCCTGCCATACGCGGCGCTGGCCGCAGATCGCCTGACCGACGATCACGGAGGCCAGACCGATCACGATGAGACCGATACCCATCGTCGCGTCTGCGATCGACTGGTACTGGGCCAGGAAAGCGCCCGAGACTGCAACGAGGCCGTTCGAGATCGCGAGGCCGAGGATCTTCTGGTTGTCCGTGTTGACGCGGAACGAGGTTGCCATCTGGCTGTTGTTACCGGTTGCACGCAGTGCGAGGCCGGTGCGGGTGTGCAGGAACCAGATGAGGACGAATGCGACCGCGAGAACACCGATGAGCAGCAGGCCGGCGCCGGCCCAGTTGTCACGCAGCAAGCCGTTTTCTTCGAGCGGGGTGAGCATGGTGGTTTGGCCGAGCAGTGGCATCGCTGCGGAGTTGCCCATGATGTGCAGGTTGATCGAGTACAGCGCGATCATCATGATGATGGACGCGAGCAGGCCGTCGATCTTGCCCTTGGTGTGCAGGATCCCGGTGAGCGAGCCTGCGATAGCGCCCGCACCGAATGCCATCAGCACGGCGAGCCATGGTGGCACGCCTGCGACGATAGCCGCTGCTGCGGTTGCGCCGCCGGTCGTGAACGAACCGTCGACGGTAAGGTCAGGGAAACCGAGGACACGGAAGGTCAGGTAGACCCCGAGGGCTGCGATGCCGTAGATCAGCCCGAGCTCCGTACCGGAGGGTAGCTGAGCCAGCATGTCGCTGAAAAACATGGTGTGTGCTCCTGCGTGCGTGGTGGTGTTCTCACAGTTCGGCGGTGCAGAGGGCTGTGTACTGCTCCCTGCACCGCCGCTGTTGTCTTCGGTGAAGGTGGGCGTGCGGGCCGTGCTTCACGTCAGGGTTTTTGCGTGATCCGTGGGTGGATCAGTACTTTTCGGCTGCCTTGTCGACGAGGTCCTTCGGAAGTTCGATACCGGCCTTCTTGGCTGCGGTCTCGTTGACGTAGACGTCGTATTCCGACTGGGTTTCGACAGCCATCTCTTCTGGCTTGGCTTCGCCCTTGAGGATCTTCGCGGCCATCGCACCGGTCTGTTCGCCGAGCTTCATGTAGTTGATGCCGACGGTTGCGGTTGCGCCGCGCTTGACGGAGTCGCCTTCTGCCGCGATGGTTGGAACCTTCTTGTTCTCCGCGACCTTCAGGAGGGACTCGAGGGATGCAACGACCATGTTGTCGGTTGGCACGTAGAACGCGTCAACGTTGAGGGAGGTTGCGGCCTGGGAAACCTCGGAGGATGCGGAGATCGCCTTGGCTTCAACGGTCATGCCGAGCTTGGTCGCGGCTTCCTTAGCCCACTCAACCTGAACCTTGGAGTTCTGCTCTGCGGAGGAGTAGACGATACCAATCTTCTTAGCGTCAGGGTTGATCTCCTTGAGCAGTTCGAGCTGCTCTTCAACTGGGTTCGCATCCGAGGTGCCGGTGACGTTCTTACCTGGCTTTTCGAGCGAATCGACGAGCTTAGCGTCAACTGGGTCGGTGACCGCGGTGAAGAGGATCGGGCGATCCTTGACTGCCTGCGAGAGGACCTGCGCGCTTGGGGTTGCGATGGTCAGGATCAGGTCCGACTTACCGGTCGAGATCTGGGAACCGATCTGGGCGTTGTTAGCGGCCTCGCCCTGTGCGTTGTATTCCTTGATCTCGGCGTCGATGCCGTTGTCCTTGAGGCCCTTCTTGAAGCCTTCGTTAGCTGCGTCGAGTGACGGGTGCTTAACGAACTGGACGATGTCGACCTTCTTCTTTTCGCCACCGTTTGAGCCGCCGCCGTTGGAATCGCCGCCGCAGGCAGACAAACCGAGGGCTGCAATTGCGGCTACAGCCGCGAGGGATGTTGCGCGAGTACGCTTCATGGTTTTCTTCCCGTCATGTCAAAGATGAGAGTGTGATGTGAACTTTGTCACAGAAAGTCATCAAAGATCAGCTAGATACGAAAGATTGACGGCTTTGCGCCATTTTCTTTGGACGAACTGCTCTTGATGCAACCTAACTCTACCCATAATTCCAGTTTATTTATGCTCTTGCTCACATTGTCGGCCTGTGTGACGCAAAGCTAAAACCTGAAATGTACACAGAGAGGGGTTTTAAGATGCCCCGCAAGGCACCCCAAAACCCCTCTCAGAAACATCTACATACGACACCCAGGGGTAGAGCCACCCCGGCGCCGCGGCGCCGCCGCAATCAGTAGTTGATCACGTGAGGCTGCGCGACCTCCTTGAGGCCCTCCATCGCGAATTCAACGCCGTAGCCGGACTGCTTAGCTCCACCGAACGGCATGCGCGGGTCGATCGCGCCGTGCTTGTTGATCCACGTGGTGCCAGCTTCGAGGCGGTTAGCAACCTCAAGGGCGCGCTCGCGGTTCGAGGACCATACAGACGAGCCCAAACCAACCTCGAGGCCGTTCGCCATCTCGATGGCTTCCTCAAGGTCCGTGTACCGGATGATCGGCAGAGCCGGGCCGAACTGTTCTTCCGCGACCAGCGGGTTGTCGTTGTCGATGTCGGCAACCAAGGTCGTTGGGTAGAAGAAGCCGGCTTCGTCTGCCGAGCGCTCTTCCCCACCGATCACGACGCGGGCGCCGCTGTCCTTAGCGGCCTGAACCAAGCTCTTGACGACATCGAGCTGCATCTGGTTCTGCAGTGGGCCCAGCACGTTCTCCTCGCCCAGGCCAACACCCATCGGCATCGCTTCAGCGACCTTGCGCAGTTCCTCGACAACCTCGTCGTAGATCGAGTCCGGAACGTAGAGTCGCTTGAGTGCCGCACAGGTCTGGCCGGTGTTGATGAACGCGCCCCAGAACAGGTCCTGAGCGATCGCAGCTGGGTCGACGTCATCGAGCACGATGCCGGCGTCGTTACCGCCGAGCTCAAGGGTTACGCGCTTGAGGGTTTCAGCGGAAGCCTTAGCGATAGCCTTACCGGTTTCGATCGAGCCGGTGAACATGATCTTGTCGATGTCCTTGTGAGCGGTGAACGCCTCACCCACGTCGCGGCCACCAGCGATGACCTGAACGAGACCCTCAGGCAGGACGCGGTTCATGACGTTAACCATCGCGAGCACCGAAAGCGGGGTGTACTCGGAAGGCTTGATGACGGTCGCGTTACCCATCTTGAGGTTCGGGGCGATCTGCCACATCGTGATCATCATCGGCCAGTTCCACGGGCCAACCGCGCCGACCACGCCGAGCGGGCGCCAGTGCAGTTCAGCCTTACCGGATTCGTCGTCGAACAGGACCTCTGGCTTGACCTCGATCGCAGCGGTTGCACGCAGCCATGCGGAGCACGCGCCGACCTCGAAGCGAGCGTTCGGGCCGTTGAGCGGCTTACCCTGCTCGCGGGAGAGCAGCTGAGCGAGCTGTTCAGCGTTCTCATCGAGCGCATCGGCGACCGCCATCATGACGTTGGTGCGGTCCTCGATGGACTTAGCGGCCCATGCCTTCTGTGCTTCGCGTGCCTTGACCACAGCGCGGTCGAGGTCCTCCACGGTTGGCTCTGGCGCGTAGCCGACGAGTTCGCCGGTCGCTGGGTCCTTGATTTCGCGGCCTTCGGTTGGAAGGTCGAACGCTGCGCGAAGCTCTTCAGCGGTTGCATAGGTGACGTTTTCTGCAGTCATGACACTCCTTGTGTGTATGAGGCTTTGCATATGAGGCTCGCCTAGGTGAGGCGCAGCTCACATTTATGTGTTAAACCTATCCCGCGCCGCGCGGGAAGGTCGATTCGGAACGATGGACGATGTGGAATTCAGGTCAGTTGAGGTGTTCAGTTGTGGATTCAGTTCCGTTCTGTTGGCTCCCATTCGAGCTCTGCTGCCTCACCGCCACCGAGCTTGAGATAACGCTCAGGTCGAGCTGAACGCAGCCATGCCGCCCAGATTCCGCCGAAGAGCGCGGCGAGGACCACGAGGCCCGGCAGGATCCAGTTGAGCGGGCTGGTTTCGGAGATGCCGACGAGGAACGAGAAGTTCGTGATGATGAGCACCACGACACCACTCAGGCTGAGTCCCGCAAGCAGCGGCGCAACGAACCTGGTCCACATCGAGGCTTCCGGGGCGTTGGTTCCCAGGTAGGCCATCGCCGCGAAGCTCGTGACAGCCATGAGCGCGATGAGGCCGAAGGAACCGACGTTGGTGAGCCACGTGAACAGCGTCACGACCGGGAACATGATCGGGTCTTCAGATCCGGAGCCGGCGATCGCGAAGACGATGAGTACGGCGAGCGCGATCGAGGACTGGCAGATCGAGCCGAGTGCTGGCGCCTGGCCGCGGCCGAGCGAGATCGCGAGGAACTTAGGCATCGCGCCTTCGCGTGCCAGGGTGCGCAGGTAGCGTGCCACGACGTTGTGGAAAGAGATGAGCGCTGCGATGAGCGAGGTCACGAACATGACCTGCGCGAAAACCACGAGGCTGGCCGGGATGTGCGCGCTGAAGAGCGAGAACACGACACCTGGGCCTTGTTCTCCGGCTTCTGCGACAGTCTTTTCCGGGGTGAGCGCCATGATCATGGCCCACGCGGAGATCGCGTAGAAGATCGCTACTGCAATCACGGCGCCGAAGGTTGCGCGGCGGACCGTGTTCTCTGGGTCCTTGACCTCTTCAACGTAGACGGAGCCGGATTCGAAGCCCATGAACGCGGCCATCGAGAACGCGAGGACTGCACCGACACCGGGCGCGAAGAGGTCTCCGAACATGAAGCCGTCGGCGGAGAGGCCGGCCGGGGCGTCGATGACTGCGAAGAAGTCGTAGGCGAACACGATGATGAACTCGATGATGACGAGGACGCCGAGGACCTTAGCTGAAAGGTCAACCGAGTTGACGCCGAGGATACCCACGAGCACCCAACCGGCTAGGGCGTAGACCCACCACGGGACGTCGATGCCGAAGAGTGCGTTGAAGGTGTCCGCGGACGCGAAGCCGAACATGCCGTAGATGCCGACCTGCATCGCGTTGTAGGCGAGCAGCGCGACCCATGCCGCGGAAACGCCGGTCACGCGACCGAGCCCTCGGGCAACGTAGGCGTAGAACGCGCCGGCGGTGCGGACACGTGCGGAGAGCGCGGCATAGCCGACCGCGAAGAGCGCGAGGATCACGCCGAGGATGAGGAAGCTCAACGGCACGCCGAGTAGGCCGGTCACGCCGTAGTTAGAGCTGACACCGCCCGCGAGCACGGTGAGCGGCGCGGATGCCGCGATAATCATGAGCGCAAGCGAGAAGGTTCCGATGCGTTTGGATGCTGGAGGCCGGGCGCTCTGTTGCGCCGCGGTAGCTGACCCCGTGGTTTCAGCGGTCATGTGGCACCTCACTGTGAAAATGGGGCCGAGAGACATTCCGGGACAGAGGTCCCGCGGCCACCTAGGAACGATATGTGATGTGGCTCACTATCATGCTGGTGCAGAGATCACCCAGCTAGCATTCCCGTGCATGCCCCTTGCATTTTTGTGCAGGCTTGCATTCGGATGCTGAGCTAGCCAACAGAACGTGCTGCGTCGCGCGCTTGCGAAGGGGTTTGCCCGAACTCAGCCTTGAACGCTCGCGAAAAATGCGCAGCGTCAGGAAATCCCCAACGCGCACCGATATGCGAAACCGGAACCCCCGCCAGCGCGGGGTCTTGGATTTCCTTGCGCGCTTCTTCCAACCGGCGGGTCCGGATCCACGTCGCAACGGGAACGCCCATCGGCTCGAAAATCGTGTACAGCTGCCGCAGCGACATGAAGTGCATCTGAGCCAGCGTGGCCGGAGCCAACGAAGGGTCGCGCAGCTTCGATTCGATCGTGGCGCGGACCGCCGCCAAAGCGGAACCTTCAACAGCATCCACGCCGAAGTCCCGCTCGGCCTGGTCGAGGCACATCGCATCAATCAACCCCACAGAGTGCGCGCACAGCGCAGCGAGACCCGCGGCATCCTGCCGGCCAGCCTCGACATACCCTTGCCGTGCAATGCGGTGCGAAAGTCCCGTAAGCAAAGGGGCCACGACGTCGGCCATTCCGCCGTCTTCACCGAGAGCCAGCGCAGTCAGATCCCGCGCCGGCGCGGACAAACGCGCGTACGGGAGCATCACGATGAGCATGCTCGAATCGTCGTCGACGACCATCGTGTACGGCTCCGACGTGTCATAGACCGCGAGCCGCCCCGGCGTGAGTTCAAGTTCACGCCCGCCCTGAATCAGGTAGGACCGCCCCGTTTCTTGGAGGGTGAATTTGAGCATCCCTCCCCCGCCAGCAGAAATCAGCTCAGGGGTGCGCTCCACGGCGTGAGCTGATGCGTCGATGCGGATGGCCGATGCCGCGGCGTGTTGGAAGCTCGCGAGTTTGGCTGTGAAGTTTCCGGCGCGCGTTGCGTGGGCGTGTAGTGGTACGAACGCTTGCGAAGACGCCCGCTGCCATTCCCCGAAGGAGCGGGCTACCGGCGAGCGCATGACGAGGCTGGCCTGAGTAGAACCAGGCCGCGCACCACTGACCGGCTGAACTTCCTGCAAACGTGACGTGGACAACATGGTGCGCTCAATCTACGCCGTCATCTGGGCATTGTCACGGGTTGGGCCAAGGTCGGGGGTTGAGTCAACGCCACGGGTGAAGCCGTCAAGCAGCGCCGCGAGCAGCCCGGTCAGCATGTCCGGGAGTGCATTTCGGGGCTCCATGGTGAGCACGACTTGGGCGCCCAGCATGAACGTTACGAGCGCATCGGCGGCTTGATGCGGGTCCTGGGACGGCGTGAACTCACCGTCTTGTTGCCCCTGAATGAACCACGCGGCGATGCGTTTGCGCCAGCTCTGCATCGAGCGTTCATGAATGGCTTTGACCTCTGATTGGTCAGTTGCCGCACCCCAGAACGCGACGACGCCGGCGGCTTCCTTGCGGGTCTCACATGTGAGCGGGAGGACTTCGTGGGCAAACGCTTCGATCGCGGCGCGGCCGGCGAGATGAGCGCATGCGAGGTCGGCGCGGTCATTGGTGCGGTCGAATGCGGATTTAAAGACCGCTTCGAGGAGTTTCTGCTTGCTCGCAAAGTAGGGCTTGATCGCACCGTTAGCGAAGCCGGCTTCGGCGGCGATATCGCGCATCGTGGCTGCTTCGAAACCTTCGCGCCCGATGAGCGCCCAGGCGGCATCGACGATGTGCTCTCTGCGGGCTTGGTGGTCAACAACCTTAGGCATGGAACCCTTCAATGGCTCGGAAAATATTTGTTCCAGATCACTTGCATGTAATGCGAATCACATTTATTGTCTACGAGTATAGAAAAACGTGGGGTGGCACGAAAGCTCACCACCACGCGATGCACAAACCACCAACCACGCCAACCGGCGCACCGGCGCACGCGTGTCGAATTGGAGAAAGCATGTCGCAGACCATCACCCCGACCAACACAACCCCTGGGCACCACACCCTGCTGACCCCAGCAGAAGTGGAGACCGCCGTGAGCATCCTGCGCGAAGCAGGTAAGTTCAGCGAAGCAACCCGCCTGGCCTATATCGGCGTCGTCGACCCTGACTTCGACCTGCCAGAGGACGCCCCCGTCAACCGTTTGGTCCGCGTGTTCCTCTATGACGCAGAAGAACAGAAGTCCTATGACGCAACCGTGTCCGTGACCAACGGAACCGTTGAATGCCACCACGAAATCGACACCCAGGAATATGGCGAACTGCCTGTTTTGGCTGAGGAGTTCCCTCTCGTTGAAGAACTGCTCGCGGAGCACCCTGAGTGGATCGCGGCGATCGAAAAGCGTGGCCTCAAGGTCGAGAACGTGCGTGTAGCGCCGCTGTCCGCTGGCGTATTCGAATACCCGGAGGAATCCGGCAAACGCGTTCTGCGTGGTCTCGCTTTCGTACAAGAACACGAAGCCGACTCCGCGTGGGCACGCCCAATCGAGGGACTTCTCGGCTACGTCGATGTGGGCAACAAGGAAGTCATGCAGGTCCTGGACTTCTTTGAGCACCCGATTCCTGAAGAGCACGGCAACTACATGACCCCGGAGGACACCGGCCACCCGCTGCGTGAAACGCAGAAGCCGATCGTCATCACCCAGCCTGAGGGTCCATCATTCACCGTGACCAACGGCAACCACGTCGAATGGGAACGCTGGAGCCTCGACGTCGGCTTCGACATGCGTGACGGCCTCGTGCTGCACAACGTGTGCTTCGACGACCCAGTCAAGGGCCGCCGCCGCATCCTCAACCGCGCATCCATCGCTGAAATGGTGGTCCCGTACGGCGACCCAAGCCCGGTGCGTTCGTGGCAGAACTACTTCGACACCGGCGAGTACCTCATCGGCCAGTGCGCCAACTCGCTTGAGCTCGGTTGCGACTGCCTGGGCGACATCACCTACCTGTCCCCGACCATCGCAGACAACGACGGCAACCCAGTCACCATCACCAACGGCATCTGCATGCACGAGGAAGACTACTCGCTGCTCGCCAAGCACACCGATCTGTGGGCAGACACCGCCTACACCCGCCGTAACCGCCGCATGGTGTTCTCAATCTTCACCACTGTCGGTAACTACGACTACGGCTTCTACTGGTACCTCTACCTCGACGGCAACATCGAGTTCGAGGCTAAGGCCACCGGTATCGTGTTCACCTCCGGCTACACGGGCGACCCACGCTACAACAGCGAGATCGCCCCGGGCCTGGGTGCACCGTTCCACCAGCACCAGTTCGCCGCGCGCCTCGACTTCGCGCTAGACGGTGGCCCATCCCGCGTCGAAGAAGAGGACGCCGTGCGTGTTCCGGTCTCGGAGGAGAACCCACGCGGTAACGCGTTCACCCGCAAGCGCACCCTGCTCGCCAAGGAATCCGAGGCGGTCCGCGATCCGGACAGCTCGGTGGGCCGTTCGTGGGTCATCTCCAACCCAGAATCCAAGAACCGTTTGGGTCACCCGGTCGCGTACAAGCTGCACCCCGCAGGCACCCCGCTGCTCTTGGCGGACCACGAGGAATCCTCGATTGGCCGCCGCGCAACCGTGATGTGCCACGGTTTGTGGGTGACCCGCTACGCGAAGGAACAGAAGTACCCAACGGGCGACTACCCGAACCAGAACCCGGGTAAGCACGGCATCAAGCAGTGGATCGAAGCCGACCGCGACATCGACACCCAGCAGAACGTCGTGTGGCACTCCTTCGGCCTGACTCACTTCCCGCGCCCTGAGGACTGGCCGATCATGCCGGTCGACACGGTCGGGTTCAAGCTGCGCCCAGACGGCTTCTTCGACCGCTCCCCTGTCCTGGATGTTCCTGCGCCAGAGAAGCAGCAGGTGTGCTGTGTGACCGACGGTAGCGACGGCAGCGACTCCAACGATGCAGGATGCGGCTGCTCCCACTAGCGGCTGATTCTCATGAGTTAGTGTTCTCCCCGGGTCTTCTTTTCTAAGGCCCGGGGAGAGCTGCGTCTATGGGTCTGCTGTTGGCGCTGACACCGCGGTGCGAGAGACTGAATCTATGAAGATTGCTTTTCTTGGTACTGGCCGGATGGGCACCGAGCTTGCCCGTAAGTTGCTCTCCGATCATGAGGTGACGGTGTGGAACCGCTCGGCTGAGCGTGCGCAACCGTTGGTGGATGAGGGTGCTGCGCTCGCTGAGTCTGCCGCCGATGCGGTGGCCGGCGCGGACATCGTGGTTTCGTGTTTGTTTGGCCCTGATGTGGTGCGTGAGGTCATCACGGGTGCGGGCTTGATCCCGGATGGTGTGCCGTGGCTTGATGCCACGACGGTGGGTTTGGCTGATGCGCGTGAGTTCGCTTCCGCGGTTCCGACCTATGTTGCGACCCCGGTGGTGGGCACGTTGGGGCCGGCTCGTGCGGGCAAGCTGGGCGTGTATGTGGGTTCCCCGGATGAGGCCGTGCGCACTCAGGCCGCAGATGTGGTGGCTGTGTGGGCTGATCCGGCGCGTTTGCGTGTGGTTGATTCCGCGGAGAAGGCGACGGCGGGTAAGTTGCTCGCGAACCTCGCTTTGGCGGTTTCGGCTCAGGGTCTGCGTGAGGCTCTGACGTTGGGTGCCGCGGCTGGGCTGGATGGCTCGGAGACTCTGGACATGTTGGATTCGACCGGCCTCGCGTTCATCGCGAACATGAAGCGCCCGTTTGTTGAGGGTGAGCGGGTGAGCTCGCCGGGTGATTTCACGGTGGATGCGATCGCTAAGGACGCTCGTTTGATGCTCGCCGCGGTTGCTGATTCGGAGCGTTTCGGTGAGCTTTTTGAGCAGGGCGTGGCTGATGCCGATGCGTTCGATGCGGACATGCCTGCCGTGCGTGCCGCTCTGCGTTCGCTGGATGCGGCTCAGGAGACGGGCCGCGGGGATCGTGACTTCTCCACGATCTTCGTAGACAGCGCGGAGTAACACCCCTCTTAAAGGCGAGTGGCGGGCGGTTCGTGTGAACCGCCCGCCACTGCTGTTTTAGCTGAAGCTGTTGTTAGCGGACGCCACTGGCGTCAGCACCAGCGTCAGTCGCTTACTTGTTGAAGCACATGAGGCGCTTGTTGACGAATTCGTCGATGCCGAGCTTGCCGAGCTCGCGGCCGAAACCGGAGCCCTTGACGCCACCGAATGGCATGTCGACGTCTTCGAAGGTTGGGCCGTTGACGCCGACCATTCCGGCTTCGATGCCCTCGGCGAAGCGTTCTGCGCGGCCTTCCTCGACTGCGAACACTGCGGAGCCGAGGCCGTATGCGGTGTCGTTAGCGAGTTCGAGCGCTTCCTCGTCGGAGGAGACCTTGTAGACGCTCAAGACTGGGCCGAAGAGCTCTTCCTTGTAGCCGGTGGTGTCCTTCGGGATGTCGGTCAGAACGGCTGGCTGGACGTAGAAGCCTGGGCGGTCGAGGCGGGTTCCACCGACGCGCAGGGTCGCGCCTTCAGAGACGGCCTTTTCGAGCTGTTCCACGAGGCGGTCAGCTGCCTTCTCGGAGGACAGCGGGCCGAACACGTTCTCGCCCTTCTCCATTGGGTCGTGTGGCTGCAGCTTCTCGGTTTCCTTGATGAGTTCGTCGAGGAACTCGTCGTAGATGTCCTCCATAATGATGAGGCGCTTGTTCGAGTTGCAGGCCTGGCCGGTGTTCTCGAAGCGGATCGCGATCGCGTCGCGTGCAGCCTGGCGTGGGTCTTCGCTCGAGAGGATCACGTATGGGTCGTTACCGCCGAGTTCAAGAACGGACTTCTTCAGGGCCTTACCTGCGGTAGCGCCAACCTCGCGGCCTGCGCGTTCCGACCCGGTCAGCGAGACACCAGCAACCTGCGGGTTCTCGATCAGCGATGCGATCTGCTCGTGGGACGCGAAGATGTTCTGGTAGACGCCTTCCGGAATGCCCGCATCGTCCATGATCTTCTGGATAGCCAGGGCAGAATCCGGGGTGGATTCCGCGTGCTTGAGCAGAACGACGTTACCGAGCATGAGGTTAGGGCCAGCGAAACGTGCAACCTGGTAGTACGGGTAGTTCCACGGCATGACGCCCACGAGTGGGCCAAGCGGACGCTTCTGGATGACGGCCTTGCCATCTTCGTCATCCTTGATGACCTCGTCAGCGAGGAGCTCTTCGGCGTTCTCAACGTAGTAGCGGATGATTTCGCCAGAGAACGCGGCCTCACCGCGGGCCTCGCCGAATGGCTTACCCATTTCCTTGGTCGCGATTTCACCGAGTTCGCGGCGGCGCTCAACGAACAAGTCGGCGACCTTCGCGAGGATCTCGCCGCGCTCCTTGACGCTCTTGGCGCGCCACTCCTTGTAGCCCTTGACGGCCTTGTCGAGGGCCGCGCTGATGTCGGCGTCAGTGGTGTGTGGGTATTCGTTGTTGACCTGGCCGGTTGCCGGGTTGATGCCAACGTAGGACTGGGACATTGTTCCTGCTCCTTTGTTTTCACTCGCTGCCGATGGTGGCGGCTGAATCCTTGCTAGTTACGGTCAGGTTTGGTGTGGTGCGGGCCGGGTGCCGGGATTCGAACTCTGCGGCGAGCGCCAGCAGCGTGTTGTCCGAATATGGCTTGCCCGCGAACGTGAGGCCCACAGGCATTGCGGTGTGCATGGCTCCCATGGGTACGGTCACGGTCGGGATGCCGAAGTGGCGTGGGATGAGGTTGCCGTTGGCAACCCAGACCCCGTTGGCCCATGCTTTCTCGGCTGATTCGGGGTTGGTGTCGGCGTCGGCTGGGCCGACGTCGGCCATCGCCGGGAACGCAATCACGTCGAGCTTGCGTTCGGCCATCCAGTCATCGAAGTCGAGCTCGCGGGTCTGGTCCATGCCCGCGATGCCGTCCCCGATGCCCGGGATATCCGCCAGTTCGCAGAAGCCGCGTTCCCGGATCATGTCCGGGTAGGTCGCGATGTCATCGTCGAAGCCGACGTAGCGGTCTTCGAGCGCGCCCTCCGGATGCGGGAAGATCTCCGCCCCATCAACGTCTGCGAGCGTTGCGGGCCGTGGCGCTGCCTCGCCAGCTTCAGTGGCCTCAGCGTTGGCGCGCAAGAAACGCTCCCATGACCACGCGGCGAGGTATCCGACCTCGTCGGTGAGGTATTCGGGGCTCACCATCCCGCGGGTTGAGATCGTGGGAGCTTCAGGCCGGTCGCCTTCGTAATTGCTGACTACTGGAAAGTCCACGATCTCCACGCTAGCCCCGGCGTCTTCGAGCACGGTACGGGCTTTCTCCCATAGCGCAATGACGTCGGGGTGGGTGTGGATTTTCTGCCCCATCGGCCCGCCCACGCCAGCGTCCGCCGTGCGGTCCCCGCCGGTTCCAGCGTGCTGGTCTTGGTTGATATACATGCCCGGGACCCCGATGCGCATGCCAGCCAGCGGGCGTTGCTGAGCCAGCTCGCGATAGTCAGCGGGCCGCACTTCGGAGGCTTTCGGGACATCGATCCAGCGCTGTTCGCGCCAGAAGTCACCCTCGCGGGTGTGGTCGTCGGCGACGATCACGTTGAGGACCTCGAGCATGTCCGCCATCGACCGCGTATGGGGTACGCACACGTCCATCGTGGGCACCAGCGGCCAGTTCCCGCGCATCGAAATCACTCCGCGGGAGGGCGTATAGGCGCACAAGGCGTTGCAGGATGCCGGGGCGCGGCCCGAAGACCATGTCTCCTCCCCCAGCCCGAAGGCCGCGAAGCTCGCGGCGGTCGCGGTACCGGATCCGTTCGAAGAACCGGACGCGAAAGCGCTCGTGAGGTAGCTGCGGTTGTACGGGGATTCGGCGCGGCCGTGGAGGCCACGCTGCATTCCGCCGTTAGCCATGGGCGGCATCGTAGTGAGCCCTAGGCAGATCGCGCCAGCGGAACGCAGCCGTTCGATCGTGAACGCGTCGCGCTGCGCAACGAGGTCCTTGAACGCGGGCGAACCCGCCGAAACCGTGAGCCCCCGCACCATGTAGGACTCTTTCGCGGTGTACGGAATCCCGTCCAGCGGCGACGCCAACTCACCGGCACGGCGGCGCGCATCCGAGGCCTCCGCCTCAGCCAACGCATCCGGGTTACGCACAATGACCGAGTTGAGCTCACCATCGTAGGTATCGATGCGGTCCAGGTACGCGGTCGCCAGCTCGACAGCTGTCACCCGCCCCTCTTCAAGCGCGGCACGCAGCTCGGCGATGCTCGCCTCAACAACGTCGCCGGCATCAAAAACCTTGCTCATGCGCCCACCACTGGCTGTTGCTGGGTGATGCAGTGGATCCCGCCGCCGCACGCGAAGATTTCGCGCGCATCGACGAGCTCAACCGTGCGGCCCGGGTACGCTTCCTGCATGATCTTGACGGCAACCTCGTCATTCGGGTCGTTGAAGCCGCACAGGATCACGCAGTCATTGCCGACGTAGTGGTTGATGTAGGAGTAGTCGACCCAGCCTTCGTCATCGGTCAGCACCTGCGGGGCCGGAACCTCGATGATCCGCAGCGGCTCACCTTCAGCGTTGGTCGCAGCCTCGAGCACCTTCTTGATGGTGCGGGACACCTTGTAGTCCGGGTGGTCAGGGTTGTTCTGCATGTGTAGCAGGACGTCGCCGGCCGGGGTGAAGCACGCAACGATGTCGATGTGGCCGCGGGTTCCGAACTGTCCGTTATCGCGGGTCAGGCCATACGGAACCCACACGGCGTGCGACGTGCCGATCTTACTGTGGATCTCCCGCTCGATCTCTTCGCGATCCACACCAGGGTTGCGGCCCGGATCCATCTGCACGGATTCGGTCAGCAGCACGGTGCCCTTGCCGTCGATGTGGATCCCGCCGCCTTCGTTGACAAGCCGTGAGTCCACTCGCGTGACACCGGCACGCGCGGCGACCCGCGAAGCAAGCAACGCATCGTGATCCCACGCCGCCCAGTCCTGGGCGCCCCAACCGTTAAAAACCCAGTTGACACCGGCAAGCTCACCGTCCGCGGCACGCACGAACGTTGGGCCGGAATCACGCATCCACGCGTCATCCAACGGAGCCGCGAAATACGTGACGTTCTCACCCAAGCGAGCCCGCGCATCGGCCTCATCAGCAGGGTCCATGACCATCACCACAGGCTCATAGCGAGCCACCGTGCGCGCAACCTCAGCCCACGCATCACGCGCACGCTCAAGCGACTCAGAGCCACGATCACCGAACGTGTCATTCGGGGTCGGGAAAGACATCCACGTGCGTTCGTGGCGTTCCCACTCCGGAGGCATCACATATCCGGCGGACTGGTTGGTCACTTCTGCTCCTTATCCTTTTCCTCAGCGGCCGATGCGGTCGTTGCGTCGCCATCTTCGAGGGCGGCCCCGACGACGTCACCCATGTAGGTGTCGGTTGTGGAGTCCACCTGCGGCAGAGTTTCACCGCGGAAGAACGCTGGGTTCTTGATCGCCGTAATGATCATAATAGTGACCCCGATCACAAGCACGCCCATCCCGAGGATGAAAACCATTCCGATTCCGCCAAAGGAAGAACCGGAACCGTAGCTTGGGTCGAGCGAGTCGTATGCGGTCTTGAAGAACATGATCAGCAACATGATGCCGCCCAGCAGCGGGAATACCAGCCGCGTCAGCACCGTCTTGGCGCTCTCGAACAGCTCGTGGCGCAAGTACCAGACCGCCGCGAGCGCCGTGATCCCGTAGTAGAAGCACACCATGAGGCCGAGCGCGGTGATCGTGTCCCACAACGCGTTTTCGCTCAACAGGCGGGTCACAATGTAGAAGGTTCCGGCGGCTGCGGCCGAGAAGATCGTGCCCATAGACGGTGTACGGTACTTCGGAGAGATCCTCCCGAAGCTCGGTGGCAACGCACCGTAATAGCCCATCGCCAGCAGCGTGCGAGACGGCGAGACCATCGTCGACTGAAGCGAAGCAAACGAGGATGCCATGATGCCGACCGCCATCGCGAGGGCAAACGGACCCATGACCGGCCCGGCGAGCGCCGCGAAGATCGACTCCTGGTTCTCAGGGTTACCGGCGCCGAGGCCCTCATCACCCGTACCAGCCCACGCAACCACGGCGAGTGCCACGCTGATGTAGACCGTCATAATCACGAGCATCACGATGATCGATGCGCGCGCCGAGGTCGTCTTCGGGTCCTTCGTCTCCTCGTTCATGGTCAGGGTCGTGTCCCAACCCCAGAACATGAAGATCGACAGTGAAACACCGGCCGCGATGACCGAGAAGTCACCAGCAGAAAGCGGGTTGAACCAGTCCAAGCTCACCGGCGTCGCATCGAATGCCGTACCTTCACTGACACCGCGGAAGGCCATGACAACAAAGCCGCCCAGCACAACAATCTGGATGACCACCAGAACATATTGGACGGCCTTGGTCGCCTCAACACCCACATAGGAAATCCACGCAGCCAGGGCGATCAACACGATGGTTGTGGGGATATTGACCCACAGGTTACGTGTGAGATCAGCGATGGCGGGGTCGCCAAACAGCTGCGCGAGCATCAGGTAGAAGAAGTCCACCGCAACGGCCGCGAGGTTCGAAAGCACGATCACGGTCGCGGCGATCAGACCCCAGCCGCCCATCCACCCGATCCACGGGTTGAACGCCTTAGTCGCCCACGTGAACGACGTACCCGAGTCCGGGACCCTGTTGTTGAGCTCCTTATAACCGAAGGCGACCAACAGCATCGGGATGAAACCCAACAACAAGATCGCGGGAACGTGCGTCCCCACCTCGGAGATCGTTGGGCCTAGGCCTGACGTCAGGGTATAAGCCGGTGCGATACACGAGACACCGATCACCACAGCACCGAGCACGCCGACCTTACCGGCCGCAAGCCCCTTGCCAGAGAAGCTTTCGCTGCTCTTTTGTTTCTGTTTTGAGGTGGCCATGGACGTACCCTCCCCTTCCATCAGAACCGCGGAGCGACGTGACCGCGGCCGCTAGTAACTCAGCGCGGTGCGGGAACCACCACCATGGGAACCGAGATCGCACGCAGAACGCGTGCGGCGTGGGAGCCCATGAACGCTCGCCCAGCAGGGGCCAAGCGTGACGAGCCGACAACCACGACCTCATTCGGTTCCCAATCGAGGCGGCGCACCGACTTCTCGATCTCCTTGCCTGTAACCACTTCAGTGATCGCCTGGCCGGAGTTGATCATTGCCCGAGCACGTTCACCGTGCTCGCCACTGCCCAACCGGTCCAGCTGCTCCAACACGAACGACTTCATCGCTTCCGCGTTTGGAACACCTGTGTGAGCGGCCGAAGACTTACCGGTCTCAGAGGCCTGAGCGAACGTCACCAACCGGACCGGGGTGTCCGTCGCATCGGCGGCAGCAAGGGTTTCAGCGATCACCTGCATACCGCCAGGACGGTCGCCGAACAGGGCCGTGATGCGGCTCAGCGGGCCGCGGCCTACATAGCCGCGAGGCGCCAACACCACTGGGACCGGCGAGCTGTGCAGCAGCGCCTGGGCCACCGAACCGATCCGGTACCGGCCCAGAACACCGCCGCCGCGGGCACCGATCACAATCGCGCCCGCATCGACCTCCCGAGCCTGAGCCAGCAGTCCCTCCGCATCCGAATGTGCCGACACCACGTGGCCGAACACGCGGACGCCTTCCGGGACCGAAGCGACCGCTTCGTCGACCCATTCCTGCAGCTGGCGGCGCAAGACGCGCTCATAGCCCGCGCCCTGAGAAACTGCGGCCGCATACGGCTCCGCTTCCGGAGCAACCATGGCCACGTGGAGCTCGGCATCGCGGTCCACAGCGAGCGTGATACCCAAGTTCAGGGCGTCACGGCCCGCCGCGGTAGCGACGTAACCTACAAGGATTCGACGGGATGGAACTGGCACGGTGTCCTCCTCAACAGCACCCGGTTGCCGGGTGCGCGTGATTTTTAACGTGCTTCCAGAATCGCATGAGCCGCGGCCTCACCCATACGCACAGCGCCGTCGACGTGTTGATAACCTTCAGCGGCGATGTCGGAGCATGCGTAGAAGATCGGGCCGGTTGGCTGGTTCTGCAGGTGGCCCCAACGGCTCAGGCCGCCGAGGTCGTAGCTGGTTGCGTACGCGCCGCGGGTCCATTCCTCTGCCGCCATGTCGGAGAGGTAGAACGCGATCGGTTCCATGGTCTTCGGGCCGAGGTAGTCGGCCATAGCGGAGAGGATGCGCTGTTTGCGCTCCTCTTCTGGCAGAGCCCACATTTCTTCGGCGTAGACGTCGGAGATGAAGCCCACGAGCGTTCCGCATGGGTCCTCTTCACCGCTGGTTCCGCCGGCGAAGTTTTCGCCGTAGTTGGTGTTGTCGTAGACCTCCTGGACCAGGCGGCCGCCACCGAATCCGGTGCCGGAGAGGCCTTCTTCACGCCAGAACGGGGTTTTGTAGACCGCGTGAACCTTGATGACCAGGCCCATCGAGATGTGCTGGTGCGCAACCTGCTGTTCGCGCGGAAGTGGCGGAACGAACTGGATGCGGCTGTAGAGGTTAGGCGGCACGGCGAGCACGGCTGCTTTCGCGTTGACGGTGACCTTGTCAGATACCGCGGTGACTGGGCCGAGCACACCGTTTTCCACGCCGTTGCGCACATCGGCGGCGATGTTGTTGAGTTCGTCAGCAGTCGATGGGTCGGGGGTGGCCCATTCGAGTTCGCGGACCGGGCTGCCGAGGAATACGTCGTCACCGAGGTGCTTGGCGAGCGTCAGCGATACCGACTGCATGCCGCCCTCAACGCGCTTATCCAGGATGAAGTCTTCGTCCACGAGGTTGGAGAAGGAACCCGCCGATGCGGCCATGAGTGCCGCTTGGAGCGCGGAGAACGTGTGCGCTGGCTTGGTGAGCATGCCGGATGCGACGTAGATCGAGACGTTGTCGATCGCTTCCTGGTCGTCGGTGTGCTGTGCGAGGAAGTCCTTGAAGGAGATCGAGTCGAGCTCCGCGGCGCGCTCAGCGGCCCACGGTTCGGATGCGCCGACCTCTTCTGCGACGGAGTTCATGAGGTCGATGAGCTTATCCATCTCTTTGTTCGTCGCGTCATTTACTGGGAGGCGGTCGCCGGTGTACTTGTGGCGGTTGCCTTCCGGGTCAACGTAGATCGAGGTACCTTCGCGATAGCGCGAGAAGGTGTTGAGACCGAGCTCCTCGACGAGGTCGGAGAGGCGGGTCTGGTCTGGGGAAATCCACTGGCCACCGATCTCGATGAAGTGTTCCTTGCCGTCAGTTCCTGCGACCTTACCGTTCCAGGTGCGGCCGCCTACGCGTTCGCGTGCTTCCAAGACGGCGACCGATTTGCCGGCCTTCTTGAGGGTGTATGCGGCCATGAGTCCAGCTGGACCTGCACCGATGACCACCACATCGCGGTCGATGGTTGGGTTCTGAGCGTTCGTCATTGTTATCGCTTCCTGTTGGTGTGGATTGTCAGTTGAGTCTGTAATGCTGGCTACGCTGCTTGGTTGCGTGCCGCTTAGTTTTGTGCGAGGACTAGTTCTGTGCGAGGCCTTCGAGGATGATGTCGATGCCTTCGGTGAGCAGTTCGTCGCTGATGGTCAGCGGCGGTAGCAGGCGGATGATGTTGCCGTAGGTTCCGCAGGTCAGGGTTACGACGCCCTGTGCGCGGGCTGCGTTGGCGACGGCGCCTGCAAGCGCCGCATCTGGTTCGCCTGTGGTTGGGTCAACGAATTCGATGGCCTTCATCGCGCCGCGGCCGCGGACTTCCGCGATGCGGTTGTCCTTTTCCTGCGCGGCGGTGAACTTTTCGGTGATGATGCGGTCGATTTCTTGCGCGCGGTCGGCGAGTTTTTCTTCTTCCATCACGCTGATCGAGGCGAGCGCTGCGGCGCATGCGACGGGGTTACCGCCGTACGTTCCGCCGAGTCCGCCGGTGTGGACGGCGTCCTTGATCTCGGCACGACCGGTTACTGCGGAGAGCGGCATGCCGCCGGCGATGCCTTTCGCGGTGGTGATGAGGTCTGGCTCGATGCCTTCGTATTCGCATGCGAACATCGAGCCGGTGCGGGCAAAGCCGGTCTGGACTTCGTCCGCGATGAACAGGACGTCGTTGGCTTTGCACCATTCGACGATCGCCGGGAGGAAGCCTGGCGCTGGGGCGATGAATCCGCCTTCACCCTGGATCGGCTCCATGATGATCGCGGCGAGGTCATCCGCACCCACCTGGACTTCGATCTGTTTGATGGCTCGAGCGGCGGCTTCTTCGCCGGTCAGGCCGTCGCGCAGCGGGTAGGAGCCTGCGACGCGGTAGATCTCCGGCGCGAATGGACCGAAGGCCTTCTTGTACGGGTTGGCTTTCGCGGTCAACGCCATCGTGAGCGTGGTGCGGCCGTGGTAGGCGTGATCGAATGCGACGACGGCGGACTTGCCGGTTGCGGAGCGTGCGATCTTCACGGCGTTTTCTACGGCTTCAGCGCCCGAATTGAGCAGCACAGTGCGGGTTTCGCCGGAGATCGGGGCAAGCTTGTTGAGCTTTTCAGCGACCTCAACGTAGGACTCATATGGGGTCACCATGAAGCAAGTGTGGGTGAAGTTCGCGACGGCTTCCTGGACCGCGGCGACGACCTTCGGGTGGGATGCACCCACGGAGGTCACGGCGATGCCGGAGCCGAGGTCGATGAGGCGGTTGCCGTCGACGTCTTCGATGATGCCGCGGTCGGCGCGGACAGCGTAGGTCGCCATGGTCCCGCCGACGCCGGCAGATACCGATGCGCGCTGTCGTTCGGCCAGTGCCTGGGCCTTGGGGCCCGGGAGGTCAGTTGCGAGGTGGCGGCTCTGTTCGAGCGGGGTGCTGACGTTGGTGTTGTCCGCGTGCATTGTGGTGTGAACCTCCCGGTGAAAACGGATCGCAGAAAGTTGCGTACATCACATTCTGTTCCGAAATCATTATGACTGTCTAATCAGTTCTTGGCATATCCCCCATAACAAATTCGCATAGACTGGGAATCATGGACATCGAGCACCTGAAAGCCTTCGTAGCCGTCTCCGAAGCCGGCTCCGTATCCTCCGCGGCTCGAGACCTCGGCATCACACAGCCGGCAGTCACGCGACAGCTTCAGAAGCTCAGCCGCGACGTCGGGCTTGTGCTGTTTGATCGCGTTCCGTCCGGACTCACTCCCACCAAAGCTGGCCGCGATTTTCTCCCCGCCGCCAAGAAGCTACTGACCGAGTTCCAGCACACTCTCGACTTCGCGGATCTACTCGCCCACGGCGGCATGCGTGAAGTGACGTTCGCCGCGCCAGGCACCACGCTCATCGACGTTGTGATTCCGTTCGTGGCGACACTGGAGCAGTCCGAGTGGCAACCAAACATTGTTGAGGCGTCCTTGGATGCGAGCTTGCAGGACACGATCGCTACGTCCGATCTAGCAGTGATGCCCTCCGCTCCGGCAGCCGACATCCCCCACGTTCAGCTTCAAAAGATGCCGGTGTGGGCATATGTTTCCGCGCAGCATCCATGGGCTCAGCGCCGCAGCGTTCCTCTTGAGGAACTCGCTCAGCACACCATCCACATTCCATCGCGGGCATTCAAAGCACGCCGCGTATTCGATGGCGCATGCGAAACCGCGGGCCTCTCGCAGCCGGACATCATCGAAACCAACTCAGGCCGCGTCGCCCAAGCGCTCGTCGCAACGGAGGGGGTCGCTGTGGTGACCGAGGACCCGAGCTTCGACCTCGTCCCGCTACGCATCACCAACGGGGGCCATGAGCTCACCGTGACCCTGCACGCCGCGTGGCGCGCCGACCACTACGCGCATCAAGAGCTCGCCGCACTCGCGGAGCAGCTGAGGGTCTTCGTGATCAAGCGGTACACAAACTAAGGCAGGCTATACGCGGAGCACCACGATGATCGCGATCACTGCCATACCCACCACCATGAGCGTCATCGTGATGACCGGCACCACGGGTGGCGGTTGCCGCTCTTCGAATGACTCAGCCATGCGACGCAGACGGCCCCGCTGGGTCGTCGAAACCCACACCGCACCCACGAACGTCAGCGCGGTCGCCACGAGCAACAGCGACCCCATCTGCCCATACCAGCGGACACCCATGAACCCAGCGACGAGCGCGGCAAAGCCCGTGCGGGACCACGCCAACGATGTGCGCTCCGGTTGCAGGCCGACGTCGACGGGTTCCGGAAGGGGTTGCGGCGGCTTGATCGGGATACGACGACGCACGGCGCGGCTGATCGTGACACCCGTTTCTTTGACGGTGTGCCACCCAGTGCTGAGACGGACTCGGGTCTCCCGCCTCTCGCCGCTACCGTGTTCCGACATCAGTTCGTTAGCACCAAACCGACAGCAGCACCTGAGCCTGCGGCAGCGATCAACGCAAGCACAGGGATGATCAGCGGGACAGGCAGCGGATGGTCGTGGCGCATCGCTCGCTCAACACGCAACCAACGGAACGCGGCACCCAAACCGATGAGCAAGCCCATCGCGATCACCGCGATAGCCACCGACTTGCGGAGCACGGGATCCCAGTTGCCGACCTCGAACGCCTCGAGTGCGACACCGCCGGCGACGAACGCGAGCGAGGTGCGGATCCACGCGAGGAACGTGCGTTCGTTCGCGAGGGTGAAACGTGGGTCTGGCTCTTTACCCGTGGGGAAAACACGGCGAGCGATCGCGCTCTGGTGTGCTGGCGGCGCTACAGGTTCGCTTGCGGATGCTTTCCGGCGGGTACTCGACATGACACCAATCTAACGCACGCGCATGTGTGTTCCCGCGGATTGTGACGTTATCCGAGGGGTTCGGCGAAGTCCCCGTTTTTCTGGCGGAATTTGCGCAGGATGCGGTTGAGTGTGGTGATCTCGCGTTGCGTGAAACCGGTTTGGGCGAAGAGTTCCCGGTTAAGGATCTGTGTGGTTTCTTCGCTGAGTTCGCGGCCGGCTTCGGTGATGGCGAGCAGTACGGTGCGGGCGTCATCGGGGCTTGGGGTTTTGGTGATGAGGCCGTCACGTTCGAGCCGCTCTGCCGCCGCGGTGACCGATGTGGGGTGCACTTGCAGCACGCGTGAGGCCTTGGACATCGCCATGGGGCGGCGTGCGAAGCGCAGGACCATGAGCATTTCGTACCGCGCGAAGGTGAGGTCGAACGGGCGCAGCAGGGCTTCGGCGCGGCCGGTGAGGATTTGGTTGGCGCGGACGATGCTGGTGACGGTCGCCATGGGTTCGGAGACCTCGCCCCATCCGGATTTCTCCCAGTTGGCTTGGGCGGATGCGATGGGGTCTTTAGGGAGTGCGGCTGACATAAGGGTGAGTCTAACTGTATGGACCTCGTTGCAGGGATCTGATGTAACGGAGGCCGCGGATCGATGCGATGCCGCGGCCTCCGTTGGGTGTGAGCGAGGTGAGCTGTGGTGGCGGGTTATCGCGCCGATACCTCGATCTTGATGTTGTCTTGGGTGATCTCGTAGTCAATACGCAACGGCTTGTTGTTTGGCAAGAAGTTGCCAAGCTCGTTGTCTTTGACGGTGCCCTTCTCCTGCTTTCCATAGATCATGGCGTCCATGAGCTTGTCAACGCCTGGCGCCTGGACGCCTGGTTCCAGCTTGCTGCTGTTCAGGGTGACCAGCGATAGGCCACAGGTGACGTCAGTGAAGCCCTCGCCGCTGTTCGCCCCTTGGTAGGTCATGCTGTCGTCGGTTGCTCGCCATGAGGATTTTCCGAACTGCCACTCGCAGAATTGCGGAACGTCCTTGAAGGATTCGAGGGTCGCTCCGGTGTTTGGATCTACAGAGCCAAAGTTAGATGGTGGAGCGCTGTTCCACGGGTTGTGGCTAGGGTTGGAGGAAGGCAGGTTGATATCGCCTGGGGACGTTGGGTTGGGCCCGAACGGTTCATCGGTTGAACCAGGCGTACTTGGTCCGAAGGGATCGTCGCTTGAGTTAGGGCCGGTAGATCCACCTGGCACGGATGGCGGTGAAGGTATGGTTGGCATCGCCTCAGTTGGTGCGGTTGGTCGGTCAACGTCGAGAGTGTTGCTTTCGCGCTTGCTCCATGGCCCCCACACGAACATGTAAACGAGGCCGGCGATGATCGCGACCACGATGACGCCGATGAGCCACCACAGCCATGCTCGGCTCTTCTTGTTGCCGCCGCCGTTCTCGTCGCCCGGCTGGCCGTAATAGCCCGGGCCACCTTGACCTGGATACTGCTGGCCCCCTTGCTGAGGTCCACCCTGGTATCCACCATTCGGAGGTGGCGCGCCATAGTAGCCCTGCTGGCCTTGTTGTTCCGATGGCGGCTGCTGGCCATACTGCGGCTGCCCGCCCTGCGGGCCGGGGTTCTGGCCCGACTGAGGACCCGGCTGCGAGTTCGGCCCTGGGGGCATCGAGTTTCCTGAAGTCATGGCATTACCTTCCGGGTGTGAGCCTTGCTACGGGGTGAGGTTGAGAAACCGGGAGTCACTCCCAGGTCATCGACTGACGCCCAGGTCTTCAATTGAGGGTTCCGTTATTTCTGGCAGGTTTTCGAGTTCACGGAGTATGTCACTCGCCGAAGCAAACGGATCTTCTGATGGACCGCCGGAGTTGCCGCCGAATGGATCGGTGTCTCCGCCACCCGAGTTGCCGCCGAACGGATCGGTTTCCCCACCGCCCGAGTTGTTTCCGGAGTTACCGAATGGGTCGGTCGAGAAGAAATCGTCCCCACCTGGGTTGTCCCCACCTGGATTGTCGCCGCCTGGGTTATCTCCACCTGGGTTTTCGCTGTTCCAGCCCGGGGTACCACTGTTCTCACCGGGTTGAGTCACGCTCGGCGATGGGTCATTGTTGCCGCCATTTTCTTGGTTGCTCCACGGCCCCCACACGAACATGTAAACCAAGCCTGCAGCGACAAGCACAACCAGAACGCCGATGAGCCACCAAACCCACGCTAGGCCGCCGCCCTTTTTCTTTTTGCCGCCGCCTTGCTCGTCGCCCGGCTGACCGTAGTAGCCAGGGCCACCTTGGCCAGGGCCACCATAACCGGGTCCGCCATACCCTGGCCCGCCCTGACCTGGGCCGCCATAGCCGCCCTGCTGGTTGTAACCCTGCTGACCGTAGCCTTGCTGGTACTGACCCTGCTGGCCGTACCCCTGCTGGCCGTACCCCTGTTGGTACTGCCCTTGCTGCCCGTAATCCTGCTGGCCGTAGCCCTGGTTCTGTTGCGCTGCTGGCGTGACCGGCCGGGAAACTGCGGAGTATTCGCGGGTCTGGTCGTCGTTGGCTCCGTATGGGGTCGACGGGAACACGGCGGTCGCGTCGTCTTGCGGCGGCACGCCCTGAGTGTGGCTACCCTGGCCGTCCTGCGTTGGTGGCGGCGGGGTGTAGCCAGACGGCGGCTGAATCCCGGCGTTCTCTGGATTGCCGGCGCTCTCCGGGTTGCCGGTGCCTTGGGGGTTGTTTCCTTCAGGTGTGGTGTTCTCGCGTGACGACACGTCGCTTGTCCTTCGCTGTGGCTCGGGTCTCAGGCTGTCGATAGTCGCAGTTTAGACTACTGAGTTTTCTATGCATAGGCACAAAGAACGGCAAACATCAGGCCACCAACAGGTGAACATTCAGGGCGCACCCGCACAGCTCAAGGGATTTTCAAGCCTTGTAACCGCGAAAACCGCGCCTAAGAGCGGCGCTCTTGCAGCACGTCGCGCAGGCCTTCGGAGAACAGGTTGAGGCCTAGAACGCTGATCGCGATCGCAAGCCCTGGCCACACCAGCGTCATGGGTGCTACTTCGATGAACACTTGATGCTCGTAGAGCATGCGACCCCACGATGGTTCAGGGGCGGGAGTCCCGAGGCCGAGGTAGCTCAGCGCAGATTCGGCGAGGATCGCGATGGAGAAGGTCACCGCGATCTCGACGAGCAAAAGCCCCACGAGGTTCGGAAGCACGTGCCGCCACGCGATGCTGAACCAGTTACGGCCAGCTGCCCGCGCCGCAGTAATATATTCCTCCCGCAGAATACGTGCAGTCACGGCTCTCACCATCCGCACGAATCCAGGGATCGCACCAATGCCAATCGCAACCGCAGCAACCATGGGCGACGCCCCGAAAACAGCTGCGAATACGATCGCCAAAAGTAGCGAAGGGAACGCCTGAATCACATCGGATGAGCGAGTCACTGCCCCTTGAACCCAGCCGCGGCGGATCGCTGCCCACATGCCCAGCGGGGTCCCCACTAGCAACGCGATGAGCGCCGCAACCACGCCCACGGACAGCGCGACTTGCGCACCTCCGAGGATGATCGAAAATACGTCGCGGCCAAAACGGTCGGTGCCCATGATGTGTTCGGCACTCGCGCCCTGCAAACGAGCGGTCGCGTCGGCTGCCACCGGATCGTATGGGGCACCGATAACCCACGACCACAGCGCAAGCAGCACGACCATCGCAATCAGGACACTGCCAGCCCACAGAGTTACGGGGAGTCTGCGCATCATGCCACCGCCTTGACGCGAAGCCGCGGGTCAACCGCCACGAGCAGGGCGTCGACGATCGCGTTGATCACCACGGTCACGGTCACCAAGAGCATCACGATGGCTTGGATCGTGACCATGTCCCGGTGATCGACGCTGGTGAGGAGTTGGTCGCCGAGACCCGGGATGTCGAAGACCCGCTCAATCACGACGGCGCCGATGACTGCCGCCGCCAGTTGCAGTCCCGCAACCGTCAGCACAGGGATGGCCGCGTTGCGGAGGCCGTGGCGGCGGATTGCCGCGGATTTGCTGAGGCCGCGGGCGCGAGCGGAGCGGATGTAGTCTTTGCGCAGCACGGTGGCCATTGAGGTGCGGACATAGCGGGTCAGTACCGCGGTTTGCACGAGTGAGAGCGCGATGACAGGAAGGACGAGGTGCTTAAGGAACGTACCGAAGCCTTCGTTGGGGGCGACCCAGCCGGAGGCCGGTAGCCAGCCGAGCTTCACGGAGAAGAGCAGCACGAGCAGTAGGCCCGCGAGGAACGCCGGCACGGCCATGAAGCCTTGGGTCATGAGTGAGATGAGGACCGCATCGGGCTTTCCGGCGCGGCGCGCCGACCACGCACCGAGCACTACGGCCACCAGCAGGCTGAGCGCTACCGAGGGGATCACGAGCCACATCGTGACGGCGAAGCGGTCGGCGACGATGGGGGTCATGTCTTGGCCGGTGACCAAGGATTCGCCTGCGTTCCCGGTCAGGAACGAGCCAATCCATTCGAGGTATTGGACCACCAGAGGCTTGTCCAGGCCGTATTCTGCGCGCAGTGCCGCGACCGCTTCAGGGGATGCCTGCAGGCCGAGCGCGACTTGTGCGGGGTCGCCCGGCATGATCCTCAACAGAACGAAGAGGATCATGGAGGCGACGATCAGCGTTGTCAGCATCCGCAACGCGAGCAGGGTCAGGCTGCGGATCACCGCTTACCCCCGCGCATGAGTGACGCGCGCATCAGTTGTGGTGGACCTTGGTGAGGTCGAGCGCGGTGGTTGGGGTGTTTTCCGGCATGCCTTCGATGTCTGCAGCCATGACGGTGATGCCTGCCATGAGGAACAGGGTGTTCGCCGCGGCGTCTTCGATGAACACTTTGCGCACGAGTTCCTTGGTGAGCTTGACCCATTCCTCGTCGCCTGCGGTGTCTGCGGATTCGCGGAGCTCGGCAATGCGGGAGTCGTCATAGCCGAAGTAGTAGTCGCCGCGGACCAAGTTGAGGAGGTCCTTAGGTTCTACGTGGGCGATCACGGAGAGCGTGTAGTTGCCTTTGGTATAGGTTTTGTCGAGCCATACTGCCGGGAACTCTTGTTGCTCGATTTTGGCGTTGAGGCCGATCTTTTTGAGGTCGGAGACGATGACCTGCGCTGCCGCGGTCGCGTATGGGCGTGATGGCGTCGCGATGGTCACGGTTTCGCCCTTGAGGCCGGCCTCTTCGACGAGTTTCGCGGCTTTCTCAGGGTCGTATGGGTATTCGCCGCTGAGGTCTTCGTAGTACGGGTCTGTTGGTGGCACTGGCGCGCCGAGGAGGTCGCCGTAGCCGCCCCATGCGGAGTCGAGGACAGCTTGGCGGTTGACGCCGTACATGATCGCTTTGCGTGCCTTGAGGTTGTTGAATGGCGGTTTCTTGTTGTTCATCGCGAGCATAACTTTGCTGGTCGTGGTGCCGCGTTGAACCTTGAACTTCGGGTTCTTTTCGTAGCTTGGGATGAGGTCCGGGGCTTGGAACTCTGGGATGGCGTCTACGGAGCCGGTCTTGAGCGCGTTAGCGGCCGTGGTGGCGTCTGCGAAGTAGCGCAGCGTGACTTTCTTGGAGGCTGGTTTTTCGCCCCAGTAGTCGTCGCGCGCTTCGAGGGTCAGGCTGCGGCCGTTGTCCCATTTGGTCACGGTGAACGGGCCGGTGCCTATTGGCTTGGTTGCGAGTTTGTCTACGCCGTCGGGTGCGAACTGCGCGCCAACGAGCGTTGCCATGTCCCACAGCCATGCCTTGGATGGGTGTTTGAGCGTTACTTTGAGCGTGGTGTCGTCGATGGCTTCGACTTTTTTGACGACGTCCATGCCGGTTTTGAGGCCGTTCTTCCAGGCGTCGGTCTTGACTCGTTCGATCGAGAACTTAGCGGTTTCCGCGTTGAACTTGGTGCCGTTGGAAAAGGTCACGCCCTCGCGCAACGTGAAGGTGTATTCGGTGCGGTCCTTCGAGACGTCCCAGGATTCTGCGAGCATCGGCTTAAGGTCGCCGTTTTGGTCGACCGTCACGAGCCCTTCATACACGTTGGTCATGAGCGCTTGCGGGATGGCGGCGCCCGATGTGGTGGTGAAGTCAAGGTTGGCTGGTGCGGCGGTCAGCCCGACGGTGACCGCGGTTTTGTTGGAGCCGTTGCCCTTGCCGTTGGATCCTTCGTTGTGCTTGCTGGAGCCGCCAGCGCCGCATGCTGTGAGCGCGAGCGTTGCGGCGGCGAGCACGGCGGTGACTCGTGCGAGCATGCCGATGCGTCGCGTGCCGCGGTTCGCGCGGGTTTCGCTGGTGCGTGCGTGAGTTCGCTTGAACAGTGCGGGGCGTCTGATGGCTACGGCCTTTCAGTGTGATGCGTGAGATGCGGTGGCGCGTAAGCGCTCCGCGTGTTCACGGTTGCTTGCGCTCGCGAGCGAGCGGGGCATTCAAGTGCACAATAGCCTACCGGTTTTTGCGTATCTTTACGCGGTCCGTTGCATGGGGGGCTCCATCTACTAAGAGGTGGGCCGGCCTGGGGTCAGTTACCGCTCTAAACACAGCGTGGGCGCAACGTTAAACACGGCGTGGGGAAGGCCGCTGAACGACCTTCCCCACGCTGTGTTTTATAGCCGGAGCATTACGGCTGGATTAGTTCCGTAGGCCGCGCCACCACGAGTCTGATTTCTTGGTGGTGGATTCGGTTGCTTCGGTTTCGAGCCCGTATGCCTCACCGATTTCTTCGATGAACGCTTCACGCCGGAGCTTGTCGTTGCGCCGGACGTTGGCGCCAAGGTACTTCCATGTGGCGATTGCCAGGAGCACCATGACGAACGAGAACGGTAGCGCCACGGAGATCGATGCGGCCTGGAGCGCTTCGAGACCACCGGCCATCAGCAGGGCTGCTGCGAGCACGGAGGTTGCGACCGCGAAGAACGCACGGATCCACGAGCGTGGTTCGCTGTCGCCGCCGGTTGCGAGCATCGCCATCACGAGGGAACCGGAGTCCGAAGAGGTGATGAAGAAGATCGCGGAGAGCAACATGGCACCGACGATGAGCACAGCGGAGCCCGGGATTTGCGCGAGCATCTGGAACAGTGCCGCGTTCGAATCGACTCCCCCATCGGAACCGATGATCGATTCGTAGCCCGGGGTCTTGTGGATTTCGCGGTAGATCGCGTTGCCGCCGAGGACCGCGAACCACAGGAACGTGATGGTCGCTGGAACGCCCATCACACCGAGGATGAACTCGCGGACGGTACGGCCACGGGAAATGCGGGCGATGAAGACGCCCACGAATGGGGACCATGCAATCCACCAGCCCCAGTAGAACGTGGACCAGCCGGCCTGCCAGGCTTCACCGGCTTCACCCTGGAAGGCGGAGGTGTTCATGGAGAGGCCGAGGTAGTTCTGCAGGTAGTAGCCGATGGACTGCACGAATTCTTTGAGCAGGAACTGGGTTGGCCCAACGATGAGCAGGAACAGCACCAGACCGCCTGCGAGCACGAGGTTGGTGTTGGACAGCCACTTCATGCCTTTAGATACGCCGGTCAGAACGGACCAGAGAACGCACGCGGTGACCACGGCGATGAGGACGTATTTGATCCATGGATTGGATTCGTCGACCCACCCCATGTGTGCCATACCTGCGGTGATCTGGTTGACGCCCAGGCCGAGGGAGGTGGAGACACCAAAGACGGTACCGACGAGCGCGATGACGTCGATGACGTTACCGAACGTACCCTTGACGCGCTTTTCGCCGAAGAGCGGTTCGAGTCCCCAACGCACCGAGAGCGGACGGCCGCGACGGTGGATGGCAAGAGCGAGCGAGAGGCCCACGATGACGTAGATGGCCCATGGCTGGAAGCCCCAGTGGAGGAACGTGGTTGCCATGGCTGATTGTGCACGCTTTGCGGTGGTGGTGGCGACTTCCCCGCCGTGTTCAGTTGAGTCGCTGATGACGCCGGAGACGTCTTCACCCGGGCGAGGCTCCACGAAGTGGGACATCGGTTCGGTCACGCCGAAAAAGACGAGACCGATACCCATACCTGCCGCGAAGAGGAGGGCGAACCAGGACATGAGCGAGAACTCGGGTTCGTCGTCGGGGCGGCCGAGTTTGATGTCGCCCTTCTTCGATAGTCCGAGCGCTACGCAGAACACCACGAAAGCAAAGGCAAGGAACACGTACCACCAACCGAAGTTGGAGGTAATCCACGATGTGATGGATTCGAACGCGGCTCGCATGAGCGTTGGCCAAATGATGGTGACGGCTGACAAACCGACCACAATCACAGCCGTGGGCCAGAAGACCCACTTGACGAGTGATGCCTGACCTGTCTGCACTTGCGCTTCAGTATCAGTTGTTGCTGTTTTTGCCATAGGAGAATTATTGCGGCTTCTACCTGCTCATTCCACTATTTGGAAGCCTTCACTTCAATATGCGTAAATTGGCATACGTTTCCAGTGCTTGGAATAGCGGATAGTGCAATGGTTGTGTTATTGGCGTTCCGTGCGAAAATAGGGGCGCCTATACCTTGTTTATTAGAGCCCTGTTGTTTATTAGGGCCCTGTTAATGGAGACCTCGGCTAAGGAGCCTTCGTGCCTAATCAGTCCCCTACCCCATCGGAAGCCGCTGCATCGGAAACCGCTGAGAGCACGGCGCCGGCATGGCGTAAGTATCTGTTCCCCGCCATCGTGATTGTGGCGGCGGTGGTTGCGATTGTGTTGGTGCTGGTTTTGCGTGGTGGCGACGGCGGCAACGGCAACAAGGGCAACGTCCCGGATTATGCGGCGGAGGATGCCGCAGTCGACGAGCAGCGGAAGAACCAGGGTGAGCAGAACAGCGAAGAGCAGGCTCGGCTTGAGCTGATTAGGTCGCTGCCGGAGCGGAACCCGGATGACACGCTGGCGGTCGGTGAGCCGAATGCGCCGGTTCAGATGATTATGTATTCGGATTTCCAGTGCGGTTTCTGTGCTTTGTGGACCACGAATACGTTGCCGGTTCTGATGGAGAAGTATGTTGAGCCGGGCGACTTGCGGATTGAGTTCCGTGAGGCGAATGTGTTCGGCGAGGAGTCGGTTAAGGCGGCGCAGGCCGCAGCGGCGGCCGGTGAGCAGGGTAAGTTCCTCGAGTTCCAGAAGGCGTTGTATCCGGGCGGGAAGCCGATGAAGAGCTTCCCTGAGGACAAGATGGTTGAGATCGCCGAGGAGCTTGGCTTGGATGCGGAGAAGTTCAAGGCGGACATGGGTTCGCAGAAGATCGCGGATCTTGTGGCGCAGCATCAGCATAAGGCGGCGGAGCTGGGTGTGACCTCGACTCCGATGTTCATTGTGGGCACGCAGCCGGTGAGCGGCGCGCAGCCGACCGAGCAGTTTGAGCTGATTGTTGAGCAGCAGCTGGACCAGGAGCGTTCCCAGCAGGATTCCGAGTAAGCGGCGCCTGCTTTAGGAGGCATACGTCATGGATATCGGGGTTGTTGCGGCGTTCATCGGCGGGACTCTTGCGTTGTTGAGCCCGTGTTCGGCGTTGTTGTTGCCGGCGTATTTCGGGACTGTCGTGGGTTCGGGTGCGCGGCTTGTGGTGCATTCGCTCGTATTCTTTGTGGGCATGGTCGCGGTGCTGGTCCCGCTGGGCTTGGGTGTGGGGGCGCTGGCTCAGTTGTTCAACGAGTACCGCACGCCGATGATCATTGTTGCGGCCATTGTGCTGATTGTTTTGGGTGTGCTGCAGATTTTTGGGCTGGGGTTCGATGTTGCGCGTTGGGTCCCGGGGTCCGATGCGGTGCATGAGCGGACGTCGATGGCCACGGGGCTGGTCAAGAGCCTGTTGTTGGGGTTGACGTCGGGGCTTGCTGGCGCGTGTGCGGGCCCTATTTTGGGTTCGGTGCTCACACTTGCGGCGACGTCGGGTAGCGCGTGGATGTCTGGGCTCATGATGGCGGTGTACGGCGCGGGCATGGTGGTTCCGCTGTTCGTGATCGCGATGTTGTGGCAGCGGTTGGGAACGCGGGGCCGTGGCGTTTTGCGGGGCCGCACCTTCAGTGTTGCGGGGCGTGAGTTCCACGTGGTTTCGGTGGTCACGGGTGTTTTGATGATCGCCGTGGGTGTTCTTTTCTGGACCACGAATGGTTTGGTGACCGCGCCCCAGCTGGTTCCATTGGAGACGCAGATGTGGCTCCAGACTCAGGCGGCTGCACTGTCCGATGTGTGGATTGACATCATCATGATCGTTGCGGTTGCGCTGTTGTTGCTGTGGTGGTGGTTCGCGCGCGAGAAGGCGCGGGAGCAGACACGACAAGGGGCGGATTAGCCCTTCCCACCTCTGTCTGGGCTTCCCAATGAACGAGTGGAGACAGTCCACTCCGACGAATCATAATTCGTCTGCATCGCTACCGTCGTCAGTGTCTTTAGCTTTATAGTCAACGTGCAACGGGTCATCGAGGTTGCCCGGTTTGTTGTTGACGCATTGGCGAACACCATCAATATGCTCGTTGAGGCTGTCTGCGACGTGCGCCCACATCGGATCGAGAATGAAGTCGATTCCCGAGCGCCTAGCTAGCTTTGCAGCTGGCACAAAGTCACTGTCACTAGCGATCATGACTATCTGATTGACCAGCCTCTGCTCCGCGAGGGAAGCAATATCGAGGCCGATGCGCATGTCTACGCCTTTTTGCGTTATCTCAAGCTCAAAATCCCGTTCGCTTAGGTCTCCCACCTGAAGTGTCCCAGCGCATAGTTGTTTGAGCGGCCGATCTTTCAAGACATAACTACCCTGGGTTGCCAGTGTTTCACCGCGGCGGACGGCCACTTTCCTCTTTCTTGTGAGAGCTTTGAGGAAGGTAGTCATCCACTTAAACTGTTCACTCTTGCCCAGGTTGACATGTGCTTTCGTTAACGGGTGATAGACGACTTTGTCTGACGGAGGGCAGTCATAGTAATAGATGCGATACAGTCCGGCACGGGATTGCCGAATATGGCGCTTGCAGTATTTAAGAAGTTCTTCTGCCCGCTCCTCAGGGTCTTTCTTACCGAGCAAGGCGGCCGCTCTCTTGCGGTAGAAACCTCCATCAACCAGGACAGCCGTGACAATTTCACGGGGCGGCACCTTTTCTCCAGTTGCTTTCCGCACTTATTTCCCTCGTTTGATATGAGAAAACCCCAGTCGTCGGCACTCTCCTTATCGGTGGAGGGTCAACGGCTGAGGTAGATATGACAACGGTACCCTCGGGCGCTTGAACGCGTCAACCGTCGATTTAAATGCGAAACAGCCCCGGTGCGGCGAGGCATTCGCCGCTTCGGGGCTGTTTTCCCAGGGCGCATCCGCCGAGGTCATCGGTAGCTTCACAGCCGAACTTCTGTGAGCCACCTGTGTATAAATCTATGTGACGCTTAAACCTTTATCCACTGCTTGAAGCAAAAGTTATTGCTTTGTTATACGAGGGGTGGATTCGTCACCCCTTCCCCTCGCCTGCAACGCTAGTTTGGTCGCCATCTTTGCCATCGGTGGCCTCGCCAGCGCCTTCAGCGGTCTCCCCTTCCCGACCCTTCCCACGCATCGCGATGTGAACGCCGGCAACCACAGCGACCACAATCGAGCCGACAACGAAACCGAGCACGGCGGAGAAGAACGTGTTGGTGAGCCAGCCGAGCGCGGCACCCGCTCCGCCGGTCGCACCAGCGACCGCAACCTCGAGGTGATGCACCCATTCATAGATCGGGTGGAAGCCGAGGTCGTGCATGCCGACCAGCAGGATGTGCCCGCCGACCCACAGCATCGCGACCACGCCGACGATCGAGAGGGTCTTCATGACCACCGGCATCGCCTTGACGATGCCAACACCAAGCTTCTCAGTGGACGGCTTCTTGGCCAGGGCGAGGCCGACGTCGTCCATTTTGACGATCAACGCAACCACGCCATACACCGCCACCGTGATGACCAGCGCCACCACGATCAGCGAGATGAGGCGCATCCAGAAACCCATGCCGTCCACAGCAGAGAGCGAAATGACCATGATCTCGGCAGACAGGATCAAGTCAGTCCGCACCGCACCGCGGACAATCTGCTTCTCTTCAGTGGCACCTTGGAATGAGGCCGGCGGCTTCTCATCGTCCGAATGCCCCGTGAGGACTTCCCATATTTTCTCCGCGCCTTCGAAGCACAAGAAAAGGCCACCCACCATCAGCAGTGGAGTGAGTAGCCAAGGAGTGAACTCGCTCATCAACATGATGAGCGGCAAGATGATCACCAGTTTGTTAATGATGGAGCCGCGGGCAATCTTCCACACCACCGGCAGTTCCCGCTGCGGCGTGATGCCCTGAACATAGCGGGGTGTTACAGCCGCATCGTCCACGACCACACCGGCGGCTTTCGCGGTCGCTTTGCCAGTTGCGGCGGCGACGTCATCCAACGATGCGGCGGCGGCACGGGCGATAGCCACGACGTCATCAAACAAGGCGGCAAGTCCACCGGCCATAAGGTTCTCCTCTGGGAAGATTACGGGGCGCGCTAGCTCTTCGAGTGCGAGCTGGCGGTTAGCTCAAGAATATGGCACCCGGGCCGGCGCGGACACACGTTCGGTTCGGACTCGTACCCGGAGCGATGCGGCTCACACCCATTGCATAGCCCCACTCGCCCCCTGTACAGTTTATTTACACATGTAAGTTATATGTGGTAAATTCAAGGATTCGGGCAGACGCGAACGGAGGGGCTCATGACTATTAACACTGACTCAACCGAACAGACCGCAGCGGCCGCACCACACACGCCGGCTGAGGTCGATCCGCGCGTGGCGCGTTCACGCGAGACCCTCATCGCCGCCATGACCGAACTATTGAGGGAACAGCCGATCGACAAAATCACGGCATCCATGGTTGCGCGGGAGGCCAACACTTCCCGTCCCACCTTGTACCAACACTTCGGCGACCTCACGGGACTCGCGGTTGCGGTGGCTGTTCACAACCTTGAACAGTTGCTCTTCACCGCATGGGACGAGGACGGCATGGCTGTGGCTCGCGAGACCAGCGACAGCCACACGAACAATGCTGCCGCGATCCGCAACCTGCTAACCCATCTGAGGGAAGATCAGGAGTTCTTCCTCAACGTCACCCAAGGCCCCAGCAGCTACCGGGTTATCCAGGCAATCACCTACGCACTAGCCCGCCAGCTATGGAATGGGCTCGCGCTCGAAAAAGGGCTGGACCGCAGCAAGAACCCGTTCACGAGCCTCACCCATTTTGAGGAAGACCCCCTCGACTCAGAACACCTCGACTCAGAAGATCTAGTAGATTCAAACGAACCAACGCTGGTTCAGCAGTTGCAGTTCGTGTCCGACGGCGTGGTTGGCAACGCTATCGGCTGGCTTGCAGGGACACGCGATGAAACCGTGGAACAGCTAGCCGCCACCCTGCAGAACCTTACCCAGCGCGTACTGCTCCACTAGCTTCACTCCCCGCTCACGTTCAACTTCTCCCGTTGAAGAGACCCGTTTCCTTAAGCGTTTCAGATACTTAAGAGCTCACAATTATGGCTTCACACACAGATTCACAGCAACAACCCGCACCGGAATCATCACCACCTGATGATGCCAACGTTGACACCCACGCCAGCGCAGACAACGCCGGCACCGGCACCAGCGGAAACGAACCGACCGGTTTCAAGGGGTTCCTGCATCGGTATGGCCGGCTCACGATCTCGCTGATTGCGGTGGGCTGCATCCCGCTGATTTATGCGACGATGCTGATCCTCTCCAACCTTGACCCGACGGGCAGGCTCAACTACATCCCCGCGTTGATCGTGAATGAGGACACCGCGGCGGAGGTCAAGGGCGAAACCATCAACGTGGGTGATGAGCTCACTAAAAAGTTGATGGAGAATGATTCGGAACAGAACCTCAACTGGGACACCGCCACGGCTGCGGACGCAAAGCATGCGTTGGAGCATGGTGATGCGCTAGCGGTGTTGACGATCCCGGAGGGGTTCTCAGAGCATCTGGCGCACGCGGCGAAGGCCTCGCAGAAGGAGGCCTCGATCGAGGAATCGGCCTCCGCGCACATGACTATCCAGACGAACGATTCAACGAACTTCATCATGGGGCAGATCGCGTCTTCGGTTGAGGACAAGCTGACCACGGAGTTACGTTCGCAGTTCGCTAAGGAATACCTGGAGAACGTGTATGTGAGCCTCACGGAGATCAACGGTTCGCTCACGGATGCCGCGGATGGTTCGGGTGAGGTCACGGATGGCGCGAATTCGGCGCGCGATGCTTCGGGTGAGTTGAGCTCTGGCCTGCTGCGGTTGTCCGATGGCACCAAGAGTTTGCGTGACGCCTCGGGTGAGCTGAACGCTGGCGCAAGCAAGTTGTCCGGCGGTGCGCGTGAGCTCGCAGCTGGTTTGGCCGAGTTGAAGTCCAAGACCTCGTCGATGCCCGATGCGGCGAAGGCTTTAGATGCGGGTGCCGGCAAGCTCGCTCAGGGTGCTGGTACCGCGAACGATGCGATCCAGCAGTTGTTCTCGGGTTCCAAGCAGTTGAGCTCGGGCACGGGTGAGCTTAACAGCAAGATCACTGAGTTGAATAAGCGCGCGCAGGAGCTGACCGGCGCGAACGATCAGTTGTTGGCTGCCGCTGAGAAGGCTCAGAAGGATTTCGATGCGTTGCACCCGAATGTCACGATCGATTTGGATCCGGCGGCGCAGCGTGTGGATGGTTTCCTGAAGGACCTGGAGGGTTCGGAGGAGTTCCAGCAGTTCCTGAAGGATAATCCGAAGTTCGCTAAGCGCTTCGGTACGGCACAGCAGGATGCGGCGGATATTCGCGCGGGCATCGATTCGGTGCGTGAGGCCGCGAAGAACGCTGGGCTGACGGATGGCAACAAGAAACCGCTGCTTCCGGAGGAGATCCTGCAGAAGCTGCGCGAGGGCAATGCTGCGCTGAAGAAGGGCGCGGGTGAGCTTAACGCCGCTACCGGCAAGTTGAATGATGGCGCGACCACGCTTTCCAAGGGTTTGGGCCAGTTGGCTGAGAAGTCCCCTGAGCTCGCTGACGGCGCCAAGCAGCTTAAGGACGGCACCAAGCAGCTGGCCAAGCAGGCTCCTGAGTTGGTGGCTGGCATCGGCAAGCTCAACGATGGTGCCGGTGAGTTGTCGAAGGGTGCCGGCAAGCTTGCGGATGGCACTGGCCAGTTGCAGGCTGGCGTGGGCAAGCTCGATGACGGCGCGAAGGAAGCGCACGATGGCTCCAACCAGTTGCATGACGGCTTGGGGCAGCTGGCTGATGGTTCGGGTGAGCTCACGGATGGCCTGAAGGATGGTGCGGGCAAGGTCCCGGCGTTCTCCAAGGATGAGAAGAAGAAGCTCTCCGAGGTGAACTCCGCGCCGGTCACGGGCGAGCTTGAGCGCATCAACGAGATGGCGAATAACGGTACGGGTTTGAGCCCGTACTTCATGTCGCTCGCGTTGTGGATTGGCGGTATCGCGTTCTTCATGCTGCTCGCGCCGATCCCTGAGCGGCTGGTTCGTAAGTACCGCGGCAAGTGGTATTCGTTCATTCAGATGGCGTTCGCGTCCTACAGCCGTGCCGCGATCATGGCGATCGTTCAGGCCGCGATCATCACCATCGTCGTGCAGTTCATTTTTGGGCTTGAGGTGGCGCACCCGTTCCTGCTGTGGGGGCTGGTGACGTTGGGTTCGCTCGCGTTCCTCGCGGTGAACCAGGGGTTGGTGAGCTTGTTGGGTGCGCCGGGCCGGTTCCTTTCGCTGATCCTGATTGTGTTGCAGATCGCTTCGGCGGGCGGTACGTATCCGTGGCAGACGATGCCGGGGATCCTGCGGGATATTCACCCTTACTTGCCGATGACGTACACGGTTGAGGCGTTCCGTTCGCTGATCGGTGGTGGGGTGATCCTCAGTACGTCTGCGGCGGCGAGCATCCTGATGGGGTGGCTGATCACCGGGTTCCTGATGCTGGTGCTCGCGTGCTTCTTGGTCACGCGTGTTGAGGCCGTGCGTGACTGGGCGACGCTTGCGCCGGGGTTGCCGGGTGGCGGTAAGTCCTCAGCGATTGAGGGCATGAAGGAGGAGCACGCCGAGATCAAGGCGGAGGCAGCTGAGCGGCGCGCTCGGGCTATTGAGCGGCAGAAGATGCGGCTGGCACGGAGGAAGGCGAAGCGGAAGGTGCGCGAAAAGAAGAAAGCGCAGGCCGCGGCGGCGAAAGCTGAGGCGGAGGCGAAGGCGCAGGCTGAGAAGGAAGTCGACGTCGACGCTTAAGTAGACGCTGAAACAGGGGCGCGGCCAGCGTTAGTGCTGGCCGCGCCCTAATGTTTGTTGGCGTTGGAGTGTTACACAGCCCAGCCGGCCCAGGCTTCGTTGGATTCCGGGCAGTGTGTGGTTTTGTGTGGTCCGCGGTGGTTGAGGCGGATGATCCGGGTTTCGCTGGCGAGCATGTTCATGCCCCAAGCGCGGGTGTTGGCGAGGCTGTTTTTGATTTTGGTGAGCATGATTCTGCTCCTTTCACGAGGTTCACCCAGGTGTTGGCCTGTGGTGTGGTCCTTGGTGTTATCCACTGTGTCGTGTGAGGTGCTTCACGTGTAGTGGGAAAAGCTTTAGGCCGTGGAAGTGTGTGGAAGCATGCCGCGACCCCTCACCTAAAATGTCCACTGGACAAATGTCAAAGATCTTTTGGAGGATGCTTCGTGGCTAAGCCGACATTGACCATCGTGATTGCTAGTACCCGACCAGGCCGTAAGGCGTTGCCGATCGGGCGGTGGTTTGAGAAGGTGGCGCGCGAGCATGGCGAGTTTGAGGTTCAGGTTGCTGACCTCGGCGAGATCAACTTGCCGATGATGGACGAGCCGAAGCATCCGCGCCTGCATGATTACCAGCATGAGCACACCAAGAAGTGGTCGGAGCTCGTGGATGGTTCGGACGCGTTTGTGTTTGTGATGCCGGAATACAACTTCGGTTTCCCTGCCGCGATCAAGAACGCGCTGGATTACCTGTGGATTGAGTGGCACTACAAGCCGCTTGGTTTTGTCAGCTACGGTGGCGCTTCCGGCGGTATGCGTGCAGTGCAGACGTTGAAGCCGATCACGTCCACGCTCAAGCTGTTCCCGCTCACGGAGCAGGTGGCGTTGCATGGTTTCGGCAAGCACCTCAAGGACGGCGAGTTCGTCGCCACCGAGGATCACGTAGCCGCCGCGAAGACGATGCTTGAAGAGCTGCAGCGCGTTGAAGGCGCGATGCGCTCGCTGCGTTCGTAGCTTCAGTTTCAGTTGCGGTCGTAAAAGCCGCTGACAAGCGATGCCGCCGTGTACTGGTTTCCAGTGCACGGCGGCATCGTTGTGTTTAGGCGGGGCTGTCGCTTAGGCGGGCAGCCCCGGCGGGATTATTTCCAGAAGATCTTGACTTCGATTTCCGACTTTCCGCCTTGTTTGACTTCGATTTCGTATTCGTAACCAACATGGTCGGGTACGTCGACGGTGACGTCGGTTTCGCCGGACTGGACGCGCACTTTGTTTTGGCGTTCGAGCGCGTCGGCTAGGTCGCGCAGGCGGGCGGCGGCCTGCTCGCGGCTCATGGACTCTTCGGATTCGTGTTCAAACAGTTTCTCGCTCATGAACCCATTCAAGCACCTGCAGGGAAACACGGGGTGACGTTACGCGAACAAGTCCGTCGTCCACTTCACAGTCCGGGAATTCGCACGCCCCTGTTTTTATTTCGTCATGTTCGTCGCCCCACCCTCCCGCAGCGCATACGCTCTTTCTCAACGTCCGCGGCATACCAGTTTGTAGCTACGGAAAGGGGGCCTCTTCGCCGGGCGTTAACGCGATGCCGCGCGGCGTTGAAAGTGTGTAAATACCAACACTCAACGAGCCCTTAGGGGGAATGATGAAAAACGGGGTTCTAACCCTCAAGCGGAAGCGTCAAAAGCAAGCCGAACCAGACGAAGATGGCTTGCAGACAACGCAGACACAATCCGCACAAACGGAAACACAAACACGAACAGAAATACAAACACAGACAGAATCCACACAACTAAAGACCAGCCAATTACAGACCGGTAAGAAGAAACGAGGGCCGCTTGAAGCGGCGGTCCAATTCTTCTCGAATCTGATGGATCGATATCTACCCGATCCGTTCGTCATAGCAATATTCCTAACAGTCACGACGATGGCTTTAGCGGTCATAGTTCGAGGCACTAGCCCACTCAAGGTTGTCGATTACTGGGGCGCAGGTTTATGGGACCTGTTGGCCTTCTCAATGCAGATGACTTTGGTGCTGTTGTCGGGTTATGTGCTCGCGAAGACACCACCGGTGGATCGCTTCCTGGACAGCTTGGCTTCTAAGATTTATTCGCCGCGCGTCGCTATCGCCACCGCAACTGTGGTTGCTGGTGTTGGTTCTTGGCTGAATTGGGGCTTCGGCCTGGTGATGGGCGGTATTGTTGCGCAAAAGCTCGCGATGAACGTTAAGGGCTTGCATTATCCGCTCGCTATTGCCGCGGGCTATTCAGGTTTTGCTGTATTTGGTTTTGGGATTTCGGCTCCAGTCCCGCTGCTGTTGGCTACGCCGGGCAGCTTTATGGAGAAACAAGTGGGTGTGATTCCGCTTTCGGAAACGATTTTCACCCCGCAATTGTTGCTGACGACGTTGGCAACGCTCGTTATTTTGCCGCTGTTCAACATGCTGTTGCACCCTACGGACCCAGCGAAGGTTCGTGAGATTAATAGGGCTGCTTTCGGAACAGTTTCGACGAAACCTAAGCAGGTTGAGACCCCTACTATTGCTAGCCGGTTGAATGATTCCCGGGTTATTGGCATTGGTTTCGGGTTGATCGCGATGGTGTACGTGGCCCGCTACTTCCTCAGTGGCGGCGACCTGAACCTGGACATGGTCAACATTTTGCTGCTGTTCCTCGCGATCTTGCTGTTCGCGCGCCCATCGGCATTCCTTAACGCCGTGAATGACGGCATCAAGATCATTTCTGGCCTCGTCATCCAGTACCCGTTCTATGCGGGCATCATGGCTATCTTGAGTGCGTCTGGTTTGGCGGTCGCTGTCGCCGATGCGTTCGGTGCGTTCGCAACCGCGAAGTCGCTGCCGTTCTGGTCGTTCATTTCCGCTGGTTTCCTGAACCTGTTCATGCCTTCCGGTGGCGGCCAGTTCGCTGTTCAGGGGCCGGTGATGGCGGAAGCGGCCACCGCGCTGGGCGCGGACCAGGCGGCCACGGCGATGGCCGTTCAGATTGGTGACCAGTGGACCAACATGATCCAGCCGTTCTGGATCCTGCCCGCACTCGCGATCTCTGGGCTGAAGCTGCGCGATGTGATGGGCTACCTGGTGCTGATCCTCGTGGTGCTCGGAATCATCTACACGATTTCCGTTCTGGTGTGGGGTTTCCTCCTCACCTAACCCGCCAGTCTGAGGCTGGCTGAGCTAACCGAAGCGGGGGTTGTCGCGATGCGTCGCGACAACCCCCGCTTTTGTGTCTGCGCCCCAGAAAGGTTCTAAAACAGAACGGTTCTAGAACAGAACGCTCCTAGAACGGTTGCTTGCCGGTGATGTGGGCTGCGGCTTTCTCGCCGATCATCACGGATGGTGCGTTGGTGTTGCCGGAGGTCACGACTGGCATGATGCTTGCGTCGGCAACGCGCAGGCCGTCAACGCCGTAGACGCGGAAGCTTTCTGGGTCCACGACGGCGTCCTCGCCCGTTCCCATCGCGCAGGTTCCAACCTGGTGGTGGTAGGTGGTGCTGGTTGCGCGAATGTACTCTTCAAGATCGGCGTCAGTATCGGTGACCTCAGGTCCTGGATACAGCTCGGTGGCACCCCATTCTTCGGTGAGTTGTGGTTGCGACGCGATCTGGCGGCATTGGCGCAGCGAGAACTTCATCGCCTCCAAGTCGTCAGGGTGCTCGTAGGCGGCGAGGTCGATCTCCAATGGGTCCTTGACGCCTGGGCCGGTGAGCTTGATGGAGCCGCGGGACTTCGGCCGCACAATCCCCGCCAACAGTGAGAAGCCGACGTCGGGGCCGGTCATCGGGAACGCGGCGTGGCGCGTATACATAGGCACGCTGAAGAAGATCGGCTGGGTGTCCACCACTGGCTGGTCAGGTGAGGACTTCGCAAAGAAGTGCACCTGAGCAGCGGCCTCAACCACGGGAGGCAGCTCTTTTTCGGTGGTGCACACCACCGGTGAAAGCAAGTGGTCGTGCAGGTTCTGGCCGACTCCTGGCAGGTCGTGCACCACATCGACCCCAGCGTCTTTCAAGTGGTGGGCCGGTCCGATACCCGAACGCATCAGTACGACCGGGGAACCCAACGCACCCGCGGCGAGCACCGTCTCCCCTGCGACAAGGTCCACCGTCTCTTCAGCGCCGTCGTGGTTCACGATGACCCGCGCGCCGGTCACCTTGTTGCCATCCAGGGTCAGGGTCTCGACTTCTGCGTTGGTGATGAGCTGAAGCTTCGGGTTGTCGGCCTCGGGCTTGAGGTAGGCACGCCACGTGTTGAAGCGCTTCTTGTCGCGGATGTTCAGCTGCATCCATGCAACGCCGTCTTCCTCACCGGAGTTGTAGTCCGGGTTCTCTGGGACGCCGGCGGCGACGGTCGCGTCATACATGGCCTGCTGGATGGGGTGGCGAGAGTAATCGGTGCGGACGTCGAGCGGACCGTCGTGTCCGCGGGTTTCCGGGTCGCCTTCAGGATAGTTCTCGATGGCTTTGAAGTATGGGAGGACGTCGTTCCAGGACCAGCCGGCGCAGCCGTGTTCGGTGGCCCAGCCGTCGAAGTCTTCTTTAGCGCCGCGAACCCAGATGGTTGCGTTGAGTGCATGGGATCCACCGAGGACCTTGCCGCGCGGGATCTGGATCTGCTGGTTGGCGGCGTTGGCTTGTGGGGTGGTGGTGAAGTCCCAGTCGTGTGGCCCGCTCCAGAGCAGACCAAGGCGGGAGACATCGTCGATGTCCGGGTTGGCGTCCTGGCCGCCGGCTTCTACGACGGTGACAGTGTGTCCGGCGTCGAGGAGGCGGCGAGCGATGACGGAGCCTGCTGATCCTGCGCCGATGACGAGGTAATCCGTTGCGCGGTAGGTGTTCGTTTCAGTGTTGTGTTCTGACATGGATGTCTCCTGCGAAGTAAGCCCTGGCTACGGCAGTTGCACCCGTTCGGCACACCAACCGGAAACCCTGTGACCTATATCACTTTACAGATGTGACCGCACCTGGCACCGAAGAACCCTTTACGCCTCGGTTTTATTTCGTTTTCGTGACGTGATGGACTACATGGTCCTGATCCTCATCGCGCTCGAAATCATCTTCGCCGTATCGGTTCTGGTGTGGGGCTTCATGCTCGCCTACCCCACCAGCCCGAGGCTGTGTCTCCAACGTAGCTGACTAAACACACGAGCGGGGGTTGTCGCGATACATCGCGACAACCCCCGCTTCCGTTTCTACGTCAACCCACCACCCCCGGGTTCACCTGCCGTTCACCGACGGTCGCTGACCAGTTCACCATGGGCGGCTAACGTGATTTCAAAAGATACTTCCTTTAACCTTAGCGTCAGGTTCCTGCAGTTCCACCAGCGAAAGCGGTGACTGCACCGAAGATAAAGGACGTCGCTGTGACAACCTCACCAGAAGCACCGAATACTTCGAAAACTCCGATGGCTCGCAGGCTTCTCAAGAAGGTCCCGCCTCAGATCCGAATTATCTTCGGCGTCCTCGGATTACTCCTGATCTTCGGGCTGTTCTACCTAGGGATGCAACTGTTCATGCTCCTGGTCGTAGTGATGTTGGAAGTGCCGTGGGTCGCATCAGGGATTCTCCTCGGGATCTTCCTCATACTGCTCCTCCCATGCAAGGGGTGGACCGTGTTCGGTACCCTCCTGTTCATAGTCGGGGCCATCGTCAGCGCGATCGCGGACGTCCCTGGCAACCCGATCTACAACGCGCCGTTTGAGGCACTGTTCCTCAACGAGGGCGAATACCTCTACGCTAGCGTCATCATCGAGCACCCCACCCAAGGCGAAACAGCCGTCACCCCCGACAACATCATCGTGGATGCAGAGGGCAACGAGCTCCGCGACATCAACGACTTCCTCACGTTCCTCTACCGCCTGGTTCTGTATTCCGTCATCTACGGCGTACTCATCACGCTGCGCGGCTTCCTCGCGAAAATGAAAACCACATCCACGAGCGCCTCCCCTCGCAAGAAAGGGAACGACGAGGCTCACCTCAAGACGCCTTAGGCACGTCGGCGGCGCATCACCATCAACAACGCCATACCCGCCACAACAGTCACGGCCGCCAACGCGGCTGGCACAACCTCAGCCCCCGTGCGGGCCAACGCTCCCCCAGCCTCCGATGGAGTGGCAGCGTCCGATGGGGTGGTTGCGTTGTCTGTGCCGCCGGCTTCCGATGGGGTGCCGGCGTTATCGGTGGCACCAGCGTTGTCGGTGCCACCCGGTTGCGTTGGGTCGGCTGGCTGACCCGGAGCCATTCCCTCGGTTGGCTCCTCCGGCGTCACGTCGTCACCCGGCTGCTCAGTTGGCTCGTCGCCCGGCTCGCCCGGCGTTGGCTGATCCGTCGGCTGCTCGGTCGGATCTTCCGGCGTCGGCTCTTCCGTTGGCTCCTCCACTGGAGGTTCCGTGTCGCCAGGTTCGTCGGTGGCGGACTTCTTCTCGACCACGAACGTCAGCCGCTGCGTTTCAGCGGTAGCCTCCCCGCCATCGTTATTTGCGGCAGTACTGCGGGCCTGGGCTCCCTGCTCGCCGTCGCCGGACTGCTTGGCGCGGGCCGTCACATCGATCGTGTAGGTGCCCGGTTTAGTGAACGCCCACGCGGTGTGCATGTGGGTTCCCGGAGGAAGCGGCACGTCGGAAGCTTTCTCACTCGAGGCATACATCCGGTTGATGGCGCCCAGGTTCTCGGTGTACGCGAACCACTTGCCGCCCTCAGGCGCGCTCACCGGGGTGAGCGTCATGGTTGCGCCCTCGGGGTACTTCACGCGGTCCAGGGCCTCACTCGAGAAGCCCGGCCACACACGCCCCGGCTGCTGCCCCTGCGGCAAAACATACAGCTCGCTACCCTTCGGGCCGAGCACGTCATAGCTCTCATCGGCCAGCACGTTGCCCTCACGCTTGACCTTCGCGAGCTTGGTGACCTCCAGGGTCGTCGAGTTGATGGTTCGGAGCACCGACTCCTTGGCGTGCTGACGCGAATCATCACCCAACGCCACCGAGAACTTCCCGTCTACCTCCATGGCGCGCAAGTCCACGTGGCCGTTGTTGATCGTCACAGGCGTGTCCAGGATCGCGCCGTCGGAGCCGTCGGTCCCGTCGTCGCCTTCGCCCGGGTTCGGCTCAGGGCCGCCCGGTGCTGGTTCGCCCGGCTCCGGCGCAGTGCTTTCCCCGACGCCGGAGAACTGCGTCTCAACCGTCTTACCCTTGCCATTGACCTGGCCGAGGTCGATCACGTCCGTGTTGCCGATCGCAGCGCGCGGCTGCGGCTCCAGCGTAAGGCGAAGCGAATAGCCTTCGCCCTTGCAGTACTCGCTGTCGGCCACGATGGTGCGGCGGCCCGGGCCGCTCACGCCTTCAACGGGGCAGGTCGGCTCGTCGTAGCCTTCCTCATAGAAGCCGCCGGTGACGTTATAGATCAGCGAGTCGTCGGCTGGCTTGGTGTCGATGTTGATGAGGTCGCTCTTGCTCTGTGGCCGTGCGGTGACGGACACATCACGCGAACCGACCGTGACCTCACCCTTCGAGAACTCACCGGCGGGCGCATCGGGGGTTTCCTCAGGGAACTGGCCGGCATCCTGCGTGGACACGGCATTCTGTCCCGTGGTGGCGCTCAGCGGTGCGCTGATCCAGCGGGCCGCACCCTTAGTCGGCACGAACACGGCCTGGAAGTTCGAGGTCTGCGAGCCGATCATCTCGCTCCACGTCGCGGTGCCGTTCTTCACCGGGACCTCGGCGAGGTGATAGCCGTCGATGTAGAACACCACCGTGCCCTCAGCGTCCTTGCTGCCGGCGTTGAAGGTCAGGTCGGTGAGGTTCTTGTCGCCGTCGAGTTCACTGCCGGCGTGCGGGACGATGGTGAAGCTCGGCGCGGATGGCTCAGCAACGCCGACGCTGGCCGCCTTGTTGTATGCGGCGCGGACGTCTCCGAGCTTTTCATCGGCAGGGTTGGTTCCGCCTACCCGCCACACGAGCGTCGTGGGCTTGGAGGTGATGAAGTTGCCGTCGGTTGTGCGCGCGGTGGCGTCGAACGTGACTTCGTAGCGGCCCGGCTTGGTGAAGGTTGTGATGTTGTGCGTGTGCGTGCCGGGGTCCAGCCAGACGGTGCGGGACACCTTGTCGTGCGAAGAGAACAGGCGCGTGACCGGCAGGCTGCCGTACGTGGAGTAGTTGAACATGTTCATCTGGCCGGGGCCGTTGAAGCCGACCATTTCCAACGCGAAGTTCCCGTCCTGAAACTGCTCGATGGGCACCGCGGTATCCGCTCCGAAGCCCGACCAGATGGGGCTGTTGCCTGGCCCTGGAACTTGCGGCGCCATGTAGAGCAGCTGGCCATCTTTGCCGAGGAAGTCCAGGCGAGGGTCTGCGGTGATGGGGAATGTGTAGTTTTGGCTGCCGTCGTCGTTGTAGCCGCGGCCTACCCAGTTGGCGGTGGTTTCGAGCGGAACCGTTTTCCCATTGGACTGCGAGTTGATCGTGAACGTGCCAGCTTGCTTGTTCCAGAAAACCTTAGGAGCGTCGATGTGGGCTTTCGTTTCCACGCTGCGGCTGTCATCCGGCCCTGCATAGGCAGGGGCCGCGCCGAGGGTCAGTGCCGCAGTGATGCTCGATGCGGTGGCGAAGGTGGTTGCCGCGATGGCCGCGGCGGCGAGGGAGGCACGGATGGCCCGGAGGACGCGCATGAACCGCTCCTTAGCTGGTGATGACTCTGCTGGTGATGACGCTGTTACGAATGATTCAGTTGCTAATGATTCGCATATTGCTAATCATTCTCATTTTCAATAGCTGGCGAGACAACATTAGCGGATCTGCGAGCATCGCGCCACATGGCTAGCGCCAGCAGCCCCTGAGTGGTCTACATGCGCACAGGGGCGGCTGGTCGTAGTTGCAGTTGCGGCGGTCAGCGCCGCTTAGCCGAGCGGCACTCACCCGAGCGGTTCGTAACGTTCCAGGAACTCCGTCATCTTGTTGAGCACGCGTTCCTTGACTTCGGCGCGGCTCTCACCGCCGGTGGTGTTGCCGAAGAAGCTCATGCGGGGTAGCACTTTGCCGATGTCGGTTCCGATGCGGGGGACTTCCCCGGCGTCGAAGGCGCTTTCCATGAAGTCTCGCGCGGCAGGCTCGCGGAGTCGTTCTTCTTCGATGAGTGTTCCGAGTTCTTGTTCGCGGCGTTGACTGATGAACGCGACCCACTGTTCGGCAACGCTCGCGTCAGTGTTGACGAGTTCGATGAAGTCCATGAACAGGTCACGTTTATCGCGCAACGTCGGGCTGGATTCAACCGCCTGCAACACTTGTTCCTTGTACTGGTAGTCCGGAACCTGGGATTTCAGCATCGGTTCGCGGAACTTCTCAACCAGCATCAGAATGTAGTCAACGTTGACTTCCACTTGCCGCATCAGCTCGATCTCGAACACAAGTTCAAGCTGTTCCGGTTGCGGCTCGTTCGCCTCGGCATCCGCCCGCATCTCATCGCGCACCGCGAGGTAGACGCTCTGCAGGTCTTGAATGTCGCGCGGGGTGAGGTCATCATCCTCGGGGAACTCATCGAACCCGGCCAACAGGTTCCGTAGCTTCAGGATCTCGCCGAAGACTTCGGCGAAGTGCCGCTGTTCGCTTTCACTCGCAGGCACCCCGGTGCCGGGGGCATGGAAGGCCAGCATCTCTGCGACTTTGAGCCGGTACTGGTCCAGGTAGTGCTCGTATGGCTCCAGTAGCGCGATACCTTGCGCGTCAGCGTTCCCGAACAACGCGAGGGCGTCTTCGGTGTTCTCTTGGAGGTCACGGAAGCACACGATGTTCCCGTACCGTTTGACGGTGTTGAGGATGCGGTTGGTGCGTGAGAACGCCTGGATCAGCCCGTGGTATTTCAGGTTCTTGTCTACGTAGAGCGTGTTCAGGGTTGGGGCGTCGAAGCCGGTGAGGAACATGTTCACGACCAGCAGCAGGTCTACTTCGCGGTCTTTGACCCGCATGGAGAGGTCGCGGTAGTAGTTCTGGAAGTTGTCGCCGTTGGCGTCGTAGCTGGCGCCGAAAATCTTGTTGTAGTCGGCGATGGCGGTGTCCAGGAATTCGCGGTTCTCACCGCTGAGCCCGCGGGTGTCGAACCCTTCTTCCGCGAGGATTCCGGCTTCGGGGTCTTCGTTGGCGCCGTAGCTGAAGATTGTGGCGACTTTCAGCTGCTGATGCTCCGGCAGCTCGGCCTGCTGTGCTTTGAATTCGTTGTAGTAGAGCTTGGCCGCTTCAACGGATTGCACGGCCATCATCGCGTTGAAACCGTTGACGCGCCGCTTGACTGTGATCGCTTCGCCGCCTCTACCCCGTGTGCGAGCGACGTCAGCGGTGTTGCTCGTGACGGTGTGGATGTACGTGGTGTTGGATTCGCCGGTATCTGTTAGGCGTCGGGTGTGCTGGTTGAAGTGTTTGAGGATGTAGCTGGTGACGGCGCTGATGCGTTCGGGCGCCATGAGTGCGGCTTCTTCTTGCGCGCGGCTTGCGTCTTCCGCAACTACCCCGCCGGCACGCGCCAGCACGCTGTTGTACGCGAGTTTGAAGGGGAGGACGTTCTTGTCTTCGATCGCATCGACGATTGTGTAGGTGTGGAGTTGTTCGCCGAAGGTTTCCTCGGTGGTGCGCAGCACTACGCGGCCGTCGCGTGCACCGTAAGATTTGCCGGCGTTATCGCGGAAAATCGGTGTTCCGGTGAACCCGAAGATGTTGTATTTCTTGAATTTCTTGGTGATCGCGTTATGCATTTCACCGAATTGGGATCGGTGGCATTCGTCGAAGATGATCACCGTGTGTTCGTTGTAGATCGGGTGTTTCGCGTTCGCAGCAACGAAGTTGGAGAGTTTTTGGATGGTTGTGATGATGATGCGCGCGTTGGGGTCCCCCATTTGTTCGGTGAGAATTTTGGTGGAGGTATTGGAGTTCGCAGCACCTTTTTTGAAGCTGTCGTATTCCCGCATGGTTTGGTAGTCAAGGTCTTTGCGGTCTACAACGAACAGGACCTTGGGGTTGCTGGGGAGCGCGGTGGCGAGTTGCGCGGTTTTGAAGCTGGTGAGTGTTTTGCCGGAGCCGGTGGTGTGCCAGATGTAGCCGCCGGCTTGGGTGGTGCCGAGCATTTTGTTGTTGGCGGCTACGTCGATGCGCTGGAGGATGCGTTCGGTCGCGGCGATTTGGTAGGGCCGCATGACCAGGAGGTTGCCGTCTTCGCGGAGCACACAGTATTTGGTGATGATGTTGAGGATGGTGTGTTTGGCGAAGAAGGTGCGGGTGAAGCCGCCCAGGTCTGGGATGATTTTGTTTTTGCTGTCTGCCCACCAGCAGGTGAAGGCCCACGTGTTGGGGGTGCGTTTGGTGTTGTCGGTTTTCTTGGGGCGGGTGGTGTTGGAGTAGTACTTGGTGAGTGTTCCGTTGGAGATCACGAACACTTGTACGTAGTCGAAGAGGCCGCGGCCTGCCCAGAGGGATTGGTTTTGGTAGCGGGCTATTTGGTTGAACGCTTCGCGGAGGTTGACGCCGCGGCGTTTGAGTTCGATGTGGATGAGTGGCAGCCCGTTGACGAGGATGGTGACGTCGTACCGGTTGGAGTGGGTCGCGGAGCCGGGGCCGGTTCCGGCGTCGACGGCGTATTGGTTGATGACTTGGAGTTTGTTGTTGTGGATGTGGGTTTTGTCGATCAGCCGAATGTTTTTGGTGGTTCCGTCTTCGCGGCGTAACAGTTGGGTGTTGGCGTTGTGGAGGCGCCAGGTTTTCTCTTTGGGGCCTTCGTTGGCGCTGGAGATGGACGTTTCGAAGAACGTTTCCCATTCCGCGTCTGTGAATTGGATGTTGTTGAGCGCTTCGAGTTGGGTGCGCAGGTTCGCGACGAGGGCGGCCTCGTCGCGGATGTCGGCGTATTCGTAGGCTTGCGCTTGGAGTTGCGCGATGAGGGCGTCTTCGAGTTGCGCTTCGGACTGGTAGGCGTCCGATGCGGTGGTGTCGGGTTCGTAGGTGGCAACGACGGTCGCTTCATCGCTGACCGCGATGGGGGCGATTGTGCCGCGGCCCAGATCCTCGATTGTGGAGCGTTCCATCCCTACCTATCCCCTACCCTGCCGTTAACGAGAACCGAAGTGGAAGTGGGTTTATGCCGCTTCTGGTTGCAACTCTTTGAAGGTCAATAGTTTGTCTCGATAGTACTCATACTGTTTCCGCCGAGCCTCGATCTCGGCCGGCAAACCAGACGACAAGTCGTTCACGAGCGCATCAAACTTGTCGAGAACGTCGGCAATCTCCCGCTGGACCTCAATCGGCGGGCACGGAAATTGGAAGCTCTTGAACTTACGCCGATCCAACGTTGGAATACTCGCGTTACGAACGTTCTGACGGCACCAGTCCCCGAGCTTGAAAAAATAAAAGTATAGAAAATTCAGATCAAATCTCTGTTTCCATTCAGGCTTCAGTGTCAAGACTGTAAATTGCTGATTCGCAAGGAAAGGAACTTGAACCAGAGCATGATCGCCGATCGTTGCCGTCGTAGCAACAACAAATGAGCCCGGTACAAAAGGCCCACCTTTCTTTACCGCAGCTTCGTTCACCTTGGTTTGAGCCGTATTTAGCCTCGTGCCAAGTAAGCGCAGGTCGTCCATGCGTATCCATGGGATCGTCCCGTCTTCCCAGTATTCTTTGTTGCTTTTTGCCGGGGTGTAGCCGCCCTTGAGGGTGAAGGCGTCGTCCAAAGCAACTTGTGGCCACTCCTCCAGTTCGAGGAGCTGGTCGCGGTAGTGTTCGTACTGCTTCCGGCGAGCCTCGAGCTCAGCCTCGAGCTCAGCCTCGAGCTCAGTAAAAAGATCAAGGATCTTAACGATCTCCCGCTGCACCTCAATCGGCGGAACCGGGAAGACCATCTTTGCAAGGCTAGCTGGCGATATTCTCCGGACTTTAGTTCCCGTTAAATAGCGAAGTTTCTGCTGATGGAACTCTTGCGTATTGAACCAGTAGGACACAAACTTTGGGTCTTGCTGATGCTCAAAAATGACCGCATCACCGCTCACTGCCGCGGGGCTATCTCCTAGCCATGCAACGGCTTTTCCGACCGCTTCATCGTCTTCGCTTGTCGTCGCTATGACCAACGCACCCGGCTGAGCCTTACGCGCTTTCTCATATGTTGAATCGTTGAGGAAAGAGATAGTTTTGGACGCAGAAATGTTGTAAACAGTATGAATCTGGCCGTAATGGATTCCCGGTTTTCCTGTCTCAAACAAGTCTTTGCGCTGAAAGATCCCGCCCCTAACAAAGCCTCCAACTTCGCCAAGCGGTTTATGCTCAACCCCGTTGGGGCAGAGTTCTTGGATCAGTTTCTCGACGCGGTTCACTTGGCTGCACCTGCTTCGAGTTCGGCGACGATCGCGTCGATGCTGGTCCGCAACGCGGCCTGACGCTGGACGATTTCCGCGATTTCGGCGTTCAACTGAGCAATGTCGATCTTTTCGCGGGTATCTTCCATCTCCACGTAGGAGCTCACGGAGAGGTTGTAGTCGTTCGCCGCGATCTCCTCAGCGCTCGCCCGCTTGGAAACGTACTGCTCCTCGCTGCGCTCCGCGACCATCTCAACGATCTTGTCGCGGTGCGACGGCGCCATCACATTATGTTTACCCTGCCGCACGAAGTCCTTCGACGCGTCAATAAACAACACGTCATTGTCCTTCTTGGACTTCTTCAACACGAGCACACAAACAGCAATCGTGGTGCCAAAGAACATGTCCTCCGGCAACTGAATCACCGCATCGACATAATTGTTGTCCACCAAGTATTTACGGATCTTCTGCTCCGTGCCCCCGCGATACAAAACCCCAGGGAACTGCACCAACGCGGCCGTGCCATCGACCGCAAGCCACGCAAGCACATGCATCGTGAACGCGAGGTCCGCCTTCGTCACCGGGGCCAACACACCGGCCGGAGCGAACCGCACATCGTTAATCAGCAACGGATTATTCTTACCCTCCCACCGCGTCGAATACGGCGGGTTAGACACAATCGCATCAAACGGCTGATCATCCCAATGCTGCGGATCAATCAGCGTATCCCCGTGCGCGATATTGAACTTGTCATAGTTCACGTCATGCAAAAACATGTTGATGCGCGCCAAGTTATAGGTAGTCAGGTTGATCTCCTGACCGTAATACCCCTGCCGCACACCATTCGGGCCCAGGACCTTCGCGAACTTAAGAAGCAGCGAACCCGAACCGACAGCCGGGTCGTACACGCGCTGCACGCTGTCCTTACCGATCACCGTCAGCCGCGCCAACAGCTCACTGACCTCTTGCGGCGTGTAGTACTCGCCGCCGGACTTACCGGCCTGCGAGGCGTACATCTGCATGAGGAACTCGTAGGCGTCACCGAACATGTCGATGCCCTCATCGTGCTGCTCCCCCATGTCCAGCTCACCGATCGCGTTGAGCAGCTTACGCAGCTTCTCGTTGCGGCGCTCCACCGTGTTACCCAGGCGGGTCGAGTTCACATCAAGATCATCGAACAGGCCTTTGAGGTCGTCTTCGCTCGCATGCCCCACCGATGAGCCTTCGATGTTTTGGAAAACCTTCTCCAGGGTCTCGTTCAGGTTCTCGTCCTGCGCCGCCCGCTTGCGTACGTTCACGAACAGTTGCGAGGGGAGGATGAAGAAACCCTTCTCATCCACCATCATCTGACGGATCGGTTCAGCCTGCTCATCCGTCAGGTCCGCGTAGCTGAAGCCTTCGCCCTCGTTCTTCTCGATGAAGGTCGCGAGGTTCTCCGAAATGAAGCGATAGAACAGCATTCCGAGCACATAGCTCTTGAAATCCCAGCCATCCACCGCGCCGCGGAGCTCGTTCGCGACCTCCCAAATAGTCCGGTGCAAACGATCCCGCTGAACCTCACGCGACAAAGAACCCACAACAACCCCTCACAACCCAGGCACGCGAATGGAAGCCAAAAGAAAGCTTTCTGACAGGATATGTCAGGTCCTTTCGCCAAGGTCGATAAGGCGCGGGTTGTTGCGCGGCGGCGGGACTCGCGCTGATCGTCGAGCCTTCACCACCTACACCGGCACGGCCTGCCCGATAGAGTGGCCACCATGACTCACGCCCAGCCCGAGTTCACGGTTCCGCACACAGTTCCGCACGCAACGGCGCGCGCGGAGCACGATCCCATGATCCGGGTGCGTGACGCGCACCTACACAACCTGAAACACATCGACGTCGACCTGCCGCGCGACACCCTCGTGGCCATCACCGGCGTTTCAGGTTCAGGCAAATCCAGCCTCGCTTTCGGCACCATCCACGGCGAGGCGCAGCGCCGCTACCTGGAATCCGTCGCCCCCTTCGCCCGCCGGCTCATCGGTGGCGCAGTCAACCCGCGCGTCGGGTCGGTCACTGGCCTGCCGCCGACGGTGGCCCTGCAACAGTCCACCACCCTGGGCGGGGCGCGCTCCTCCGTCGGCACGATCTCGAATATGTCGAACAGTATTCGGCTGCTCTTCTCGCGCTCCGGGACCTACCCGGCCGGCATGCGGGAGCGGCTCGAATACGGCCGGCTCGACTCCGACGCCTTCTCCCCCAACACCACCGCCGGCATGTGCCCCGAATGCCAAGGTACCGGCGCTGTGCACCGGCCAACGGAAGAATCGATGGTGCCGGACCCCAGCCTGTCCATCTGGGACGGCGCGATCGCCGCATGGCCCGGGGCGTGGCTGGGCAAGAACTTCCGGGACATCCTGGGCACCCTCGGCTACCCCATCGACATCCCGTGGCGGGAGATTCCACAAAAGGACCGCGACTGGATCCTGTTCACGGACGAACAGCCGGTGGTCACCGTCCACCCGGTGCGGGACGAAAACGCTGTGCACGGGTCCTATAAAGGCAAATGGCGCTCGGTAGCCACATACCTCACCGACACCCTCGCGGAAACCGAGTCGGATAAGAACCGCCGCCGCGTGCTTTCCTTCATGCATTCATCGACGTGCCCCACCTGCCAGGGCCGCGGCTTCCAGCCGGACACCTTGCAGGTCACCTACGCCGGCTACGCGATCGACGAGTTCAACAACCTGGCCTTGAAGGACGTGCTGTCCGCGCTGGAGAACCGCCTCCAGCGTGTGGAGGGGATCAGCAAGCAGCAGTGGAACGAGCACGACGAGGCCGAAAAGCTACTGCTGGATCAGGTGCTGCCCACGGTGCGCGCGGCTATCGAGCTGGGGCTGGGCCACCTGAGCCTCTCCCGCCCGGCACGCAGCTTGTCCGCGGGTGAGCATCAGCGCCTGCGGCTGGCATCCCAGTTGAACTCGAACCTGTTCGGCACAACCTATGTGCTGGATGAGCCCTCGGCCGGCCTGCACGTCGTGGAGCGGAAAGCGGTCTCCGAGCTTCTGCAGCGCTTCATCGACGCCGGTAATTCGGTGCTTCTGGTGGAGCACGACATGTCCCTGGTGGCGGGATGCGATTGGATCGTGGACATCGGCCCGCGCGCCGGCGAGCGCGGCGGTCAACTTGTGTTCTCCGGCCCCACGAGCGAGTTCCGCGCTAAAGCAGAGCAGCTGGGCTCCCCCACTGCTGCCGCGTTGAACGCGGAGTTCCCGGAACTGACGGACACCCCGGCCGGCACCGGTGAATCCATCAGCCTGACCGGCGTGCACGCACGCGCTTTCGACGGGGCCGACGTCGACTTCCCGCTCGGCGCGCTCACCGCGGTCACGGGTGTGTCCGGTTCCGGCAAGTCCACCTTGGTCACCGGGGTGCTGGCTGACGCGGCGGCGCGTTCGGCCCAGCAGGTGGTTGGCGCCGATGAGGCCACCGCCGAGGACGCGGACGCTGAGCTCACGCCAGGTTCCGACTCTTCCGAGGACTTCCGGGTGGAGAGCGCAACGGGGCTGGATAAGATCCGCCGCCTGGTTCACATCACCCAAAAGCCGATCGGCCGCACTGTGCGTTCCACCGTCGCGACCTACACGGGCCTTTTCGACCACGTCCGCAAGCTCTTCGCCGCAACACCCGAGGCTAAGCGGCGCGGCATGTCGGTATCCGACTTTTCCTACAACACAACGAAGGGCCGCTGCCCCGAGTGCGATGGCGCGGGCAGCATCGAGGTCGAGCTGGTGTTCCTGCCGGGCACGTACACGACCTGCCCGGCCTGCCACGGCAAGCGTTATAGGCCGGAGATCCTTGAGGTGCAGTGGAACGGCCGCAGCATCGCGGATGTTTTGGCGTTGACCGTGGACGAGGCGCTTGAGGCTTTCGCGGAGGAGCCGCGGATTCTACGCTCGGTCGAATTCCTGCACGCGCTCGGTCTGGGCTATCTGCGGCTGGGGCAGGGTTCCCCGGAGCTTTCGGGCGGCGAGGCGCAACGGATCAAGCTCGCCTCCGAGATGCAACGCGGCTCCAGCCGTAAGCACAGCCTGTACCTACTGGATGAGCCGACGACGGGGCTGCACCCCGCGGACGTTGACCTGCTGCTTGCGCAGTTGCGGCGGTTGGTCGAGGATGGCGCGACGGTGGTCGTGGTTGAGCACGACCTCCGGGTGGTCGCGCAGGCTGACCACGTCATCGACGTCGGCCCGGGAGCCGGCGACGAGGGCGGCCAGATCCTCGCAACAGGAACGCCGGCCGCGGTCGCTCAGCAGGGTGTGGGCCCGGATTCGCGCTCGGTTACGGCGCAGGCGCTGGCTGAACGAGCCGGCCTGCGCTGAGCTTGATGCGGCGGCGATGGAGGCGAGGGTGAAGAACGCTAACACAGACACCCCGCCCACCTCTGACACAGCTTGTTCGAGCTAAGAGAAGCCACCGCTATTCAGAACGTGCAGGGGGTTATCGGGCCGTCCTGGAGACCGACACAGCACCAGCTCCGACTATCGCCAACGCGGATAGTGAGCATACTGAAGCTAGCCGACCACATGACCTCAACATCCTCTGCTTGGGCTGCGAGGTTGACACGACTCGACAGAAAGATCGGATCATGGTTCCACATTAGATGGATGCCACTACCCGTCACGAAAATAAGCTGGTGCCCTATCGAAGTGATGATCTGCGCAGGTTCCCAATCATCGCTCAGCATCGCTCTTCGAGCACGAACCCAGTGCATCTGATGCCCCAAAGAAGCATAGTCAGTGCACTTGGCGATGTCCGCGCTGTGTTGGAGGGGGCCGCCGGGGCGGTCAGAATCATCGTGATCCGAAGAGAAGCTCGGATTGGTCATGATTATTTCCTTGAATGTCGCTGTTTCCACTCGATTCTTTTGATCGAGGGCCAATCTTCTCCCAGGAGCACCGCTAGCGATAAGCGGTTGCTAGTCGACAAGCTGAGAGGCTTCACGTCAGACTTCTTGATTGTGATTTGAGTGTAGCTGACACTGCTGACAAGAATTAAACAAGAATTAAATAAGAATCGAAGGGTTAGAAACAATCGCTTCACACGGCTGACCATCCCAATGCTGCGGATCAATCAGCGTATCCCCGTGCGCGATATTGAACTTGTCATAGTTCACGTCATGCAAAAACATGTTGATACGCGCCAGGTTCTAGGTAGTCAGGTTAATGTCCTGACCGTAATACCCCTGCCGCACACCATTCGGTCCGAGGACCTTCGCGGACTTAAGAAGCAGTGAGCCCGAAACGACCGCAGGGTCAATATCAACACCCGCCCACAGCGCCACACCTCGCACCTCGGTGAGACCGTGCCCGAGCAGCGCGCGCAGTCCATCAAAGAGCACCGGATGCAGTTCTTCGGCGTGCGCCTGCCACCTGCCGGTGGCGAGTTCGTCACACACCGCTTTACCGAGCGCGGTTGCCACCGGGTTCCCGCCAAAGGTCGAACCGTGCGTTCCCGGCGTGAATACGCCCATCACCTCGTTGCTGCCGAGCACCGCCGACACCGGGTAAAGACCGGCACTCAGCGATTTTGCACAGGTGACAATATCGGGCAGGATGCCCTCGACCTGGAAACGGAACGGCGTCCCGGTGTGAACGGACCGAATCCATCCCGCGCGTTTTCGTCATCGCTGAACGACATGATGGTCGTGGTACGGCCGTGGAAGTTGCCGCGCATCACAATGATTCTGGCCTAGTCGGCGGCCACGCCTTTCACCTTGCAGCCCCACTTGCGGGCGGCTTTGATCGCGGTTTCGTTGGCTTCGGCGCCGGTGTTCATCATTAGCACGCGGTCGAGGCCTGACAGCTTCGTGATCGCCTCGGCGAACTCGCCAAAGCGGTGGCGTAGAACGCTCGCGACGTGACGTCGAGCTTGCGCATCTGGGCGCAGGCGATATCGATGAACTTGTCGTTCGAGTGGCCGAAGTTTGCGGCCGAGTATGCCATCACGGCGTCGAGGTAGCGCTTACCGTCTACATCGGTGACCCAGGCACCCTTGCCTTCAGCGAGCACCACCGGCAGCGAGCCGTAGTTATTGGTGCCGTGTTCGTTTACGAGTTCAATTTCTGCGGATGCGCGCGAAGACAGTTCAGACATGCTCCAAGCCTAGTGTCACAAAACAGCCCCAGCAGCCCGCCCGGACCCAAAGCGAACGCCCCGCAGCAGCAAAACTGCGGGGCGTTCAGCGTGCGCATCAGGATGCACGCACTTCGTTGGGACTATTCGAGACCCTCACCCGAGGGCGACACCAAAATTTTTACCGCGGTTTCGTTGCGGTTGATGAGGGTGTCGAAGCCCTTGTCGATGAGGTCGTCAAGGCCGATCTTGCCGGTGATAAATGGCTTCAGGTCGACCTTGCCTTCCTCAACCATCTTGATGGTCTTGGGATGCGTGTTGACGTACGCGATCGAACCGCGCATGTCGATCTCCTTCATGACCAGCTTGTGCATGTCGAAGTCGGCCTTGTGGCCCCAGATCGAGACGATCAGCAGCACACCGGTGGGACGCAGTGCATCCATCAGAGTGTCAAGCACGACCTGCACGCTGGTGGCCTCGATGGCGACATTCGCGCCCTTACCGTCGGTGAGTTCGCGCACCTTCTCGACCACGTCGACCTCGCGCGGGTCGAAGGCGTAGTCGGCGGCACCCGAGTCGAGTGCCTTTTGGCGGCGCAGTTCGCTCAGCTCAGACACCACGACGGTGGCTCCGATGGCCTTGAGCGCAGCACCGCAGAGCACACCGATCGGCCCGGCACCGCCGACGATAGCGACGTCGCCGGCTTTGGCACCCGAGCGCTCAACCGCGTGCACGGCTACCGAGAACGGCTCGATGAGCGCGGCCTGGTCGAGGGGAATATCCTTCGAAATCTTGTGCACCCAACGGCGCTCGACCGCGATTTTTTCTGACAGGCCACCGCCGCGACCGGCCAGGCCAATGAAGTTCATGTCTTTTGACAGGTGGTAGTCGTTGCTGTCGGGGCCAGTGTCGACGCCGTCAGCGATGATGTAGGGTTCGACGACAACGTGGTCACCAACTTCGAATCCTTCAACGCCCTCGCCCACCTCGTAGACAACGCCCGACATTTCGTGCCCGAGCGTGATGGGCGACTCTTCACCCGAGATGGGGTGTGGGTGCCCCGCGGGCGGGCAGAAAATGGGGCCGTCGAGGTATTCGTGCAGGTCGGTGCCGCAGATACCGCACCAGGCAACGTCAATACCGACTGTGCCAGGGGTGACCTTCGGCTCGGGAATGTCTTCGATGCGAATGTCGTGATTTCCGTAGTAGCGTGCTGCCTTCATTACGACCTCCTAATTGGAAGATGAGTCGGCACGGATCACGCACCGATCGGCGACGATAACGCCCAAGCTCAGTGTACTCCCGCAGCTACCTCGCTATCTTCAGGTTCGATGAGAAATTAACGAGTCGGCACCATCAACAATTCACAAATGCCACTCAATAGTCACTATTCAGCAAACACCTTGCCCCTATTGAGAATGTTTTTCGGATCAAAGACGCGCTTGATCTGCCGCTGCAACTCATATTGCCGATCGCCCAGCTCGTCGCCGAGCCAGCGGCGTTTGAGCAGGCCGATGCCGTGCTCGCCCGAGAGCGTGCCGCCGAGTGCAAGTGCCGCCTGAAACATTTCACTTGCCGCTTTCGGCGAACATCGCCACCATTTTTGAGCGCGGCACGGCAACATCTTCAACGAGCACCGCACCCATTGCATCCAGCGCCGGGAAACCCTGCCGGCGCACATCCACCAGTGATGCGGCTGCCTCGGGGTCGGTGGTGAGCACGGCCCGCCCACCGGCCCGCTCGACCACTTCGAGCACCAGTTGCGCCTCACGCTCGGCATCGCTGCCATCGGTTTGAATGAGCAGATACACATTCCCCTGGCTGGCGGGGCTTCCTGCGGAGGCCGCTCAGGCCGACTAGCCGAAACAGGTACGGCGCGTGCTTAGTTTTTCTGGACTTCGGGGGTTTCCAGGAGGAGGGTGACCTTGTGTAGGCCCTCTTCACCAAAATCGAAGTGGATGAAGTGGTCGCCGATCTCGTAGCGCCGCCACGTGGGGATCCCGCAACCGCTTGCTTCAGGTTCCCCGAAGGTAGCATCGGCTTGTTCTGGGTGATATCTGGTGCCACAAATCCGTCAATGAGCGACCCCGACCAGGAGCCCACATTCCAGACATCTTCCGCGATGAATTGGAAGCTGCGTTCAACACCTTCCTGCTGCATTCCACCGACGACTGGCTGTACCGGCTGGCCGCCGGGGCCGGGCACAGAACCGCATCGCACATCTTCTCCCGCCGTCCGTCCGGGAGCCTGGGTGGTCTCCTCACCTCTGAGGTCAGCGGCCAGTTCGGCGTCCAACTGCATGAGGGGCCAGCAGATGCGCCGTTCGGAGACGTCGCAGAGACTCTCCCCGGCGGTGTCGAGGCCTTCGTCAATCAGGCGGGATACGGCGACAGGTTCGAAACCCACCAGCAGACCAACGTCTTTCCGGTCCGGGGACGCAACACAGGTGACAGATTCTTCGCAATGGAGACCCGAGGCGCCAAGGCCGGATACATCCCGCTTCACTTCCACATGGCTCACTCGGAGAACTTCTTCTGCGTCCAGGGGGCTGTGAAGCTTCACGCCAACGGGGAAGAGATCAGATTGGGCCCCGGAGACTTCCTCCACGCTCCGGCGGGAACCATCCACAGCTTCTCGCTTGCGGCCAACAACACGCAGATGCTCGGGTTACTGACGCCGCCGATCTTCGAGCCCTTCTTCGAGTACATGAATGAGCCGACGGATCACCTCGTCCATGAGGAGGGCGGCGAACCGTATTTCCCCAAAGAAGGATTCGACAGAGCCCGCAACGAACTGGACCTCGTCGTCGTCGGCCCGCCGCCATCGGACGTCTGACCGTACCCACCGCTCGACACGGCCATGTTGCCTCTCGGACGTACCGAGAGGCAGTCTTCGTTTTATGTGGCGGCATGATTCACGTGGTGTTCATTTATGCTCACTAGGGTTGACGGGTGGCGTCCCGCGTTGGGGTATCGCCGTGGCTTGTTTAAGGTGAGAGGATCCCGGTAATGCGCGTTGAGGATTACCCGAATGATGCGACGCCGTCACGGTGTGGGACGGCCCGGGGACGAACCTTTCGTCGGCGGATGTGGGGTGCTCTTCTTGCCGCCGTCGTAACGGCCGGGAGCATTCTCGTCCCACTCGCTCCGTCGGTTGCTGCCGGCAATGCGTCGTCGTGGTTTGACAAGGAACTGGGCTACTCGAAGCTGCGCGATCAAGGCCTCGATGGGGCCGGCGTGACGATCGCTATCGCTGAAACGGGCGTCGACCTCAATTCCCCCGATCTCCAGGGTGCTGATATTGAATTCGTGCCGATGCCCGACGAATGCCTGCCGATACGAGAGGCCTCGAAGAGCGCCGTCGATCTTGACGGGGGTACCCATAAGGAGTCCGTTGCGCACGGGACTCAGGTGGCGACGATGATCGTCGGACAGGGAGGCGACGGGCGTATCCAAGGGGTGGCGCCGAAGGCCAAGCTCCTCGTCATGGAACAACCCTTTGCGATCACCCCGGCCTCATCGGCCTGGCCGTCCGGCTGCGATGAGATGGTGTTCGGTGGCGGGCGCATGATGGAGGCCGAAAAACTTGGGGCCGACATCATGTCGATGTCGCTACTCGGGCCGACGCAGCCGACCAGCTATCAGAATGCCTACTGGCAGATGCGTGGCAAGGCGCTCATCACCGGCGCGGGAAACGACGGGAAGGTCTCCGCCGAATCGGCCGGCCTGCCGGGTGTGGTGTCGGTGACCGCCTCGAAGCCGGGCGGAGCAGCCACGAACTGGGCGGCAGCAGGTAAGGGGCTCACGGTTGCGGCGCCCGGGGAAAAGCTCACCTTGCGCGAGGCGGATGGAAAACTGGTATCCAATGGTGCAGGCACGAGCTTTTCGTCGCCGATCGTTGCGGGAACGCTGGCGCTCGGACACCAGAAATGGCCCGATGCGACCTATCACCAGCTCATTCACTCGCTGACGGAAACGGCGAGTAACGGTGGACGCCAGAGCAGAGAGCTCGGGTTTGGCGTCATCGATCCGGTTGCGTTTATCGACAATGACCCGATGCAGTACCCCGATGTGCCCATCACCTATCCCGGTATGGCCAACGATGATCCGCAGTGGGATGTCGTACGTCAATTGTGTGACGGCTTCGCGGACGATTCGACAATGGCGTATCCCGAGCACTACAAGGTCGATGCGGGCCTCGACCCGGAGGCCGTCGTGTGGCTACCCCAGGTGGCAAAGGATCAAGGCTGGCTGGGGATGGCCCCGAACGCCGGGGTTTGGGGTAACGGGAACGATGCCCCGTCTGATGTGGAACCGGCCGATGACGTGGCTGGCCCTCCGGTCACGCCCGCCACGCCGGCCCAGCCCGTCACGCCGGCGCAGCCTGCCACGCCGGCGCAGCCTGCAGGTTTCCCGACCTTCGCTGTGATCGGGATTGCCGCGGGGGTCATCGTCGTCCTTGCGCTCATCATCGTCGTGGCTCGACGCAAGAACCGGACCGCCCATGCCGGGCCGTCTCAGCAGTATCCACCGCAGCAGTTTCCACTCCAGGAGTTTGCTCCGAACCCGCAGCAGTACTACGGAGATCCCAACCAGCAGCAATGGCAGCAGCCGCCGAACCATCAGTGGCAGGAGCCGGGCGGCCCGCCGAAGCAGGGTTAACGGCGCTGGAGCCCCTGGATGACGGCCGAGGCGGTCTGGAGGACTCGGGAGTAAACTCATCTTTATTAGCAGAACCTGAAGCCGCTCCAGACCCCGCGCGTAGGGTTGTTGGCATGACTACATCTAAGAATGTCCTTGTCATTGGCGGCCACGGACGAGTTGCCCTGCGCGCCTTGCCGTTGCTGACCAAGGCCGGCCACAACGTCGAGGCCCTCATCCGGAAACCTGAATATGAGGCCGACATCGTAGCCCTCGGCGCAAAGCCTCGTATTGCCGAGATGCTCGACTTCGACGACGCCGCGTGGGATGAGCTGCTGCGCGACAAAGACGTCATCATTTGGGCGGCGGGCAACGGCGGCCGCAACGGTGTCGACCAGACGTACGCGATCGACCGCGACGCCGCGATCGCATCGATCGACGCAGCCACCCGCGCAGCTAGCAACCCGCGCTACCTGATGGTGAGCTTCGCGACCTCGTTCGTGCACCCCATCGACGAAGAAGACCCCTTCCACCACTACGTGCTGGCTAAGCGCGCCACCGATGAGCACCTGCAGGCCACCAGCCTGGACTACGCCATCGTTGGCCCGGGCCTGCTCACCGATGAGGATGCGCCCGCCGGTGTGCAGCGTTTCAACCCGAACAGCGGTGTACCGGAGAACACGGATACCAGCCGCGAACTGGTCGCACAGGTGCTGGCTCACCTGGTTGACGTGGACCAGCTTCCAGAGGACCGATTCATCGCCTTCATGAACGGACAAGACCCAGTAACGAGCCTGTGAGCCAGGTCCTGCTGAGCTGGCTTCTGCTGAGCTAATTGCAGCACCAAACGACGGCGCCGAGCAGCCGATCACTGAGGTGACGGCGCTTAGCACCGTCGTTGTTTAAGCTTCGCGGTTACCCTTGGCCGCGCGAGGCCAGCGCCCAAGGATAAGCATTATCCTTGGGTAAAGCGGTCATTCTCTCAAGGATAAGCATTATCCTTGAGATAAACGTCGCTCGTTGGAAGGCTAGGGCTTATGTCGTGGACAGCTAGGGAATGGACTCCCTCTGACAATGCACGGCGCCCGCGCGACCGCTGGCACGGAACCTATTGGGCATATCAGCCGTTCTCGCTCACCAGACCTGAGTGGCGCATCGACCCGGCAGTAGCGGCCGAAGCCGGCCGCGTGGAGCGCCGCATTCGAAACCTGAAGTTTCACGACGCCGCAGGCAAACTCGAAGCCGTGTCCCGCCACCTTCTGCGTAGCGAAGCCGTGTCAAGCTCCTACATAGAGGGGTTGCGTTCTAACCCGAAGAACATCGTGTTTGAAGAGCTCAAGCAACTAGAAAACGGGACTAACAGCTCCCCTGACGCGGGGCATCCGTCGGTAGCGGCAGAAGTCGCCGCCAACATCGCGGCCCTCACCAGCGCTGTTGAGGGCCTCGGGACAGCCGAAAACGTCACGTGGGCCGACATCGAAGCGCTACAGACAGAACTGCTACCCCACCTGGGCGCCTCAGGCATTCGTGACAGACAAAACTGGGTTGGCGGGAGCGAGTTCCACCCGGGCCAAGCCGAGTTCATTCCGCCCAGCGAAGACGCGCTAGTTCCCGCGGTTGAGGACCTGGTGGAGTTCATGAACGGCGCCGCCGTGGGGTCCCTGATCCAGGCCGGGCTGGTTCATGCGCAGTTCGAAACTCTGCACCCTTTCGCTGACGGTAATGGGCGCATCGGTCGTGCGCTCATCCACACCGTGCTTGTCCGTGGCGGCCTCACAGAAGGGTCCGTCCTGCCGATCAGTCAGGTGCTCCTGACGCGTTCCGATGAATACATTGCCGGGCTCATGAGGTTCCGTGGCATCCCGCACAGCGCTGAGCTCGCATCAGATGCTGAACCGGTCCGCGAGCTCAGCATCAGCGAAGGCATCAACGCGTGGCTGCGGACGTTCATCGCTGCCGCCGATGACGCTGTGGATCTTGCCTCTGAACTCAGGGATGAGCTCGACGAGTTTGAACGTGACGCTCGAGCCATGGTCGCCGACTATGCCGAGCAGACCGACACACGGACTCCGCGTAGCGACTCAACCGTATGGAAGATCCTCGACGCCCTGCCGAAGTTGCCTGCTTTGACTGTCGATGTGGCGGCTCGGCTGACCGGAACCAGCGGCACCTCAGCACATAACGCCCTTGAATACCTCGCTGAGGCCGGCGTCCTAGAGCGGCGCAGCGTCGGCAAGGGCAAACGCGGTTTCGTCTGCAACGACATTTTCGAGTTGCTGAACGCAACCCAACGAAAATGGGCGAGCAGCCGGTTCGATACCCGCATCAGCGAACCGAACCGACCTGTCCCGGGCCGACCGGCGCAGAGGTGAGGCAATAAGTTCTCGTTCCAGCCTGTTCATGCGCCAACCTCACCGTGGCTGGTTGTCGAGGTGGAGGATGATCCACCTCTCCACGGATGGGGTGTACTCCATGGTCATCGTGGAGCGGAACGTGTTCGGCCGCGCCACCACTTGCGGGCGACCCTTCTCAACGAGGGTCACCTCGTTCTCAAAGAAATCGAACGACGCGACAACTACCCCAGGCCGGTCAGGATGCTCCTGGATTTGTAGCGTTCGTTCGTCATAGGTGAGCCCGTCACCCACGTACCAGTTGCCCTTGGAATACGTCAGATTATTCACACTTGTGGCGTACAGCCAGCAGGTTTCACAGCTTGCCGACGCCACCGCAGCTAACGGCCGCGCCTTACCCGTCTGTCGAACATATTCTTGGGAAGCCATGAAGTACCGCACGGTCTCCTTGACGCCGGCTCGGTCGTTTTTCACATTCGGGCTCAGCCGCGGGATGGGCACGTTCCGCGCAGGATGACTCAGCGTAGCTTTCTCATAGGGGCCCGACGGCTGGGTCAGCTTTGAAAGGTCAGGTTTCAGCCCGCCGTTACTCGGGTGATTACGCGGCATCGAAGGGCTCGGCGTCGGTGCCGGCTGACTCTGCTGTTGCTGGTTCTGGTGCTGTTGCGTCGGAGTCTGCTGCGGCTGCCCCTGCTGACCTTGTTGCTGCGGCTGCCCCTGCTGTTGTTGAGGCATCGTCTGCTGACTTTGGTTCTGCTCCTGTTGCGGCGCATCGTTATTGCTTTGGGAACAGCTGGCCAAGCCAACACTGAGGAGGAGGGCGGAAAGGGCGGCGGTGGTGCGGCGCATGCGGAGCCTTTCGAACTCAAAAATGAGGGGGGTACGGACCCACGATTTTTATTCCACCACAACCGCACGAATGAGCACCAGCCCCCTACACGCGAAAGTTTTATGCCTCTAGCGCGGGCTTCTTATGTACAAGAGCGGCGGCCGCGGATAGAAACTCATCCGGGGCCGCCGCATCGACAGTGCGCAGACGCCACTCACATCACGCGGACACGGTTCTCACCTTCCAAGCGGGAGTTCTGCAATACCGGCAGCTTCTCCCTCGCAGGAGCGACCGCATCCACATCAAGGTCAACCACCAACAGCTCCACGCCGCTTCCCGCTGATGCGATCATGTTGCCAGTCGGCCCCGCAACAAAGGAATGCCCCACGCCATTCGGGGAACCTGGAGTCGATTCCGCCCCAGTCACCGCCGTATCAGCCTGGTCACAGCCAACAACATACGTCGTCGAATCCAAGGCGCGTGCACGGCCCAACAGCTCAAGCTGCTCAACCTTACCCTCACCCGAACCCCACGAAATCGAGCACACAACCACGTCAGCGCCAGCACGGGCCAACGAGGTGTACAAGGCCGGGAACCGCACGTCGTAACAGATCGTCAAGCCCACAGTGACACCGTCGATGTTCACCGCAACAAGATCATCCCCCGGAACCACCGCATCAGACTCCTTGTGCCCAAACGCGTCGAAGAGGTGAATCTTGTCGTAATTCGCCTCGACCTTTTCGCCGGCCGCATCAACACCCGTCACGAACAACGTATTGATGACACGGCCACCGCTGCCCGGACGGAACATGCCTACGGCTACCACCACGCCGGCTTCAGCCGCCAGCTCACGCACACGCTGAGCAAACGGGCCATCCAACTCCTCCGCAGCATCAGCGAGGTTGCTACCGAACGGGACCATGGTCGCCTCAGGGAACACCACCAGCCGTGCCCCCTGCCCAGCGGCGTCCGCAACGTTGCGCTGAATCAGGTCCAGGTTCTTCTGCTTATCCGAGCTCGAATTGATCTGAGCGATTGCTACCTTCACTGAACTTCCTTCCTCACCCCAGCTACTGCGCCGGTTCTTGTCGACACGAACGTTGACCTGCTATGAACATCTAAATAGCGAAAGGCTAGGGTTGAAACTATGGCTAAACTTGTTGGTCCGGCTGCCCGCATCGCCGCATACGAGCGGTTACGGGAGCTCGTGCTCACTGACCCTGAAGTGCAGGGAACCTTCCTCACCGAAGCCACCTTGGTGGAACGGCTAGGGCTTTCGCGAACCCCTATCCGCGAAGCCCTCATCATGCTCGCCGCCGATGAATTCGTTGAGCTGATCCCCCACCGCGGCGCGTACGTCCCGCCAACGACAGCCAAGAACGTCCGCGACACCTTCGCGATGCGGTCCCTCATCGAAGAACACTGCGCCCGCGCGACCATCGCCGCCGACACCGTACCCCGCACCGCGATGCGATCCCTCCTAGCCGAACAAGAAGCCCTCGACATCGCCACCGCAAACCGTAAAGAGTTCATCTCGATCGACCAGGCCTTCCACGCCGCCCTCGTCAACGCCGCAGACAACGCCGTCATGTCGCAGATGTACCACAAGCTGCGCGTCACCCACATGCGTTTCGGTATCAGCGCGGCCATGAACGAGGGCCGTTTTCAAGAGGTCCTGCGTGAACACCACGCCATCTTCGACGCGCTGGACGCCGGCGATGCAGACGCCGCAGTCGCCGCGATCCGTGAACACATCACCATCACCCGGGATATCCTCCTCGGCCAGCTTGACCGCGGGATGAACTTCCCCTGGTAACAGCCGCGGTCACGGACCGCGGAACCGCAGCTGATCTTTAGTTCCCCGCGATGACCGGGCGGGTCTTATTGATGGACTCGAGGTATTCGTGGTCCTCTTCCACGTTGTTATCGCGGCCCATCACCAAACCGATGATGGTCACGCAGCATGCAACCGCCAAGTAGAGCGCGACGAAGACCCAGGTGCCGGTCTTATTGAGCAGCAACGTGAACATCGCCGGAGCGATAGCACCACCCAAAACACCGGCGATGGTGTAAGCGAGTGATGCACCCGTGTAACGCAGACGCGGGTGGAACTGCTCGATCACAAATGCCGCCTGTGGGCCGTACATGAACGAGTGGAAGAACAAACCAATCGGGATACCCACGTACATCCACAGGGTCGGGTTGGTGTGCAAAAGCAGGAAGAAAATGAATCCCCACGTTGCCGCTGCCACCGCGGAAACGCCGTAAACCCAGCGGCGGTTGATCTTGTCCGAGATATGCCCTGCCAACGGGATAAGCACCAGCTGGAAAACTGAACCGATCATGACCGCTGACAACACCATCGTGCGTTCAAGATCCAGAACCAGCGTGCCGTAAGCCAGCGTGAACACAGTGAACAGCGCGTACGTCACGTCCGGACCGATGCGGGAAAGGACCGCGGAAAGCAGCTGCTTAGGCTGAGTTTTGAGTAGCTCGGTGATCGGCTTCTCTGGCTTATCACCGGACTCCTCGACAGCGCGGAACACTGGGGTGTCCTCCAGCTTGAGGCGAATCCACAAACCGAAAGCAACCAGAAGTGCAGAAACCAGGAACGCTACACGCCAACCCCACGCCATGAATTGATCGTTCGTGAGGATGAGGGAGAGCAGGGCGAAAGCTCCGTTAGCGAGCAAGTTGCCTGCAGGAGGACCAATCTGTGCCGCAGAAGACCAGAATCCGCGGCGTTCAGGTTCTCCGTATTCACCGGAGAGCAGGACGGCGCCGCCCCACTCGCCACCAACACCGACACCCTGTGCAAAACGCAACAGCACCAGGATGATAGGCGCGGCTACACCAATCTGAGCGTAGGTTGGCAGAAGACCAATCAAGACGGTCGCAACACCGATCAAAATCAGTGTCCACACCAGGATGTTCTTACGGCCTACCCGGTCACCGAGACGACCAAAAACAATGCCGCCAACCGGACGCGAAATGTAACCCACCGCGTACGTGGAGAACGCCAGCAGGACGCCGGTCATCGGGTCATCGGTAGGGAAAAACAATTGCGGGAAGACGATGGCCGCAGCAGCAGAGTAGATCGCGAAGTCGTACCACTCCAGCGTGGTACCACTCAGACTCGCTACAAAGGCCTTGTACAAATCTTTCTTTGAAACTTCCGGCTTTGCGTTAGCCGGACTAGGCGTCGAGCTCACTTCGAACAACCTTTCGTTAGTGAAGCAGGTCACAGGTACCGTTGATTATATACAAGTTGTATACAAGAATGAACTCTGAGATTCTAACGTCGACGACGAACACGTAAAAGCCTGAAAGGACGCACCAAAATGACCACCCTTAGCTTCGAACTACCTGACGGATCAACCGAAACAGTGAACGTCAAGAAGCTCCTCAACGCCGGTTACGCTGGCCGAAACCAGGAGGACGTCCAGGCCCACATCGACGAGCTCGCAGAGCTCGGCGTGCCTGCCCCAGCCACCATCCCGTCGCTCTACCCGGTGTCTCCTTACCTCGCGCAGCAGACGGAGGTTGTCGACGTACAGCACAACAAGACCTCCGGCGAAGCTGAATGGGCCATCATCTTCACCGCCAACCACGTCTTGCTCACCGTGGCATGCGACCACACCGACCGCGCACTGGAAGAGCACGGCGTCGCCTGGAGCAAGAACGCTTCTCCAGACGTTCTGGGCAAGAAAGCATGGCGCCTGAAAGACGTTGAAGAAAACCTCGACGCGATCCGCCTGGAGGCTTTTGTCACGGGCGCAGACGGCAATGAACAGCAGATCCAGAACGGAACCCTCGCCGAGCTTTTGCCGCCAAAGTATTGGATCGAGAAGCTCACCGAACGCGGCGACGCGGAAGAAGGCACCATCTTGATCTCCGGCACCATCCCTATGGATGGGGAGGTCAACCAATTCGCCGATGCATGGCGCGTAGTGATGACCAACCCAGAAACCGGCGACAGCATCGAAATCGCCTACACCGTCAAGCCGATGCCAGAACCAATCAGCTAAACCGAACCACGCAGCCTCAGCCGACCGACCGTCGGTCTTGGGCTTGCATGGTTTTACAACACAACACAACACATCACAGCACAACAGAGTGGTGGCCCTTCCTATCCGGAGGGGCCACCGCTCTGTTGCCAGCTAGTTACAGCGTTGTCAGCTAGCTACCGCTCGCACGAGTTTCACTGCTTGCGTGGTCGCCTCAACAGGAACAACCCGCTTGCAAGCAACGTGGCCGCGAGTGCGAGGAAGCCTGCAACCTCCGCGCCAGTTCGAGCCAGGCCCTTTTCAGGAACCCCCGGTTTCTCCGGGGTCGGAGCAGGGGTTGGATCGCCACCCGGCTCCGGGGATGGTTCCGGGGTTGGTTCCTCACTCGGTTCCGGCGTCGGCTCCTCACTCGGTTCCGGCGTCGGCTCCTCGCTTGGCTCCGGCGTCGGTTCCTCACTCGGCTCCGGCGTCGGTTCCTCACTCGGCTCCGGCGTCGGTTCCTCACTCGGCTCAGGCGTTGGTTCCTCGCTCGGCTCAGGCGTCGGCTCAGGCGTTGGCTCCGGTTCACGTGTATTCGTGACCGTTACCTCGAAGACGCCGCCGGCGTCCGCAACCTCGACCTGCGCAGTGTAGCCGTCAACCGAGTCTTCCTTCACCGTGTAGCTGACCGGCTCGTCATCGACCACGGCTGGAAGCGATTCAAACGTGTGCTTCCAGTCATTTGCGGCTGAAAGCACAACCTTCTCGCCCACCGGGGTGCTTTTATCTCCCTGCTGGCGCATCAACTGCACCTGCACCGAGTCCGGAGTCTCCGTAAGAGTCTCGCCGTTCTCGTCCTTCCACACCTTCTCAACGCTGACGTCGACAGGCGTGCGCACCGTGAACTGCGCAGACGTACGCATCCGCAGTTTCGTGTTCTCAGCACGACCCACGGCCTTGTTGACAACAACATCGCCATGCTGGGCTTGATGCAGCTCAGTCTTCACAGTAATCGTTTGAGTATCCCCAAATGCCAGCGGGGCTTTGGTGATAACGCGGAGCGCGGTCGCGTCCTCCTTCACGCCTTCTTCCCAGATGTCAGACGGTGTTCCGGTGCCACCATTGACCTTGGCATTCGGGTCTTCATCAATCTCAGCTGGGTCCACAGTGGTGCTGTAGACCTTCGCGCCTTCAGCACCTTCAACTCCGGTCACCTTGAGTGTGCCATCAAACTTCGAACCCTGGGAATCATTGTTTGACGGAAGCACATCGATCACGTCAGTGAGGTTCGAACGTGTCGGGTCATTCGACGTCAGGCTAAGCGTCCATTCGTTAGCCGCAACACCGTTCCGAGTCGTCTCAACAACAGGCGTTTCAACGTTTTTCTTCAGCGACGTGTAGCCGGCCCGCGGCACCGTCACCTTAGCTGTCGCCTTGCGGGTCTGGCCCTGGCTCGATGCCGCGACCTCGTTGGTGTAAACCGCTCCAGGCTTTGCGTCCTTAGGCAACTTCGCCTTGTAGTTAATGACGTAAGCGTTGCCGTCCTCAAAGACGCGGATATTAGGTTCAACGTCGTCCTTCGTCCACGTCAAAACCTGCTGGCCGTTAGCGTTGGTCTTCACGTCAGGCTCAACGTCAGCGCTACCCGGAACATACTCCATACCTGCCGGCAAGGTGTCTTCAATAACCACCTGATCCTTAGGCATGTTCGCAACCTCGGATTCGAGGCCATAACGAATCGTGTAGTCAGCTTCCTCACCCGGACCATACTCCGGCTGGGCGACGTCCTTGGCTACAACAGGTAGCGAGGGAACCACCCGCAAGAGGTCACGTCCTGGGCCAGCGTATGGATAGCGGACTCCCTCAGTAACCACGCCAGGGGATGCGAACCCAGGAGTAATCTCACGTTCATTGGTCACGCGGCCATAAGCAATCTTCGCGTTGATATCCATCTTCCACTCAGTGTGCCTCTCGTTAAGGACGGAAGTCCACGTCCACACGTCCGCACCGATCTCTACGTCATCGTGAATCTTCTGTTCGATCACCAGGTAGAAGTACGACTGCGGGAGCTTCGACAAGTGGCCCTTAGCGCGAGGCACACGCAGCTTGACAGCCTTCACCGTCGAGAGGTCGGCAGGCTTGGTGTAGCTCCAGCCGTCCTTTTCGTCCTTCCCTTCATCAAACGGGGTTTCCGTGGTACCGCAGTCGAAGAGGTTGGGGTCCTTGACCTCACCCGTGTAATAGAGGATGTCAAGGCCCTCCACGTTCTCGCCGTAGTAGACGTTCGGCTTCGCGTAAGGGTCAGCAACCACACGGGCGTCGACGAAATCGACGCGCTCAGTATCTAGGGTGTTGCAAATCCAGTTGTCAGAGAAGCCCTCAACGCGCGGAGGAGCGATTCCGGACACCGACATCACAGTAGCGCCCACGGGAGCACGCGACGTGTCAGACCATCCGATACCCGGGTATGCCTTCGGGTACTGGGACCCAACAACCCATGCACCCGTCCAGTTGCCGCGGATCATCGGGGCGCGGTTCTGGTTGTTCGACGGGTCGTCATCACTCGTCGACCCATCGACGGCGGTGTACGTCGGCGCCGATGCCTTCAGCGTCACGTTGGTCTTGGCGTTCGAATTTGGCCCGGCAACCATATACGGAACCTTGATGCGAAGCTCTCCAGCAGCGATCACCTCGCGCGGATGCTTCGGCTGAACCTGAGGCAAACGGACACCATTCGAGTCAAGCTCTGGACGCTTCGAAACATAATCCAGATCAGACAAGGTCAAACGGAAAGTGTTCGTCTCAGCATCAACCAGAGTGAACTCACATGTAGGGAACTTCGCGGTCTGCGCTTGAGGCTTACCCGGAGCTGAGTACGGATAACCAGAATGCACGCGATCAATAGGCGCGCACGCTACATCCTGCGTAGTGATTCTTTCGCCGCGGACACCATTGATCGTGATGTCATAACTCACGCTTTCCGGGCCCGCCGCGGATCCCGTTGAATGCGCCAACGAGAACGGGAAAGACATGAACTGGTACGTGTCTGGCTGACCAGTCAACGAGCTCGGTGCACCAGCATCGAACTTGGCGTCCATGATGAACGGCGCGACGATCGGGATCTCCGGCAGCTCAGCTTCAAGACCCCGGAAGGTTGCCTTCGCAGAGACCTTCGACTCAGCTGGGCCATCAACCTTGACGCCCGACAGCACCATCTGAGCGGTACCCTCATCGCGCTCACCGATGTCACACGTCAAGGTGCGCTGATCTTCTGAAATCCTTGAAGCACCCGCCTCGCCACTGAGACATTGAGCGGGGATCTCGCCAAAGTGCGCGTTCTTCACCGTGACAGTCAGGAGGTTGTCAGTGGTGGGTTTATTGCCTGGCGCTGGCGCCGAATCGTTGATATCCAGGTGCCACACCATAGAAAGAACATCGAGACCCGATGTGACCACCTCGGGTTGGTCCTTCCACACACCTTCTAGCTCATACGCTTTGGTGCCGCCGCTTTTATCGGCGCTACCAAAGGCATAAACCGTTTGCGAAGCGAAAACCATGATGACCGCGATAAACGCGGCGAGAACCGCGAACACGGTTCCACGTGTTGAACGGTTTGCGAAGATTGGCCGTGCCATTGAGCCCCATCCTTCAGTTACCTACCAAGACTCGTGCTGAAAAATCTGCCGTAGGAAGGTTTCCTGCAATGCGATCCTCTTCAACACGGGACTAATAATAGTGACACCACATGGGGTATTACAAGAATAGGACAAGCTGATTCACAGGTTTGATCACGCCAGGTTCGGCGCATCCCACAGGTTGAGCTTGGTCCCGATCCCCTTCTCTACAGCGTTCCGGTACACCTCGGTCGCCCATGCGACGTCCTCAACCGGCATACCACCCACCGAATACAGGAAGATCTGCTCATTATCCTGCCGGCCAGGCGCAGCATCTTCGATAATGTCCGCCATGTCCACGATCGAGTCCCGCTCCAGCAGCCCGGCCCGCATCAGGTCGTGCCAGTGCGTGCCGATAATCCCGAGCTTCTGGTAGGCGCCCACACCGTATTCCTCAGCCCACGCATCGTACAGGCGCCACGAATCCACCACCTTCGTGACGCGGTCCGAGGCGATGAACGTGTCATCGAACCGCACCGCTGTCGGCAACAAAAGAACTGCGCCCGGCTTGATCCACTCCTCATCAATGAACGGGAACGCGGACGAGCCTTCGCCACCGGTCGTGACCGTCACCGTCACCACATCGGCGGCCCGCACTACCTCTTCAACGTCCGATGCGGCCCGCACCGAACGGATGTGCGGAAAGTTCTGCTCGATGAAGGTGCGGTAGCGGTCAACATCCGGTTGGTCGATGCCGTTGACCACGATCTCCTCGATGCCTGGGCACTGCGACATAACGGCCTGCGTAACGGAACGGCCAATCACGCCAGGGCCGACGATGCCGAACGTACGTGCATCCTTCCGCGCGAGATGCTTGGCCGCGACGCCCGGGATCGCGCCGGTGCGGTACGCGGAGATGAGGTTCGCGGACATGTACGCGAGCGGCGCCCCGGTATCCGCATCGTTGAGCGCCAGGGTGTGGATTGAGCGCGGCAGGCCCTTCTTCCGGTTCTCTACGTTGGATCCGTACCATTTCGCGCCCGCGGTGTGGAACCGGCCGCCCAGGTAGGCGGGCATCGCCATGAAACGCCGGTCGGGGCCGTCGGCCGGCATGTTCTCAAATTCCGGTTCCTTGGGGAAGCTGATCATCGCGCCGTGCGACATCGCGTTCGCGCCCGCCATCCGGAAATCCCCGCGCCGCAGCAGCACGAGAGTCTCTTCCATCACGTCCACGCACCGCGCCATATCGGTCACCCCCGCGGCGATCATGTCTGGTTCGTTGAGGTACAGAAAATCGATGCGGGTTTCGGACATGAGGTTCACTCTCCTGCGAGCGTTTGAGGTCGCGCCCGTCCACGCCGGCTACCTGCCGGTGTAAGCCTTCCGGGCGTTGTTGCACTCTACGCCTGAGCAGGGCCCGCCTCAATGGGTTGCCGCGTCTTGTTACGGGGGCCGACGGCCGGTGCCCCAGGCGCGCTGGGCCGTTGGCTTCCGCGCGGGTCGCCTACTCCCGCGCCGTAATGAGGATCGCCGCGTTATGCCCACCAAACCCGAACGAATTAGACAAAACCGCCGTGTTACTTTCCGGGGTCATGCGGCGCGGTTCGCGCACGATGTTGAGCTCCGGGAACGCTGGGTCCTCCAGGTTGATGGTCGGCGGGATAATCCCCTCCCGCAGCGAACACACACTGATCACTGCCTCGAGGACTCCCGCGGCACCCAGCAGGTGGCCGGTCGAGGACTTGGTCGCGGTGATCGGGAGTCGGGTTAGGTTCCCTGCCCCGCCGAACACGGCGGTGAGCGCGGCGGCCTCCGCCGCGTCGCCTGCCATCGTCCCGGTTCCGTGCGCGTTAACGTGACCACTGGCGCCACCATCCGGACCGCCCGTGGCGAACTGTTCCGGCGTAAGCCCGGCGTCAGCGAGAGCCGCGCGCATCGCGGCTGCGGCACCGCGACCATCGGGCAGAGGGGCCGTCGGGTGGTGGGCGTCCGAAGAAGCACCGTAACCCGCGAGCTCCGCGAGCGCGTGCGCCCCGCGGGACTGTGCAACGGTTTCACGTTCCAGAACCACCGCGGCGGCCCCGGCGGTAACCACGAACCCTTTTCGGCCGCGATCAAACGGCCGTGATGCTTGCTCGGGGTTAGCCTCGTAGCCCGCGGCGAGCGCCCGAACGTTCGCGTTGGAGGACACGTTGATCGGGTTCACGCAGTCCTCTACACCGACCACGATCGCGGCGTCCGCATACCCGTGACGTAGCGCGCGCATCGCCTCCCCAAGCGCGACGGCACCGGAGGCGCACGTCGCCGACACCGCACGAGCCGGCCCCGTGACCCCGTACCGCTGGCTGATGAGTGCGGCAGGGGCGTCGGGGGCGCCGTGCATCGTAAGGCTCAACGGGACGCCGCGTTGCCCGCGTTGTTCGAACGCGAGCGCCGCCTCATGATGCGGCCGCAACGGACCCGAACCCGTAGCCACCACGACCATAACCCGCGACGGATCCCACGGCAGGGCAGCGTTAGGTTCGGTGGCACCGGGCAAGTGAATGCCGGCTTGAGCGAGGGCTTGGTCGGCGGCGGCGATGGCCCACACGTGCATGTCCTCGAGCCGGCGGGCGAGCTGCCGGTCCACGTAGTCTTCGCGGTTGAAGCCGCGGACCTGACCGCCGATGCGCACAGCGAGTTCGCGGGCGTGCGGGGTTTCGAACCCCTCGCCCTCCAGAACCCGGATGCCGCTGCGGCCGTTGACGACGGAGTCCCACACCTCGGGGACGGTCAGCCCGCTCGGGGTGATTGCACCAAGCCCGGTGATCGTGACTTTCGCGTGCGTCATAACCGTTGCACCCCTTCCGCGCCGTGTTGTGCAGCATGGCTGGAGCGAAGCAGTTCGGCGAGTTCGGTGGTCTTGATTTTGCCGCCCACCGTTCGCGGCAGCCGAGGCACCACGTAGTACTGCGCCGGAACGAACTGCGGCGCCAACCGTTCCCTGCCCCACTCACGCAACGCTGCCTTGGTCAGGAGGGGGTCGACGCGGGTGCCGCCCAACCCACTGCCGCTCAACCCACTGCTACTCAGTCCCACCCCGAAGTCTTCGACGGCGAGCGCGAGAACCGTACCCAGCGTGGCATCCGGCAACCCGACCGCAACCGCATCGAACGCTTGTCCACCGGCCGTGAAGTCCGTGTAGGCGCGGGTCACTTCCGGGAGCGCGACCTTGTGGCCGCCGGTGTTGATGATGTCGCCGGCGCGGCCCACCCCCTGGACCTGTCGCCGGCCGTCGACGATGCGCGTGCGGCCTTGGTCGCCGACGCTCGCCCAGCCGCGCTCATCCAGCAGGCCGCCGCCGTCATGTGCCGTGTTGCCGCCAACCACATATCCGTCCGAGGCCGATGCGGCCCGAACCCAGATGGTGCCCCGTTCACCATCACGCACGGGCACGCCGTTCTCGTCGCGGATCTGCACGTCAACCCCGTTGTAGACCTCATGCCATCCGGGGTGGCCGGGGATTCCTTGCCCGATGAACCCGATTTCCGCGGCGCCGTAATAACTGATGAGTTCGGTGCGTGGGAGGACGGCGGCGAGCTCGTGGCGGAGGTTTTCGGGGAGGTCGGCGCCGCCCACAACGATCAGCTCCAGCCGCGCAAACAGCTCCGGCGTGCGGGTGGCTTGGGTGATGATGCCGCGTAGCATCGCGGGGACGGTGACGATGCGGGTAATCCTTTCGCGCGCGATGCGCTCCCCCAGGTCCGCGAGCGCGAGCCCGTCGGTGTGGCTGCTGGAAAGGTGGATGGTGCCGCCGGTCGCGAGCGCTTCCACCGCCGCGTAGAGGGTGAGTGAGTAAGCGAACGGTCCCGGCGCAAACGTGACCACGCGCGGCCCCATCCGGAGGCGAGCCCCGAGCTCGCCCTCCGGCACGTAGCCATGTCCCGGCGTCGAACCGTCTTCTGGCCCAGTAGCATCGTCTTTAGGCCCTACTCCGAGGTGTCGTTTGGAGACCTCGAGGTTCGCCCGGTATTGCCCGCGGGTTTTGAGGAACGCTTTCGGCGCGGCTGTGGTCCCGGAAGAGAACAGCATGAGGAAAGGTTCGTCCTCGGGGCGTTCGCCCGGCACCTCCCTCGCAACGTCCTCCTCCGCAGCATCCGGCTCAGTATCAACCGCGTGTTCGAGATTCCGGAACTCCGTGATCGTGCAGACGATCCCGCCCCAGTCCTCGTCGCATTCCTCGTCTAGGGCTTCCCGGAGGGTTGCGGCGGATTGTGTGTCATCCACGATCACCACGCCGATCCCTGCCGAACGCACGATGTTGCGCTGATGTTCGACCGGCCATCGCGGGTCTATCGCCGCGAAAACGTGTTCGGAACCAGCAAGCGCCGTCATGATCCGTGCCGCTTCAAACGCCGATGTAGTGCACACCGCGGTCACCGGCCGCGACTCTGACTCATTCCGTCCCACCAACCGGGCTTTGCGGTGCAGCCAGTTGGCGGCGGTGACGATGCGGGAGCTTTCCTGCACCAGTTCGCGGTAGCTGAGCACACAGTTTTCGCTCGTGATCGCGGGCCACGTGGGATGCGCGGCGGCGGTTTCGTGGATGGAGCGGGTGATGGGCACGGGGCTATCTTATGCGTGCATCCCGGCGCGGTCCGCTTCAGTGCGGTGTAGCGTGCTTTCGAGGTGTTGCGTCATGGCTTCACCGACCGCGGCCATGTGGAACGCGGTGGTCAGCTGGTCGCGGTTGAACGTGTAGAACCGCTGGGTTTCGTTGACGGTTTTCGCGGTGCTGGAGTTCACGATGCGGGATTCGGTGAGCTCGAGCGTCCCGTTCGCGGGGTTGTAGGTGCCTTCGAGCAGTTCGGTTTGCCCGGTGGGTTGCGCGAGGATCAGTTCGACGTGGTCGGTTGCGCTGAAGCGGAGGTATCCGGTTTCCACATGCATGGGTGCCCCGGCGGGCGATGTGGTTTTCTGCTCAACCTTGACGAACGGCTTGCCGGGTACACCGGTGAAGGTGAGGGTTTCGTTGTATTCGAAGCCGTCGATGGTGGGATAGTAGCCGCGACCGGAGCCGCTCCACGCGCCAAGATGCTTGGCGAAGGGTGCAACAAACTCATGCAGGTCCATGCTCTGAATCTACCCGGAGGGATAGCGGCGGGCCATGACGATGTCGTGACCCGCCGCTACTACCTACCGAGCCGCGCGAGCGATATCGAACAAGCTCGCCGGCATCGGGCGTTCAAGTTCCCAAATGATCTGCATCGGTTTCTCCCCTGAATGCTTCACATAGCGGGCGTTACCGAGGCACGTGTATGGCTCCGTTCCGATCTCACCGTTCTTCGCCTTCCGGACGAACAGGACCACGTGCGAGCCTTCTGATTCGTGGTTGATGTACCGCTGCCCGGTGGGCGATGCTTCCCGCGTGAGGCTTTGAGATTCCCAATGGAACAGCGTGTCTGTCAAGGCGTAATCGTGATACATCGTGGTCGGAGAATAGTCGGCCTCCGATTTCTTCAACGTCACCAGCAACACATCGGTCTGCAGTTCCGGAATCCACTTCACGCCTTCACGGATGCTGCCAGGCTTCTCCGAGTTCAGCGACCCCACGCCCAAGCCAGCAAGCAGTTCCTCTCGGGTATAGGTCGCGTGGCTTCTGATGGGTTGGGTCTCAAGCCCTCCAGACAGCGGACGCGGAACAGCCCTGGAAACCACTTCCCGGAACTGCATAATCTGCGCCAGTTCCTCCCGCACAAACCGAGCCTCCAGAAGCTCCGTCAACCCAGCTGCAACCCCATTCTCATGACCAGACGGCCAGAACGAGTAGTACAGCATCAACGCAACCGGATCCTGCAGCAACTCAGGTGTGACCTTGCCGCTGTTCAATACGCGCAGATATCCCTCGAAACGGACCGGGTCGTCCACATGTACAAACTTGTTGGCTCGCTGCAGCAGTTTGCTTTCGGCTTCGCTCGGACGGAACGAGCTGCGCTCATTCGCCCATGCTTCATATTGGACCCACGCGTTCGGTCCTTTATCACCGAGGTATGTGCGGGTCGCTCCCGGTTTATATACCGACGGAAGGTCGCGATCAGACCGCTCCAAATAGTCCTTGAGGTGCAGGCCAGCTTTCACGTCAGCCGCCGTGCTCATCTGGCGCACATCCGCCAGGAAGTCCTTGGTGCTCATCGTCACCTGGCTCCGAAGGTTAGCGACAACCTCCTTCTGAGTGACCTCATCGAGCACAATCTGACACCCTGCCGGCAGCATCGGGAAATGATCCTCCGCAGAACGTTGCAACTGTTTCCGGTCCTGACCGGTGAGTGCGTGCAGTTTGATATCGAAGCGGAAGTTCTTGTGCTGGTGACCCACAAAATCCAGGACCGTCAGGATGCTCTTGTCTTTCGCTCGGCGCAGGCCGCGGCCTAGCTGCTGGATGAAGATGGTGGCCGACTGGGTCGGCCGCATCATCAGGACCGTGTCAATAGCTGGCAGGTCGAAGCCCTCGTTGAAAACATCGACCGCCATGAGGCAGTTCAACTCGCCAGAGGCAAGCTGTTTGATCGCTTGGTCGCGGTCCTCGCGCGAGGTCTTGCCCGTGACAACGCCCGATGGGATGCCGGCCTGGTTGAAAACTTCGGCCATGTAGGTGGCGTGGTCAACAGAGACGCAGAAGCCGAGGGCTTTCATGTTGCCGGTATCAGTCACGATCTCGCGGGTGGCTTGAATGATTTTCTTAGCGCGCTGATCGTTGCCAGTATAAAGACGGTCCAGGTCCGCGACCCGGTACCCGCCGGCAGTGAACTGGGCACCGGATAGGTCCACACCATCGGCGATGCCGAAGTAGTGGAAAGGAACCAGAAGATCGTTGTCCAGCGCAGTCCAGAGCCGGAGTTCGCTCGCGATCCGGCCGTCAAAGTATTGGCCCACGATGTTCTGGCCGTCCATCCGCTCAGGAGTTGCGGTCAACCCCAGGAACTCTTTACACCCATCAAAATGCTGGATGACGCGTTCGTACGTGGCGCCGGCACTGTGGTGGAATTCGTCGATGATCACCACGTCAAAGTGATCGCGGTCCAGCTTGGTGAAGACCGTTTCCTGAGACAGTGTCTGGATGGATGCGAATACATGGTCCCACTTGGTGGGCCGGTAGTTCCCGCCCAACAGCTCCCCGAAAGAGCCGTCGCCGAGAACGTCACGGAAGGTTCGCAGGGATTGCTCCAGGATTTCACGCCGATGCGCAACGAACAGCAACCGCGGGCGTGGGCCCTTGGTGTTTTCGCATAGGCGGCGGTAGTCCAGCGCGGCGATCACGGTCTTGCCGGTACCGGTTGCCGCAACCACGAGGTTGCGGTGCCGGTTGAGGACTTCGCGTTCGTGTTGGAGGTCGTCCAGGATGATCGCCTGGTGCGGGTACGGGCGAACATCCAGGTTCGTGGCCAACAGCGAGTCCGGAACCTTGTCCGCGGCGCCGTTGTTGAGTGCTTGCTGGAGCCGTTCCCCGTCCTTTTCAGGAACGTAGGGTTCGAAGATCGGCGACTGCCAATAGCTTTCAAACGTGGCCTCGAACTTTTCGACCAGCGCTGGGGTCTGGATGTTGGAAACCCGCACGTTCCATTCGAGCCCGTCCACCATCGCCGCTTTGCTGAGGTTGGAGCTGCCGATGTAGCCGGTGTGGAAGCCGGTGTTGCGGCGGAAGACCCACGCTTTGGCGTGTAGGCGGGTGGTTTGGGTGTCGTAGCTGATGCGGACTTCGGCGCCGCACTCATTCACCAGATAGTCCAGGGCGCGTTTCTCGGTTGCACCCATATAGGTGGTGGTGAGGAGACGGACCGGGACTCCACGCCGGTTGAGCTCTTGAAGTTCCTGAGCGATCAACCGGATGCCGGACCAGCGAACGAAAGACATCACCACGTCGACGGCGTCAGCGCTGAGCATTTCGGTTTTGAGCTCGGGGCCAAGGCGGGGGTCGCCTTGCGCGTTGGTCAGTAGAGCGACTTCGGAGATCGGGATCGACGGTGACTGCGGCGCCTTGTGAGGTGGTTTCGCGGTGCTCAACAGTTGCTGGGGTTTAGGCCCCTCGATGTGCTCGCCGTGGCTCACGGAACTCATGGTCGCCAGAAGCCGGTTCACGAAATCGATACGTTCTTCTTCGCCGCTGATCTGCTGGAGCTCTTGTTCGAGGCGTTCCGCAACGAAGCGGGCCGCGACGTGCGGGAAGTCGGCCTTGTCAACCTTGCCAATCTGCGTTTCAAGGGCGGTCGCATCCAGGACACGCCGCAGGCCCCTGGTCACCAGGTCTTCGCGCAGACCTACCAAGAGAGGGTCTACAAACTCATCACTCATCGGCCCTACCTCATTCCTCACGCCACCGCTACTCCGCGGCGGCTTCCCACTGCGCATACGTCATCCCGCCGCTAGTTGTCCATGCAATCCGGCCATTACTACTACGGCCAAGACATATCGCTGCCGCCGTAGAGGGCGAGTTGAACACGATGTCGCGGGTGGCAACACACGCATCGTCCTCTACCCGTAGCGAACCGTCCGCGATCAGCTTGCGATGTTGCTGTGCCAACGCCTCATAGCTGCGGCGGGTGTGCTCAGAGCGCGCCGCACTGGTGTCCCATTGCTTGACCAGGCGCGAGCCTTCCAGCACGAACAGTTCGCCATCCACCGGCCGCATCCGTGCATCCACGCCACGGCTGGCGTGCACCAGAGAAAACACCGGCGATTCGTCCTTCACACCACGCTGAACGGAAGGCGCCGCACCCTCCTCCCCGGACGCGGACCGCAAGATGTTGACGCCCAACATCGGCAGAATCAGCTTCACTTTGCGGATGAATTCGTTGACGGATGCCTCTTGCGATTCCGAGAGTTTCCGGGAGCGCGGGTTGTTCTTGTTCTCATCCAAGCTGCACCGGTCTGCCTTCCGCGCCTCCTGCAATAGCTTGGCTTCCATATAGCCCCAGTGCCCTTCGTTGAAGGAATGGTGCAAGCTCAGGATGATGATGGCCCGCTGCCACTTAGGTTTATTCGCTTGATGGTTGCGCAGCCGCTCCGCGAAGTTCTCCGACCTACCGATGTAGCACCACGTGTTGTTGATGGACTCGGCGTCCTCACCCAAGAGAATATAGACGCCGTTCGAGAGCGCCTCCTCGCGCGCCAGCAACGCCCCCAGCGATTTCCGTGGGGCGGCGATGATCTTGCCGGTCCACCCGGAAATCTCCGCCGCAATCAGCCCGCCCGGGGTCCCATCGGCAAGGAACAACTCAATCGACGTCGGTGTCGCCAAAACGTTCAGACTCCTGAAACACGCACCGCGGCCAGACCACGGTGAACGGTCCTATAAGGTCACTGGTTCGAAAGAACAATTAGATCTAACTTACGTCACATCCATCAGCCCCTAGCGGAACTAAACATCAACAGATATAATTATCTGTAAGCGTTTTGTTTCATGTACTGGAGGTGAACGCATGCGTCCGATCACCCCATCTACCGCCGCCCGCGCAGGCCTGTCCCGCACCGGGCTCTACCGGGCCGCAGAATCTGGCGCCATGACGCGGATCGCACGCGGGATCTATCTTCCCGAGGACGCGCCAGTCGCCGACTGGGGCATGACCGAAGCCGCAACCCGACGCCCCGAGTCGACGATCTGCCTCACTTCTGCGCTCGCTTATCATGACTTAACTGACGCGATCCCTGACACGCTCAACATCGCGATCCCCCGCGGCACCCGCTCCCCCACAACCGAGCAGGCGATCACATGGCACCAGTTCGACGCCGAAACCTTCGACCTCGGCCGCGAAGAAATACCTATCGAAGGTACAGACCTGCGGATCGGGCTCTATTCCCCTGAACGTTGCATCGCCGACGCGTTCCGGCTACGCGGCCAGCTCGGCTACGAAACCGCGCGAGACGCCCTCAAAGAATGGTTGCGTCGCGGCGGCAAACCCAACACCCTGATGCAGCTCGCCCTGCAACTCCCCCGGGCCAAGACCCCGCTCCTCCAAGCCCTGGAGCTGCTGACATGACACATGGCGACGTCGTATTCCGCGCCCTCCAAGCCAAAGCTCGGTCGACAGCGAGCAAAACAGGATCACCAACTCCCACTCAGGAGTACATGATCCGCCACCTGCACGAGTCGTTCCTTGACCGGCTGGTGCGTAGCGGACACGGAGACGACTTCGTACTCAAGGGAGGAATCCTGCTCGCAGCGTATGGCGTCCGCCGTCCCACAAAGGATGCGGACGCTAACGCCATCAACGCAGACGTGAGTCCACAGCACCTTGGCCTCGTTGTCGCCGACATCGCCAACCAGTCCGCTGATGACGGGGTTATATTCGACGACGCGAGCATCACAGTTCAGGAGATCCGAGAACATTCCACCTATCCCGGCTATCGAGTACGTGTAAAAGCATCCATCGGGCCATGGAAAGGCACCTCGGCATGGGATGTTTCTACCGGGGATCCCATCATTCCCCCACCGCAACTCGTGACAATCGATCGGCTACTCGGCGAACCACTACAGCTGCTGGGTTACGCCGCCGAGACAACAATCGCTGAGAAAGCCGTCACTATATTGGAAAGAGGCATCACTAGTACGCGGTGGCGCGACTACGTCGACATCGTCCAACTCTGCAGGCAAGGGTTCGACCCACAAGAACTACGGCGATCGGCCGAAGCCGTCGCTCAGTACCGCGGCATCTCCCTTGAACCCGTCGGTCCACATCTGAAAGGCTACGGCGCCGTCAGCCAGTCCAAGTGGGCAGCCTGGCGTCGAAAGGAGCACCTCGAGCACGCATGCGAAGCCGAGCTCGACGACCAAGTCGCGCTCGTGGCCCACTTCATCGATCCGGTTTTTAACTACGAGGCCTAGGGTTCACTTCCCAGGTTTAACTTCCCAACAGCCAGCCAAACGCCGCCTAGACGACGCGCCCGACCTGGCCAGCCCCCGCCTGGTCTGGCCTAGTCGTTAGCGGCTCGTTGCGGTTATTCTTTAGTGCAAGGATTTCGCACATCAAACGAGGAGATTCCTTGATCATTGAAACCCCTCAGGGCACATGGACGCCCAAAGTCACTCTGAACGACGAGGCCGGCGACCAGTCGCACGCACAGTCGGCGTGCCCACACGAGAAGGTCGCCAAGATGGTGGCTCACTCCACGAAACCGCCAAGCGACGCCGAAAACTATGAGGCGCCCGGCGGCCGACTGTTCGATAACCCGGTGCTCTACGACAACATCTTCGGCTGGGACGCGAGCGAAGAACTCGACTTCATCACCTCCACCACCAACGCTGACCGGCTCGTAGAGTTCGGTTGCGGTTCGGGCCGCGTGTTGCTTCCGTTGTTGGAGCGCGGCTACGAAGTGGACGGCATCGACTCCTCAAGCGACGCACTCATCCACCTCAGCGAGGCAGCGGCCGAACGGAAAACGAAACACACGCCGCGGCTGATCCTCGGCGACCTCACCGAGGTCGCGCTCCTGCCCACATACCCGGGGGCTTTCTCCGCGCTCAACACCGTACGGTGCCTACCCACCCCGGAGCTGGTCGCCGCCCACCTGCGGCGCGCCGCGATGAGCGTGACCACCGGCGGCAAGTACCTGATCCATCTCGATTCCTTCGGCGCGGACCTGACCGAACGTCCCCAGCCCGGTGAATACGGCGATTGGGAAGGCTTCGGAGACCCAGCCGAGAACCCTGAATACCAAAACATCACGGTACGTTGGGAGCTGGCAAAGCGGGAACCCCGCGACGGCTACGACCTCGAAACTGAACGGGTACGAGTCTGGAACGGTGACGAACTCATCGTCGATGAACTCCTGCTTCAGCTCTCCTTGTCGATCTCGGGCTGGCACGATCTCTTCACCGCCGAGGGGCTGTGGACAGTGCACAGCGTTGTCGACGAAGACGAGTTCCAACCGCTCGATGCGCAACAACAGCGGGCGGCCGAAAGCGGCAACTACTGGTTCATTCTGGAACGCACAGACCGCGCAGTCCCACCGCTCTACAGCGCCTAAACACGGCGCTTAAACACAGCACCTAAACACACCGCTTAAAAGGGAACGGATGCGGCTTCGGCCGCACCCGTTCCACGCTTCTACCTGCACCCGCCTCAGCCGGCGTGCGTCAACCACCCGGCAGCAGGATCTTGTGTAGCTCCGCCATGCTCGTAGCGACCTGTCCTGGGTGCGCGGTGTCGATCTGTTCACGCGTTGCCGCGCCCCACGTCACACCCACGGTGTCCACGCCGGCGGCGTTGCCCGCCTGAATATCGGTGGGCGCATCCCCCACATACACGGCGCCACCCGGGCCGCCGCCAGGCTCAGCACTCGCCAACTCGAGCGCCTTCAACACCGGGTCCGGTGCCGGCTTATGCCGCTCAACGTCACCGTTACCCACCAGCGGGCTCAGCTCCGGCAAACCACACACCCGCAAACCGCGGCGCGCCATGTCCGGCAGCTTCGCCGTGACAACACCCACGGTGCAACCAGCCGCTTCAAGATCAGCCAACACCCGGTCCACGCCAGGGAACGGAGCCACCGCGTCGTCATGCATCTCTTGGTTGAACTTCCGGTACACAGCAACCCACTCATCGGCCGCGTCCTCACCGGCGACAGGGCGGAACGTGTCCTCCAACGTCAACCCGATCCACGATTTCATGACCTCATCATCCGGGGCCTGCACCCCGAAATGCTCAAACGTGCGGTGGAACGTCGCCACAATCAACGGGATCGTGTTGATCAGCGTCCCATCCAAATCGAACAGCACAGTCTTCCAGCGCGGTGCACCAGCCACAATGGCCACGTCCTCTCCAGCTACGGGTTCCAGTCCGCCTACGAGTTTAGGTATTCGTCCACGGTCATGAGCGTGAGCATCGGGTTGAAGCAGTCCATGATCGCCATCGCCTGGTCATGCACTTCTTTGGTTCCGCCGCCACACGCGTCCGTCAGCACCGTAACCCACTTGCCGGCGTCCACGGCACCCAGCGCGGTCCCGATCACGCAGCAGTCCGTCGCGACACCGGCCAGCACCAGGCGGTCATAGTCCTTGGTCATTTCAGCGAGCTCATCGCCCCATTTGGAGAACGTCGGCATCGACAACACCCGGTCCCCTTCGAGCACCGGGGAGGTCAGGTCCCACACCGCGGATTCAGGCTCGGCGCGGCATTCGTCCCAACGGTCGTAATAGTCAGCCCACGCGCCATGCTCTTCCGGGTCCCGCACAAAGCGAGTCCAAATCACCGGCGAGTCATCCCGCTCACGCAGCCGCGCCATCGCCTGCTCAACCTCGGCGTAATTTGAGACACCCCACTGACCAGCCTGGTCAGCGAAAATGTTCTGCATATCAATAAAAACCAGCGCCCCCTTCTGCGGTGCACGCTGCTGGGTTGCCGGAACAGAAGCGTCCGATGCGGTACTCATCAATCCTCAACCTTCCAGTTCAGTGGCGGGTTTAGTTTCAGTGGCGGCGCCAGTGTCGACGGCGGAGTCAGCTTCGCCAGCGACGTCAGCTTCAGCGGCCGCCTCGGCTTCTGCCTGTTGGCGGGCCGCCTTCCGCGTACGCAACAGGCCCGTCGGCACAGGCATCTTATACATCAGCATATAGAGCACCCCGGCGCCGAGGATCCCGGCCAGGAAACCGAGGTCACCCACCGAGCGGGACAGTTCAGCGAACGGCCCCACCAGCAGTTCGGTGTCCCAGAACAGCATCGAAATCAAGCATCCGCCGATCCACGCGAAGAAACCCCACTCGAACCGGCGGCCAGTGTTATACAACTCCACCGAGCTATCCACAGCGGGTTTACGCATCCGCAAGTAATAATCCAACAACAGCACGGTACTGAACGGAACCACCAGGTAAGCGAGCACCGAAAGGAAGTTATAGAAACCGCCGTACGGGTCATCCTGCATCAGCAGAGTCATCCCGAGGCTCACCACTGCCACAATGACCACCGCAACAATACGGCTCACAGGAACCTTCAGCGTCAGCAGCGAGAGCGCGCCGCCGTACAGGTTCATCGCACTCACCGGGATCGTGGACAGCACCACGGTAATCATCGCGACCGGCGCCCACGAACCCGTTAGTTGCGCCAGGGCAGGGATCGCATCCAGCTCACCCGCGAAACTGGAAACCAGAACACCGATGCTACCCAGCCAGGTCAGCGCGAGAAAGCTGCCGCCGGCGGTATAGAGCACAACCTTCGAATGCGGGGTGCGGCGCGGCAGATACCGCGAAAAGTCCGATGCGAACGGCGTCCACGTCATCACGTACGCGAAGAAGAAACCGGCGAACGTGACCCAGCCCGCTACCGGGCCCATGTAACTGCCCGCATCGGGGTTGGAAGCGAGCGTGAAGTCAGCCTCCCGCATCGAAAGCACAGAGATCACCAGGAACAACACCGTCAGCACGACGGTCGCCACCTTGTTCACGACGTGCACCACGTTGTGGCCCCACACCGCAAAGACCGCCTGCACCGCGAACATGAGTGCCGCGGCGAGCGCAAAGTTGATGTCCACCAACACTTGGAGCGCGATCACCGCGAACACCGTGTTCACGGCCGTCCACCCGATCGCGGAAACAATGGTGAGCAGGGTGATCGGCAGGTAGTTCCCGTAGAAACCCATGGGGCCGCGGCCCTGAACCTGCTGCGGGACGCCCAGCTTGCTACCGATGCCGGCCAGCAACCCCATCACCAGCACGCCGCACAACGTTCCTGTGGCGACCGCGGTCAACCCCTGGATGACTGACAAACCAAATTGCGCGGAGAAGAAACCAGATACCATAACCGCGAGCACCATGTTCGCGGCGAACCAGAGCGTGAACTGGCTTCGCGGGCTGCCGTGTCTCTCGACATCGGGGATCTGTTCTGTACCGTACGGCTCCGCTTTGGTCAGCGATGTACCGTATGTTGCTTCGCCGGAAGTCTCGGCAGCCATGTTCTGTTCTTTCTTTTCGATGAACGAACCTCCAACAATACCCGGCGGAGGCATCAGCAACGAAAAGCGGTCCCGCAACCAACGTTGGTTGCGGGACCGCTAAAGCAGATGCTGACGACGTCAGCTCGCTTCTATAAGGTCACGTTGCCCTACAGCGCGAGGCCGAACACCCACACAAGCAAGGTCGAGCTTGCAAGCGTAACGACCCCGATGCCGATGACGTTTAGCCAGAAGCCACCCTTGATCATCTCCCCAATGGTGACGTAACCGGAACCGTACGCGACCGCGTTCGGAGGCGTCGCCACCGGAAGCATGAACGCGCACGTCGCCGCCAACGCGACAGGTGCCGCGAACAGCAACGGATCCACACCCATACCAGTAGCGATACCGATCGACACCGGAATGAACGTCGCCGCAGTAGCCGTGTTCGACGTCAACTCCGTCAAGAACAGAATCGCGGCAGCCAAAACCGCAACAATCAGAATCGGCGGGACACCGTTCAAGTGAGCCGCGAAACCACCAATGTCGTCCGTCAAACCCGACTGCGTGAACATGCTGGACAACGCCAAACCGCCACCGAACAGCAACAGAACATCCCACGGAAGTTCCTTAGCCGTCTTCCAATCCAACAAACGCACACCACGCTCAGCGCCAGCCGGCATCATGAACAACACAACACCAGAGACCATCGCGATGCCCGCATCGGAAATGATCGCCTTACCGCCGGTCAACTGAGCGACAGTCGGGATGATGATCCACGCAAGCGCGGTAGCGATGAACACGATGATCACACGGATCTCACCCTGCGACATCGGGCCAAGCTTGCTCATCTCAGAACGAATCAGCTCACGGCCACCCGGGATCTCGTCGATCTCCGGCTTGAACAACACCTTGACCAGCAGGAACCACGTCACCGCCATCATCACAACCGAAATCGGGACACCCACCAGCATCCACTGAGCGAAACCGATCGTGAAACCCAAACGGTCACTCATCGCGCCCGCAAGCAACGCGTTCGGCGGGGTACCGATCAACGTACCCAGCGAACCAATCGACGCCGCATACGCGATACCCAACATCAAAGCGGAACCGAACTTAGTGCGAATCAAGTCAACAGCCGACCTGACCGGTTCGCCTTCCGCATCGTAAGCAATCGACCCCGTCTTAGGGTGAGCATCATCGTTGTGCGTAATCTGATTCACCAGCGACAACACAGACATACCGATCGGCAACATCATCACCGCGGTAGCCGTGTTCGAAACCCACATCGAAATGAAACCAGTCGCGATCATGAAGCCCGCGATCATCGCGCCAGGCTTATTCGGCATCACCCGCAAAACAGCCAACGCGATCCGCCGGTGCAAATTCCACCGCTGCATCGCCAACGCGAGGAAGAAGCCACCCATAAACAGGAAGATCGTGTTGGAACCATACGAGGCACCCACCATGTCAAACGTGACCGGCTTCGGGTCCTTCCCCTCCGCCTGAATCGGCTGCGCTAACACCGGGAAAATAATCAGCGGCAACAACGCCGTAGCCGGGATCGGTAGCGCCTCCGTCATCCACCACACCGCCATCACAATCGCGGTAGCGGCCGTCAGTCGCGAGTTATGCGACATCGAATCCGGAAGGATGAAATAGATCAGCAAGCTCAACGCCACACCGAGCACGAGCCCACCCCAACGCACCTGAACCGTGCGTGTCTCAACAGCCGGGTCCAACTCCCCCGGCGACTTCTGCTTAACGTCACGACCCTTCGACGGATCCGGACGCAGATTCTCCAAATGCTCCTGCATCTTCGGCTTAGCCATGCCCAACCTCCTGGGTGCTTAGGTGCCCTGGGCGCTTCAGGCGCTCTAGACGCTTCAGGCGTTTCAGCAAAGTGATGTGCACCTCATCCTAGGCGGACGGCGCGGATTCAGGAACCCCAGGCTGTGCCGGTGTTAGGACGACGCGGGTCCCTGGCAAGCGCTGGTTTCTTACCGAGCACTGAGCGGCTACGTTGGTTGCATGACTACTTCACATGATTCCGACAAGCCGGTTGCGTTGATCACGGGTGCTTCGCGTGGCATCGGGTTGGCGATTGCGCGCGAGCTAGCCTCGACGCATGAGCTGATCTTGGGTGCCTCTAGTGAGGATTCACTGGCCGATGTGCTGGCCGAGTTCCCGGGTGCCCGCCCGTTCATCGCCGAACTGACTGGTAAAGACGCGATTGCTCGCGCGGTTGCGGACGCCGGCTTCGGTGGCGGCGGTGCGGGCGGTGCTGGCGCGCGGTTGGATGTTCTGGTGCATTCGGCGGGTGTGGCTGACGGCGAGACCGTCGCGGAGACCCCGTGGGATGTGTATGAGCGGGTGTTCGCGGTCAATGTTTTCGCGGTCGCTGAGCTGACGCGTTTGTTGCTGCCGGCGCTACGTGCTGCGGGTGGTCAGGTTGTGACGATCAACTCCGGTTCCGGATATTTCTCCGGCGTAGGGGCTGCGGTGTATTCGGGTTCGAAGTTCGCGCTGCGTGCATTCTCGGATGCGTTGCGTGAGGAGGAACGCGGCGCGGTGCGGGTTACCTCAATCCATCCGGGCCGCGTGGATACGGACATGCAGATGGAGTTGCAGGCGTCCTACGGTAACCACGACTACGACGGTTCGCTGTATATCCGCCCGGAATCGGTTGCCGCGACGGTCCGGCTCGCGGTGGATGCGACGCCGGAGGCGATGATTGAAAACCTGGCGATCCGCCCCGTCCACAAATAACTCAGTTAACCTTCGGCATCAAAATTGTAGAAATCGGCGCGGCGGCTGCCGCTGCATCGCGGGCGCCAGAACGGCGCTGCCGCCATAACGACGCCGGGGCCGGCTTGGTTACGTACCAAGCCGGCCCCGGCGTCGTTGGCTATAAGGGGCTCTAGGCCGTGTCCGGGCCGCGGCGACGATCCAACGTCATGTAGATCAGCACACCGAACAGCGTGAAAACCGGCCACAAAAGCAGCGGCAACCACAGGCCGGCAACCGTGCCAAGGACACCGCCGACAATGCTGCCGATCGGAACCAACCCCCTCGTGAGTGTGCGGCGGAACGCAGAAATCCGGCCAAGCAGGCGCTGTTCGACGGTGGTCGCGGCATAGATCTGCGAGGCCACGTTCGTGATAGTCAGGATGATGCCCCACGTCATCGCGTGAAGAATCAGCAGCACGACGGCCGCCTGCGGCACCGCGAACGCAAACAGCGGCAAGGACGCGGCAACGCCCTGCCCCATGCCGCCCCACACGTACAGTTTCCTGACCGGCACGGCATCAGAAATACGGCCCGAAACGAACGACGCCGCAATCCCAAAAACAGCCATCAAAGAACCAAGAATGCCGTAAAACTCGACACCCAAATCCAAAGTCTGGATAACCAGAATCGATTCAACCGCGGCACCCATCGACAAGCCGGCGTTAGTGAACGCCGAAAGCCACGTCATACCCGCCAACTGCCGGTCAGCAACCAGCACCGACCAGCCATCCTTGACCTGCTCCCAAAACGACTGCTTCACGGGTGCCTGCCCGGCGGTCTGCTCGGCCCCGGCATCGGCATCTGCATCCGCGTCGCCCTCACCCGACTCTGCCGCGGCCGCCCCTGCCTGCATCACACCCGGCCGCGCGATGAACAGCGCGAGGATCATCGCGAGCACCGCGAAACCTACAGCGGCGAGCAGCGTCCAGTTAGCGCCCAACATCGTGACGCCATAAGCGACGGCGACCGGCGCAACAAGTGAGGCGATCCTGTCCCAGGTTGCGATGTTCGCGACCGTCCGGCTGATCTGCCCCTCATGATCCGTAAGGGCCGGAACCGTGGACACCTGAGCGGTCTCCGTCGCGACCGTCACAATACCCATGACGGTCGCGAACACGAGCAGGAACGGGATGGTCAAATGCCCGCTCACCGCCACCGCAACAAGCACTGCGGCGAGCGCAACCTTCGCCACGAGCGCGAGCTTCAAGACGCGGACCGCTTCGAAACGGTCAACAAAAACGCCGATGGGGATGCCCAGAACCATGAACGCCACCATGCTCAGCGCATTCAGTAGACCCATCTGCCACGCGCTAGCGGCGAGGAGGGCAACCGCCACAATCTCAATCCACGGCCCAAAAGCCTGCCCGAAAAACGCGTCAGCAGCGTTCGAAGCTTTCGCCAACCGCAACCTGCGATTAACCACACCCATGACAACTCATTTCTAGCAATGGGACCCAGTTAACGACAGCCCCCTGTGATCTGCAACACAACATCCTGAATCCTATACGAACAACAACAAAGGGGCCGTCTTGGTACGCAACCAAGCCGGCCCCGCTGTCGTTGGCTATAAGAGGTTCTAGGCCGTGTCCGGGCCGCGGCGACGATCCAACGTCATGTAGATCAGCACACCGAACAGCGTGAAAACCGGCCACAAAAGCAGCGGCAACCACAGGCCGGCAACCGTGCCAAGGACACCGCCGACAATGCTGCCGATCGGAACCAAACCCATCGTGAGTGTGCGGCGGAACGCAGAAATCCGGCCAAGCAGGCGCTGTTCGACGGTGGTCGCGGCATAGATCTGCGAGGCCACGTTCGTGATAGTCAGGATGATGCCCCACGCCATCGTGTGAATAATCAGCAGCACCACGGCCGCCTGCGGCGCCAACAACGCAAACAGCGGCAAGGACGCGGCAACGCCCTGCCCCATGCCGCCCCACACGTACAGTTTCCTGACCGGAACTGCATCAGCAATACGGCCCGAGACGAACGATGCCGCAACCCCCGAAACAGCCGCCAAGGAACCAAGAATGCCGTAAAACTCGACACCCAAATCCAAAGTTTGGATAACCAGAATCGATTCAACCGCGGCACCCATCGACAAACCGGCGTTAGTGAACGCCGAAAGCCACGTCATACCCGCCAACTGCCGGTCAGCAACCAGCACCGACCAGCCATCCTTGACCTGCTCCCAAAACGACTGCTTCACGGGTGCCTGCCCGGCGGTCTGCTCGGCCCCGGCATCGGCATCTGCATCCGCGTCGACCTCGCCCGACTCCGCCCCATCCCGCACAGCCTGCATCACGCCCGGCCGCGCGATGAACAGCGCGAGGATCATCGCGAGCACCGCGAAACCGACGGCCGCGAGCAGCGTCCAGTTAGCGCCCAACATCGTGACGCCGTAAGCGACGGCGACCGGCGCAACAAGTGAGGCGATCCTGTCCCAGGTTGCGATGTTCGCGACCGTCCGGCTGATCTGCCCGTCATGATCCGTAAGCGCTGGGACCGTGGACACCTGAGCGGTCTCAGTCGCGACCGTCACAATACCCATGACGGTCGCGAACGCCAGCAGGAACGGGATGGTCAAATGCCCGCTCACCGCCACCGCGACAAGCACTGCGGCGAGCGCAACCTTCGCCACGAGCGCGAGCTTCAAGACCCGTACTGCCTCGAAACGGTCAACGAAAACGCCGATGGGGATGCCCAGAACCATGAACGCCACAGTGGTCAGCGCGTTAAGTAGACCCATCTGCCACGCGCTAGCGGCGAGGAGGGCAACCGCGACAATCTCAATCCACGGCCCAAAAGCCTGCCCGAAAAACGCGTCAGCAGCGTTCGAAGCTTTCGCCAACCGCAACCTGCGATTAACCACACCCATGACAACTCATTTCCGGTGAAAGTTTAGTTCCGCACGCGGCGCGGCTAGTATCGACCGCACATATGGCTCTTGAGCAGGACTATTTATTTGAAGTTCAGAGACGTTCGTGCCCACCCAAAGTACTGCCTGCGTTAGAAGTTTTATAGCGATATTTTTACCTGGACATACTCCTGGGCCAGCCCCAAAAGTCAATAGACGATTCTGTGTTTGTTGTACCCAGCGTTCGGGGTCGAAAATTTCACTGTCGCGCCCCCATGCTTCAATAGACTTTTGAGCAACGCTGTGTCCCAAAATCACTTCGTCTCCTTCCGCAACTAAAACACCGTTGAGATAGTGGTCTCTCGCCGCGGTCCTGGTAAGTCGCCAGGCAGTTGGATACAAGCGCTGAAGTTCCAGAATGAACGCACGGGCTTTGAGTTCGTTGTCAAGCCACTGAAGCCACGATGGGTTAACTGCCAAAAAGTAGAAAGCAACCTCGAAAGCGGCACCTGTGAAGGCTACTAACGACTGCACCAAGCGAAGAAAAAGCTCACTCTTTTCGGCCGGTAGGAGTTCCAGTTCAACGTCATTAACTATCGTTACGAGATCATCGTAGGCAACATGGTTTTCTTGATCTAGAAGTTCACCAACTTTCAGATCAAGCTCGTCTCGAGCCTTACCCTTCAACCGCCAGAAAGCACCTTGCACGTCGTCCCGTACAGTCTTCCTACCAAGGTAGTATTCAACGTGGTTGTTGAAATCAGATGCCCGTCGCGGATCGAAGATCCTATCTTTGTACAAAGAGTACATAAGCCAGATTCCGTCTGACTGCATCCTTAGCGTACGTGGTCTCTTGAACTGTTGATCAAGAAACTCAGGCAGCTGCTCTACTGCCGGCGATGCTAGGCCAATAAACCGTTTAAGGACTCTTACCCGTTGATCGTGCGGCAGTGGAAAGAAATTGCGTGTCCGCAGAAACGCTGATTCGTCCACGTAGTTCGCTTGGTCGTGCAATATTGCCTTTATTAAGGCCTCATCCGTGACTAACCACGGGCCCGTTTCAAGCTTTACCGGCGTCTTAGCTTCGCCATACTTTTCATGCCACTCGACCATGTGCTTCCATAACGACTGTCTCGGAAAATCTGGCCCTCTCACAGGCATAGTGCTCTCCAATTCACCTAAACAACGGGAGGGCTCGGATGACCCGGCCCTCCCGAAGAAACGAGAACTTTACCAGGTATATTGCTTCGAGTAGGCCAGACAAACAATTCGCCCTTGGCCACGCAAGCGAGCTTTTACCTTCCGAAGAGTTTTCATACAATCACCCCCTAACCTGTGATATAGATCACATTATCCGTAGTGGTCGAAAGTTTCAAGCATTATCAATTTTCGGGACTTGATCGGGATCTGCAAAGGAATAATGACCATTCTCTCGAGAACTATAAGGTCACACAGATCCTCACATTTAACGATATTGAGGAAAGGACAGAAGCCTCCACCTAACAACAACGGGGCCGGCTTGGTACGCAACCAAGCCGGCCCCGCCGCCGCCTCTCGGGCTAAGTAATCGAGCGCTAACTCATCAAGCGCTAACTATGCTCGCTTGAGTTCGATGTCGAGGGCTTCCTGAAGTTCGTCGAAGCTCATCCCGAACGTCTCCAGAACAACCACGCCGTCGTCGGTCAGATCGAAGATCGCGCGGTCCGTGTACACGCGGGAAACACACCCGGTACCGGTCAGCGGGTAGGTGCATTCCGGGACCAGTTTCGGTTTGCCGTCCTTGGTGAACAGCGTCATCATGACCAGCACATCCTTAGCGCCGATCGCCAAGTCCATAGCGCCACCCACCGCTGGGATCGCATCCGGGGCGCCCGTGGACCAGTTCGCCAAGTCGCCGCCACCGGAAACCTGGAACGCACCCAGAACACACACGTCCAGGTGGCCGCCGCGCATCATCGCGAACGAATCCGCGTGATGGAAGAAGCTCGCCCCCGGCAGCTCCGTCACCGGGATCTTACCGGCGTTGATGAGCTCCTCATCAACCTCATCATCCTTGGCCGCAGGACCCATGCCGAGCATCCCGTTCTCCGTATGCAGCGTCACGCCGGAATCCGCATCCAGGTAGTCGGCAACCAGGGTCGGCTGCCCAATACCGAGGTTCACGAACGAGTGATCCGGGATGTCCCGGGCCACGATCTGCGCCATCTCGGTCTTCTCCAGCGGGCCGCGGTCGGTGTGCTCAACCGTGCCGCGCTCCGCGTCGGCGCCCTCCACGCCAGCGCCTACGGCTTCATTCTTCACGTTGTCCTGGCTCATGCTGCGGTCTCCTCCTTTGGCAGGGCCGACAAGTCGAGGACGTCGTCGGTGTAAATCTTCGGGGTCACAATGTTCTCTGGGTCCAGCTCGCCCACCTCAACCACGTTGTTCACCTCAACAATCGTGCGGGTTGCCGCGGTCGCCATGACTGGCGCGAAGTTCCGCGCCGTCTTCCGGTACACGAGGTTGCCCATCTTGTCCGCGGTTTCCGCGTGAATCAGCGCCACATCGCCCTTGATCGGGTACTCCAGCACATAGTTACGGCCGTCAATCTCGCGGGTTTCCTTGCCCTCCGCGAGCGGGGTTCCGTAGCTGGTCGGGCAGAAGAAAGCGCCGATGCCCGCGCCAGCGGCACGCATACGCTCAGCGAGGTTGCCCTGCGGCACCACCTCAAGCTCGATCTTGCCCGCACGGTACAGCTCATCGAACACATAGGAATCCGACTGGCGGGGGAACGAGCACACCATCTTCCGTACGCGACCCGCCTGCAGCAGCGCCGCGAGCCCCGTATAGCCGTTGCCTGCGTTGTTCGATACGACCGTGAGGTCGCTCGCACCCTGCTCAATCAGCGCGTCAATCAGCGTGACGGGCATACCCGCCATACCGAAACCGCCAATCAGAACAGTCGAACCGTCCTTGATGCCTTCTACTGCGGCGAGCGCGGATTCATGGAACCGTGTCTGTGCCACATCGATCTCCCTTCAGTGAGTCCTACGTAAGTTTGGTTAAGAGTTCAAAACCTTGGTTGCGTCTGCGTCTGCAGTGTCGCCGCCCACCGCGTCGCCTGCCGCGGCGTCGCTTACGACGTCGGTGCTGACTAACGCTTGGATGACGTGCTTGATCACGGGGCTGGATGTTCCGGCGCGGGTTACTAGCGCGAGGTCGGTTGGCAGGGTTCCCGGCACGGTCTTGAACACCACGCCTTGCGGTTGGAGCGCCTGCACGGATTCGGGGATGAACGCGACCCCGGCTCCCGCGGCGACAAGCGCGAGCAGTCCCGCCGTGCCCGGCGCGGTGTGCGCGATGTGCGGCGTGAAGCCTGCGGCATGGCAGCTTGCCACGCCGCGGGCGTTGACGTTGGAACGCGGATCGCCGAAAGCGATGAAGTTTTCGCCCGCGAAGTCTTTGAGCTCAGGCTCGATGTCTGGTGCGGCGAGCGGATGCCCTTCCGGCATCGCGGCCACGAGGCGTTCCGTTCCGAGCGGATACGTTTCCAGCGCCGGGTCCGTTGTGTTGCCACGCAGGATACCCATGTCGAGGTGGCCGTTGTGGATCTGTTCGAGCTGCGCCGGGGTCAACAGGTCCGTATGCACTTCGAGCGTGATGTTCGGCAGCGCCTCGGTCACGGCTTGCTTGATGCGGGCGAGCTGAGCGAAACCGGTGGTTCCGGTGAAGCCGATGCGGATAATCCCGGCCGAACCGTTAGCGATGTTGCGCACCCCATCGATCATCGCATCGACGTCCGCGAGCACGCGGCGGGCCTCCTGATTGAGGTACGCGCCGGCCTCGGTGAGTTCGACCTTGCGCGTGGTGCGGTTCAGCAGGGTGGTGCCGAGCTCTTTTTCAAGCCGGGAGATCGTCTGCGACAGCACCGGCTGAGCAATGTGGAGCCGCGTTGCGGCCTCGCCGAAGTGGAGGGTCTGCGCAACAGCCGTGAAGTACCTCAACGATTTAATGTCCACAGCCGCCTCCTTTGATTGCTCTTCTTTAAGAATAAGAGGCAATCAATAGGAACTGAAATATCAATTTGGCTGGGATTTATAACGCTCGGCAATCAATCGAGGTGCCCGCCGCGCAAATACACCGTGCCGCGGCCCGAACAGCCAAGCCAACACAAAGATCAGGGCACACACGAGAACCACGGCGCCGCCCGTCGGCACATCCAGCGACCACGAAACATAGATCCCCACGAACGCACCCAGCACACCGAATCCGGCCGCCGTGAGCATCATTGGAACCATCCGGTCGCACACCATCCGCGCCGCGGCCGCCGGCGTCACGAGCAGCGCGATCACCAGGATGTTACCGATCGTCTGAACGCTCATCACCACCGCCAGCGTCACCACAACCGCCAACACGATGTCCAACAGCATGACCCGCATGCCGATCGCCGCGGCATAACCGCGGTCCAGCCCCACCATCATCAGGTCGCGATGGAACACAGCCAGCACGCCCAAGATCAGAACCGACCCCACCACTGTCGTCACGAGCGCCGAGTCCGGGATACCCGTGAGCGAACCGAACAGGAACGTGCTGAGGCTGCCCGAATAGCCCGGCGCGCGCGACATCACGACGATACCGATCGCGAACATCGTGACCATCAAAATACCGATCACCGTATCCGAGCGCAGCCGCTCATTCTGGCTCAACACCGCAATCAAAACAGCGGTCACCACGCCGGCGATCAGCCCGCCCCACAACAGCGAACCCTGCAACACGAACGCCACAGCGAGCCCCGGGAAAACGGCGTGCGAAATCGCGTCGCCCATGAACGTCATCCCCCGCAACACCACATGCGTGCCCACCACGGCGCACACGAGCGCGGAGAACGTCGCAACAACCAGCGCCTTCGGCAGAAACGCGAGCTGCGGGTTGAACAGATCCTGCAGAAAATCCAGCGGCGTCAGCATGAATGCGTCACCCCCTCCGATGCGGTGGTTGCGTTGTATTTGGTCATCGGCACCGGTGCTGGCTTAGTCGCGCCGTCCGACGCGGCGGCGCCTGTGAAGGCGCCAACTTGCGTTAGCAGCGGCGAGGTTTCGCTGACCTGGAAGGTGCGTTGCCACAGCTTCGGATCGTTGAGGCTACGCGGCGGGCCTTCCGCGATCACGGTACGGTTCAGCAGCGTCACGCGGTCCGCGATGGTGAGGGCGTGGCTGAGGTCGTGGGTAGACATCACGATCGCCGCCCCTTGCCGCGCGAGCTCAACGAACAGTGCGGACAGCTCCTCTTGGGTTGGCATGTCCAGCCCTGTGAACGGCTCATCGAGCAACAGTACGCTCGGCTCCAGAACCAGCGCGCGAGCGATCATGACCCGCTGCCGCTGACCACCAGACATCTCGGAGATCGGGCGGTCACGCAAGTGCGTCATCGAAACCCGCTCCAAGGCGTGAGCAACCCGCTTCATGTGCGAAACACCCAGCCGCCGCCACCGCGAAACCGAACGCACCAGTCCAAGCCGCACCACATCGGCCGCCGTCACGGGGAACGTCCAGTCGATATCGTGCCGCTGCGGAACATAACCCAAACGGCCCTCTAGGTTCACCGAACCGCCCGCCAACGGGACGAGCCCCTGCAACGCACGCATCAGCGTCGTCTTACCGGCACCATTCGGGCCCAACAAAACATGGATCTCCCCCGCGGCGGCGCTGATCGAGGCGCCCTCCAGAACAGGCCGCTGCCCCAGGTTGACGCACACATCGCAACCCTCGAGCACCGTGTTGCCGTGATGCAACGCGTGATGTTCCCTCAACGCCTGCTCATCCGTCAGCGCTTTGCGGGCACTCAGCGCTTTCTTCTCACTCGTCAGCACCGCTGCCCCACACTTTCTCTTCGGTTTCGCGGCGCTTGCGCTGCAGCACCACGCCGACAACCACGCCCACCGCGATCACCACAGCCGCACCGCCGGCCAGCCACCATGCCAACGATGCGCCCGCCGGCTTGTTCTCGCCCGCTTCAGTCGATGCGCCCTTGCTAGCGCCGTCACCGGCCGCTTCCTTACCGCCGCTGTTGGCTTTCTTCGCGGCCTCGTGCGCCGCATCGGTATCCGTAGCGTCACCTACCGCGAACACCAGTGATGCAGAGGCCGATACCTTCTTGCCTTCGCTATCCTCGGCGGTCATCGTGAGGTCAGTCGTGTACTGGCCTTCCTTCGTGAAAACCCAGTTCGCGTGAGTGTGCGTGTTCTTCTCGATGAAGACGCTGTTGTGTTCGGCGAGGTTCGAGCTGTCAACCAGCACCTGCGGGTCACCGAAGTTACCCGGCTGCAGGAACAGAGTGAGCTGGCCAGGGCCCTCGGCCTTGCTGAACTTCATGGTCACGCCACGCTCGGCGTGCTTGATGAGCTCAGGGTCCTGGGTGTTCCAGCCCAGCCACACCACACCGGAGACCTCAACCTGCGGAACAACCCAGGCTTCCTCGCCGCCTTTAGCGCCGGTGAATTCGTAGCCGCTGTCCGGGATCTGCTGCTTGCCGGCGTCGTGCACCTGAATCACAACGTCCTCAAGGTTGCGCCACACCGCAGGCGAGGTGCGGTCATCACGAACCTGTAAAACCCATTCGCCATCCACGCGACGCATCCCCAGATCAGCGTGCCCCACGTCCATAACAGCTGGCTCGCCCGTGACGGTGCGTTCATCCGATTCGACCGTCTGCTCGAGCGCCGGATCATCCGACGGCTCAGCGTGCGCCACCGAAGCCTGCCCGAAAACGCCCACGAAAGCCCCAGCAACAGCGAGAACGAAAGCGAGCGCGCCGGTCAACAAAAGAGCCGACAGCCTGCCCGCAGGCTTGAGCGTATGTAACTTCAGCATCGTGAGTGTCCTTATCAGTTCCAGATTTCAGCAGTATGTAGGGCCGGCCGCCAGCGGTTACCGCCGACCAACGGTAGGTGAGGCGCCGCGGCTACCGGCCGGGCGCATCGTGATCACCCAGCGGCTTCCCGCCGAGCGAGCGCGCGAGCGAATCCGCGTTGGCGCGCATCAAAAGTTCGTACGTGTTGACGCCAGGGCTGAACGCGTCACCCCAGATCGGCGCGACACCAACCCCAGCCAGCTTCGCGGCGTCCCGCAACGATTGCGCCGTGGTGCCCGCGGTTTGTTCGATGAACACTGACGGGACGTTGAGATCGCGCAAGGTCGCGGCGAGCCTCCGGCGTTCCGCGAGCGAGGGCTCCTGCCCCGGCGAAGGCGAAACCGAACCCGCAACGTCCAGCCCGTACCGGTTGGCGAGGTACCCGTACGCCTCATGCGTCGTCACGAGGTTCCGGTTGCGCTCCGGGATGGACTTGATCGAGCGGGCAACGTAATCGTCCACCTCGTCGAGCCGGCTAATGTATGCCGACGCGTTGCTGCGGTAACGGGACGCGTTGCGTGGGTCTTTCTTGATCACTTGGTCGCGGATCACCTCAACATAGGCTTGCGCGTTGGCCACGTCGTGCCACAGGTGAGGGTCGATTTCGCCGTGCACGTGCTTGCCGAGTACCGCTTGCGGGAGCTGATACACGTCGGTTCCCGGGCGGCCGATGAACCTGAACGCGGGGTCAGCCGGGATCGGCTGCAGCGCTTTCGGTGGCACGTGGATCACCGTGTTCTCGAGCGGAATGTCCTCCGGCTTCGGCTCATCCACACGCATCACGAGCCGACGGTTCACGATGTCCGCCGTGATGTCTGCATGCCCCTTGCTGACGATGCGGGGCTCAGCCCCCGCTGTCCCCGCCGGCATGTCAGCGGTAGCTTTGTCAGGGCTCACGCCAACAGCGATCCGCAACGTCGAGGCCACAATGCCCGACACATCGGCGGCTTGGTCGCTGTTGTCGCCCTGTTTATTGCCCAGCGTCCCGCTGGCGGCAGGGGTTGCACGGAAGCGCAACGTGTAGACGCCCGGTTCGGTGAACGCCCACGACATGTGAGTGTGTGCGCCCGGCGGGAGGTTTGTGATGTTCTCTCGCGAGTTTTTTGGCAAGGAGGAGTCGAAGACCTTCTCCGGCCGCCCGAACGTTCCCGTCACGAAAGCGAATACCGTGCCCGGGCCGTCGGCCGAGACGAGACCCAAGCGCGTCGCGTCTCCACGTTTGGTTCCCGGCGTCAGCTTGCTACCGGCATCCGCGCTTGTTGTTGCAACCCGCAGCCCGAGCCACACGGCATCCAGCGAGCGGGACTCCACGAGCGGGATGATTTCCGCGCCGTAACCCGAGGCCTCCTCTGCAAGCGCAATGTGGGTTGCGTCCGCGCCAATGTTCCCGTCGATCGCGCGGATGATCGATTGTTCTTCCAACATGAGGTAGTTCGAGAACGCGAGGTCCGCGAGCGCGATGTCGCGCATCGCCCGCGGGGTCGGCTCGAACGAGTGCGGGTCAGCGCCGTCCGGGACGAGCGCACTCACGTGGGCGTGTTCCCCGACAACGTTGCGGGCGAGGTCCGCGAGGATCCCGGTGGTCGCTACGATCCGCAGACCCCCGCTCTCGAGGCCGCGGCTTGTTGTCCCCGGGAGGAAAACAGCCGCAGCGGCGGCCCCCACAGCGAGCGTGATAAACGATCGCCGCGAGAGCCCCCGCTGAGGTACAGGCTCGTTTGCGGCCTGCTGGCTGTTATCCGTTTGGTGTTGGTTCACGCATTACTCCGCGTTGCGTGCACGGCGAAGCACCATGAACGCTCCCGCACCGACTGCCGCGAGGAGGCCGCCAGCTACACCCATGTGGACGACGTCCGCGCCGGTGCGTGCAAGCGAACCGCCGCTAGCCTGAGGCAGCGCACATGGCTTGCCGTCGGCGGTACGGCCAACGGTGTCCACAACCATGACCTTGTTGCCCTTCTTGAACAGCTGACCCTTCTTCGCAGACTTCTGGTCCTTCGCGATGCCGGATACGGTCACGGTCGGCTTTGAGCCTTCAGTGCCCGATGCGGAACCAGGGGTAGACGAGCCGTTACCCGGCTGTGTGCCTGGCTGCTTGCCCGGCATTGCGGCGCCCGCGGTCGAGTTGAACCAGCGCTGGCCAACGATCTGGCCGAAGTTGCCGGAAGTAAAGACCGCGACGTTACCGGGACCGCTCACGGATTCGAGCGTCCACGTCACAGGGCCCGTGGTGTCTTTGAGGGATGGGTGCATCGTGTTTGCGCCGATCCATGGAACACCCGGGATTTGGGTGGATGGGACCATCCACACGTTGGAGCCCTTCGGTGCAACGAATTCGATGCCGGCTGGCGCGGCGACGCGTGCCGCGTCACCGAGTGCGAACGTGATCGAGCTTGGTTCAATCCACGCGGCTGGCTGCTTGCGGTCGTCCTTGAGGGATGCCTTCAGGGTCTTGCCGTTGAGCTGCGAGCCGAGGTCGAAGTGCCCGCTGGTTGCACCCGCGGCACCTGGGCCAACGTTGAAGCGCAAGGTTGCACGAGCAGACGTGGTTCCGCCGCTCTTGAGGGTTGCGGTCTGACGGATCTGAACCGTATAGGTGCCCGGTTTGGAGAACACCCAGTTCGGGTGCACGTGCGAGTTAGCTGGAACCGTCGCGCTTCCGTTGACTTGCGACATCGGCAACAGACCCGATGCGCCGAGCGCCGAGGTTCCACCCTTGGTCGCGCTTCCGGTGGTTGCGGGAGTCTTGCCCTGCTGTCCGCCCGAGTTTGCTGCCTCAATTTCCTGCTGGGTTGCCTCGCGCGCTTCCTCAACTGGCATGCACTGAGCTGCCCCTGGGGATGCCGGAGCTTGAGGCGCGTTTGCTGCCGGAGCTCCAGCATCTTCAGCGACTGGCTTCGATGGTGCTACTGCTTCGGGCTTTTCGGAAGCTGGCTTTTCTGCCGGTTTCTTCACGGCCGGCTTCTGCGACTCTGGCTTCTGCTTTTCCGGAGCCGGCGCTGGCTTCTGCTTGTCCGGAGCCGGCGCTGGCTTCGGCTTCTCTGGCGCAGGCTTCTTCTCAGGCTCTGGCTGTGGCTTTTCTGGCTCTGGCTTTGGCTTTTCCGGAGCCGGGTTCTCAGGCTGAGGCGTCGGCTTTGGCTTCTCAGGCTGAGGCGACGGCTTTGGTTCCTCAGGGGCTGGCGTAGGGTTCTCTGGTGCAGGCTGCGGTTTTGGTTCAGCCTTCTTGAAGGCTGTTCCCTTGTGCTTGGAGCCTACGGTGAAGTAGTAGGTCTGCTCTTCTGATTCAACAGTGGCACCAGACTTGCTCGCGATGCCGCGTGCTTTGACGGTGATCTTGTACAGGCCTGGCTTGGTGAACGCCCAGTTCGCGTGGGTGTGGGCTGGGAAGGTTTGTTCGCGCACCGCGCCGGCTTTGAGCTCGGTCGCGCCGCCCTTCAACAGCGGCTCCATCCCTCCGAAGCCGTTCGTGCCGAAAAGATACACCTTGCCGGGGCCGCTGACCGCGGTGAATTCGAGGTCGATGTGCTTGTCGACCCCGCCTCCCTGGGTTCCGAGGGTGTCCCATCCTGGCCAGAGGAGGTTGTGGTCTTGCGTTTGAGGCAGGAAGTAGCTTTGGCCGGCGCCTGGCCAGCCGTCTGGGATGGTCTGTTTGGCCGCGTCCTTGACGTGCAGTTCGACCTTGGATGGGTCGCGCTGAACGTGGGATCCGGTGACGTCTTCCTTCAAGTTGAGTTTGAGGGCACCGTTGGATGCGGTGACGTTGAACGCGTCGACGTGGCCCTTTTCAAGGACCAGGTGGTCGGCTGCTGGTGCCGCGGTCGCGTTGTTCGCCGCTGAGTTATCCGTGGTGGCAGCGATCGCTGATGCGTTGTCTGGAGCATCGGTAGCGTGTGCCGCCACTGGCGCGACTCCCGCGAGCAGCAGGGCAAGTACACCTGAGGTGGCGGCGAGACGGGCGTTGACGCCCTTGGTCACGTGCTTCTTGGCGCTGAAGGCTGGCGCGGCGGTGGTAACTGGCGTGGCGTTCGACGCTGGAGCCTTGTTCCCTAATGGCGGCATGACTGTGCGCTTTCTAATGTGGAGAATAGATCTAACGCTATTGAGACTCATTTGCAATAGCGTTCTATTTCTACCACACTCACACACTTGCTGCCACCTGGCTGGTCTGGCGGGAGGCGTCATGTCTTTTTGTCCGTGGTGCTTAAACGGGTGCGGGGTCAAAGATCTTTTTGATCTTTGACCCCGCACTTTGGGAGGGCTAGCTGCTCAGCAGCTTACTTATTTCCTTAGCCGTACCTTAGTGTTCTGCTGCGCGGCGGCGCCACATGAGCATGGCTCCTGCGAGCATCAGCAGCCCCGTCCCTGCACCGATGATGCCGAGCACGTCAGCACCGGTCTTGGACAGATCAACTGGCCCTTCTGGTGGAGCAGGCGGAACGACTGGGACACAGGCGTCGTTGTTGTCTGGGCCATCGGAGTCGTTCTCCATGGTGACCTTGTTGAACAAGCCCTTGGCAGGGTTACCCTCGCCGGTTAGCTCACATTCAGCCGCGGCGGCCCAGTCAACACCGGACTTGGCGACATCACCGATCAGGGTCACGGTGAAGGTCTTAGCCTTGCCGGCCTTGAGCTTCACGCCCTCAGTCACGGTGAACGATCCATCGACCAGTTCAACGGCCTTGCCGTCGACCTCGGCGCCGGTGACCGTGAAGCCTTCCGGAACGCTCGGGCTGTCGATGACAGTCTTTGACGTGCCGGTTGCGTCGCCGATGTTGGCGACAGTCACGGAGTACACCGCCTTCCAGGTCTTGCCTTCGGCCGTGGCAACGGACTTGGTGTCTGCGTCCTTCTTGACCTTGAAGGCAGGCTCGCCTTCCTTGATGACTGGAACACAGGCATCGTTGTTCTCAGGGCCATCGGAGTCGCCCTCCATAGCGACCTTGTTGAACAGGCCCTTGGCAGGGTTACCTTCGCCCTCGAGTTCACATTCAGCGACTGCGAGCCACGCGACGCCGGACTTGGCGACATCACCAGTCAGGGTCACGGTGAAGGTCTTAGCCTTACCAGCTGCGAGCTTCACGCCCTCGGTCACCGTAAAGGTGCCGTCAGTGATCTCAACAGCCTCGCCGTCGACGGTCGCACCGGTGACGGCGAAGCCCTTCGGAACGGATGGGGTGTCAGTGACAGCCTGCGACGTGCCAGCGATATCGCCGGTGTTCGAAACGGTCACCTTATAGGTGGCCTTCCAGGTCTTGCCTTCGGAAGTCACGACAGACGTGGTGTCTGCATCCTTCTTTACAGCAAAGGATGGGTCCTTACCGACAGGGTTGCACGCGTCATTGTTCTCAGGACCATCAGAGTCACCCTCCATGGTCACCTTGTTGAACAGACCCTTGGCAGGATTGCCCTCACCCTCGGTCTCGCATTCACCGACAGCGACCCAGTCAGCCTTACCAGCCTCATAGGTACCAGAGAGAACAACCTCAAACACCTTGTCCTCACCAGCAGCCAGCTTCACACCATCCGTCACCGTGAAGACACCGTCAGTGATCTCAACCTCGGTACCGTCAACAGTCGCACCGGTGATGGTGAAGCCCTCCGGTACCGATGGAGTATCGGTGACAGCCTTGGAGGTGCCGTCGATCTCACCATCATTAGTGACAGTCACGGTGTAAGCAGACATCCACTCACCATCAGCTGCCGTAGCGCCAGCCTCGGCCGAGTCCTTCTTCACCTTGAACGACGGATCCTTCGACACAGGGTTACACGCGTCATTGTTCTCAGGACCATCAGAGTCACCCTCCATGGTCACCTTGTTGAACAGACCCTTGGCAGGATTGCCCTCACCCTCGGTCTCGCATTCACCGACAGCGACCCAGTCAGCCTTACCAGCCTCATAGGTACCAGAGAGAACAACCTCAAACACCTTGTCCTCACCAGCAGCCAGCTTCACACCCTCGCTGATCGTGAACGAACCATCAACCAACTCGACGGTCTCACCGTCAACCTTGGCTTCAGTCAGTTCAAAACCAGCAGGAACCGATGGAGTATCGGTGACAGCCTTGGAGGTGCCGTCGATCTCACCATCATTAGTGACAGTCACGGTGTAAGCAGACATCCACTCACCATCAGCTGCCGTAGCGCCAGCCTCGGCCGAGTCCTTCTTCACCTTGAACGACGGATCCTTCGACACAGGGTTACACGCGTCATTGTTCTCAGGACCATCAGAGTCACCCTCCATGGTCACCTTGTTGAACAGACCCTTGGCAGGATTGCCCTCACCCTCGGTCTCGCATTCACCGACAGCGACCCAGTCAGCCTTACCAGCCTCATAGGTACCAGAGAGAACAACCTCAAACACCTTGTCCTCACCAGCAGCCAGCTTCACACCCTCGCTGATCGTGAACGAACCATCAACCAACTCGACGGTCTCACCGTCAACCTTGGCTTCAGTCAGTTCAAAACCAGCAGGAACCGATGGAGTATCGGTGACAGCCTTGGAGGTGCCGTCGATCTCACCATCATTAGTGACAGTCACGGTGTAAGCAGACATCCACTCACCATCAGCTGCCGTAGCGCCAGCCTCGGCCGAGTCCTTCTTCACCTTGAAGACAGGATCTTTACCAACAGGAGTGTTCGTGTAAATGCACGAAACGTTGGCTGGCCCCTTGGCGCTGTGCTCAGGGATCGTCACCTTGTATTGCTGGCCAGAAACCGGGGTCGGCTCGAGCTTTTCAGTGCCGCCCTGCGGATAGCTCGCTTCGCACGACAACGTCGTGTCATATTTGTTCAGCTTCGAAGTGGAGCCAGCAGCCATTTCTTCATTGATGATGTATTCACCACCAAAACGGACGATCGCTGGCCCGATCTGCTGCTCCTGCACACCGGTCTTGTTACCGCTCGTCGTCGCTTCAGCGAAGATACCACTGTCCTGAGCCTGGTCGTCCGCGGTCAAACGGAACTGGTCGTCCTGCGCAATGCGTTGTACAACGTCCTTCTTCACTTCGAGCGTCGGTGGCGTGTGGCACGACGCGAGGTCAGTGTTAATCAGACCAGTGTTGCCATCGATCGAGTTAGCCTTACGGTCCAAGACGAATGACGTCGGATCGTATTTGAACGCGGTGCGAACCGTAGCGATGATGAGCTGACCGTCTGAGTCGACGGAAAGGCTGTTCGCAACGCCATCAGCTCCGCTGATGTAGCGAGTCACGGTAGACGTACCGTACAGCTTTGGCATATCTGGCGTGTTGCTGTCTACCGGAAGCCACGACTCCGGAATGGTCACGAGCTTAACAGCAGAAGTTCCACCCGACGGCTGCTTAGCGAACAGCAAGTGGAAGTTACCAGCATGGTCGAAAACGATGTCACCGTTCGCATCGTCCCAGCTGTACGGTCCGGCTTTGCTTTCTACGAATACCTTCGCGATGTGACGCAGGCGCCCACCTTTCGGATCTACCGAGCGCAGAGCAAAGTAGAGGTTGTAACGTCCATTGCCGTCGTTTTCCTGATGGAACCCACCGAAGTAATAGCGACCGTCAGCGGGGTTAACAGCACCCGCGATCAGGTCCATGTTCTGCTGTTCGTAGCTCAACTCCCGGAACTGGTAATAGTCGCGACCGTTCTCCGTGATCGGGATACGTTCCGGGTTGTTTCCGTTGGCGTCGTACTTGAACAGGTCGAAGTGGCGGCGCACGCCCTCAACCCAAATGCTGTTCTGATAGGACCCTTTCGACCAGCCGCGGAACGCATAGAACGTGTTGCCATCCCGCGTCACACCAAGACCATTGACCTGCTCTTTACGTGCCCATGCCGCGTCATAGCCAAGGTCCATCCCGCTCAGCGGGTAAGTGGCCCGAAGATTCGTTGACCCCAGGTTCTGCGTTGACCCGTCGGCCGTGTTAATTTTACGCAACTGCCCGTTCTCTAGGATTCCGAACGAGGTGTTCGGCGCGCACACGTTCGAGTTCACGCGCGCTGGAGTCATCGAAGCGTTGGATGAAGCCTGATTCTGAGTAGTGAGTTTCGAAACCACCGATGCCGGCTTCGCTCCATGCGACGAAGCCGGCGTTTGGGACGCTGTTGCGGATGACGCGACAGCAGGGGACATCGTTGCTAACAAACCAAAACTAGCTATCGAAGCTAAAACCCTTTTCTTTAGCCTCTTGAGCCGCAATTTTTCTTGCGCCACAGTAGTAATCCTTCACTCAGACACACAAGAGATACACAGGTTCACCGGAGATAGAGGTGACTCGCGAGTAAATATACCCACTGGATTTACTAACCCAAAGCGCCAAAAGTCAGCTCACTCAACTGAACGAACGTTCCTAAATTGACTCAAAACTGCCCCTACGTCTCGCAAAATTCATTGATTTCAAGCGGATCTCGCCAGATGAGAGATGACGATAAATGACCCCAAACTGTCCGTTCGAGGCGCGAAATAATTCCTGAAAAATATTTTTCAGTTCCATGGAGCGGACAGAGAAATGGACGTTTGGCCGCTGAGAGACCCTCACCCCATCACAGCTAGGCGCCTAACCCCACCTTTAAATGAGTGATGGCGGAGCCAAGGGTGAGAAGTCCTCGCTCCGCCATCACGGAAAAGTGTTCGTAAGTACATGTTTGCGGGCTAGCAAAGCTAAACTCATGAACACACTCCACTGAATTCGCTTAGAAAACAGCGGATGATAACTACCTAAACACACCCGGTGCGTCCCGTCCACTTGAGCACCCCACCTGTTCACTACACGCAATAAAGCTCGCATCGTCGTTCAACAAACCAGCGATGTCTATCCACACAGTTCATCCATCCCCCGAGCATCCAACCCAACCACCTCATCGCAAGCCCACCCACACGGATAAGATCAAGCCATGCCCGGCATCGTGATGACCCCCGAGTTGAGTGCTGTACTCAACCATCTCCAAGCGGGCAATCACGCATTCATCACAGGCAAAGCGGGTACGGGTAAGTCCACGCTTGTGCGGCTATTCATGGAACAGACATCCCGCAACGTACTAGTGGCTGCACCCACCGGTATGGCCGCGCTGAACGTCGGCGGGTTGACGCTACACCGGTTGTTTAGCTTCCGGCCCGGCATGACGGAAGCGATGGTGCGCTCGCCTCGGTATTCACCTGCAGCCCATCGTGAAGTGCTGGAACGGCTCGATGTGCTGGTTATCGATGAAGCGTCGATGGTGCGGGCTGATCTGTTCGATGCGGTGGCCGCCGCACTGGAACTGTATGGCCCGCGGCCCGGCGAGCGGTTCGGTGGGGTTCAGCTGGTTCTGGTGGGTGACGTATATCAACTGCCGCCTGTGGTGAGCCCGAGCGAACAAGAGCGTTTTGAACAGGACTATGAAAGTCCGTACTTCTTTTCTGCACGGCATTTCCCGGAAGGGTCGTTCCCCGTCTTCGAGCTCACTCACGTGTTCCGGCAAGAACACGGCTCCCGGTTCACTGAGTTGCTCAACGGTGTGCGGGATGGGTCACTGACACAACGCAGCCTCGCGGAGCTGAACGAACGGGTTGATCCGGGGTTCTCCCCTCCGGCCGATGAGCCGTGGATGACGCTCACCACCACCAACCGGATGGCGGATGCCGCGAACCGGAGGGAACTCGAAAAGCTCACGACGTTCGCGCTGACTTCCGAAGCCGACACCGTCGGCGACCTGACTGGCTTCGAGACGCCCGTCCCCCACGAGTTGGAGTTGCGGATTGGCGCGCAGGTCATGATGGTGGTCAACGATCCCCTGGACCGTTGGGTTAACGGAACCCTGGGCGAGATCACTGACTTAGGTTGGGATAAGGACGGCGAACCGTGGGCGGAAGTGGCCACTCCTCGCGGCGACATCTTCATCACCCGCCCGCACACGTGGGAAGTTCTCTCCCCGATCGCGTTGGAAAGCGGCCGGCTCTCGAATTCTGTTCAGGGCACGTTCCGGCAACTGCCCATGCGGCTTGCGTGGGCCATCACCATCCACAAAGCCCAAGGCCAGACTCTTGACCGCGCGATCGTGGACATCCGCGGAGGCGTGTTCTCCGACGGTCAGCTCTACGTCGCGTTATCACGTGTCCGTTCGATGGATGGTCTGATTTTGCGGCGGACCGTTCTACCGAAAGACATCCACGTCGCCCCATCGTTGCGGCGCTTCTTACGTTCCCAACGTGGCGCTGACGTTGGCGGCGCCACACTGACCGACTCCGCACACGATGCCGAAGCCGCCCACGATGCCGGCCTTGCATTCATGTCGGTGGTCACGGTAGGTGATGCGGGACGCGGCTGGCGTCCACGCCCGCTAGAAATCGCGGTGGTGACCTCTGACGGCGAGGAAGCATCAACGCTCGTGAACCCTGGCCGGGATCTAGGGGATGCGGCTTCTAAGTACGGTATCGATGCGGATATGCTCACGCTCGCGCCGGATACGGCGCAAGCATTAACTGCGCTGGGCTCGCTTCTTGGTGGCCGGACCGTGGTCGCGGCGAACGCTGATACGTTGCGCGGGCTCATCGATTTCGAGTTGCGCCGGCTCGGACTCATGGAACATATGCCGCTGTTTGTTGACATAGGCGGCGAAGGGGGCGTCGGTAACCGCACGGCGAGCGCCGGCCCCACCACCCCCGCGAACTCCACCGCCCTCTCAACCAATGGCGCTCTCCCGCGTGCGCGCGAACTCGCCCATACCCACCACGGATTCACACCTGAGGATCCTGACCCATGGACCGCATGGGAACACAGCAAATGTTCTGGCTATCTACTCACCCGTTCCGCTACAAACGCAACCGACGCCGGTACCCACCCCAGCGCCGCCGTTCCGTCCGCTGAACCACTCACATTCGTTCCGCAGGATAAACAGCTGACGCAAGCGCACATCAACCACTTGGCGGCCCGGCTCGAGGGCCGCACCCTCGGCCCTGCAACAACGGAACTCAAACGCACCATCGAAGCCGAGTTTGGCGTCGTGATCCCGTACGAACCGCCCGCGCCCGGCCCCGTGCTTGCGGACCTCCTGAAGCCGGAGGCGCGGATCGCGTTCACAGGCACCATCACGCTCGGTGGCAAAACCTGGGACAGGGCCGTGTTCGCCAGGTTCATAGAGGAACACGGATTCGTTTCGAGCGCCAACGTCACAAAAACCCGCACGGATCTGCTGGTGCTCGCGGATGTCAACAGTGAATCGGGGAAAGCGAAGAACGCCAGAAAATACGGGACCCCGATGGCTTCGCTTGAGGATTTCCTCGCCGCGTTGGAGGAGTCGGAAATCTAGCTCGCGGCCGGCTCTGATCCCGGTACCGTAGCCTCTGCCTCCGGCGCCACGGCTTTTTCGTAGCGCCGCACCCCAAAGAACGTCCAGAACGCCGTCACGGCGGCCACAATGTAGAGAATCCACGAGGTCAATACGAACGGCCCCGGTCCTACATCGGTTCGTGCCGCGGAGCCCGCGCCGTTGGTTGAAAAGAACCACCAATTGGCGACGATGCGGGACGCCGTCACAGCGAGCGTTACCACGAGCATGGTCCAGATGCGCCCCAACGGTACGCGCGCCCCATCCCCGGCACTGTTGGCAGACCCAGCACCGTTGCCAGCCCCGGCGCCGCCGGCAACGTGGGCGTTGGCAACGTGGGCGCCGCTTTCCCCTCGAAGGCTACGTTGCTCGTTGTGCCCGACGATGAGCGCCACGACGGCGCCGCCGATCGCAACCAGGAAGATGAGGCCACCAAGTGGGATGCCTATATACATCAGTGCCCGGCCGACCGCCGCGCCTGGGGCTGATGTGTAGACGAAGACCGCGACAATCGCGGTGGGGATCAAATTGGTGACGATCGAACCGACAGTGACTCGAACCGACTTATGGAGCTTCACGGCTCGCGAATCAGTGCGCCAGGTTGAGGCCATAGGGGAACCACTCATGCTCTCTCCCCCTCGCTTCCCTCAACCTGCCCTGCCATGTGCGCAACGCGGCATCTGGTGCCGGCGCTACCACCACCATCGTTGTTTGACCATTGTAGGCAGGTGATTCCCTCAAAACCGTGGAAACGTTGACAAAACACGAAGAGTTCACGTGGAGTTCGGTGGGTGCCACGTGGGAGACTCTGAGTATGACTTCTGTATCTTTCACCAGCTCGAATGGTTCTTTTGACGTCCAGACTGGCTTGTTCATTGACGGCGAGTGGGTTGCTGCGGCCAGCGGCGCATCGTTCCCTGTTCTTAACCCGGCCACGGCCCAGGAGATCACGCAGGTGGCCGATGCGGGAGTTGAGGATGCGCGGCGCGCGTTGGATGCCGCTGTTGCTGCGCAGAAGGAGTGGGGTTCCACGACCACTCGTGAACGCTCCGATATTCTCCGCAAAGCATATGAGCTGATCCTTGAGCGTGCCGATGACATCGCTCAGGTGGTCTCGACGGAGATGGGTAAGCCTCTGAGTGAAGCGAAGGGGGAGGCCACCGATGCCGCGGAGATGCTGCGGTGGTTCTCTGAGCAGGTTCAGCATCAGACCGGTAACTTCGCTCCCGCCCCGAAGGGCGGATACCGCATCATCACGACGTATCAGCCTGTGGGCCCGTCCTATCTTGTGACCCCGTGGAACTTCCCAGTTTCGATGGGTGCACGCAAGGCCGGCGCTGCGCTTGCTGCCGGCTGCACGGTAGTCATCAAGCCGTCTGACCTGACGCCGTTGACGATGTCGCTGTTCGTTCAGGTCCTTCACGACGCCGGTGTTCCCGCTGGTGTGGTGAACTTGGTTCCAACGCTTGACGCTCCGGCGCAGTCCGCTGACCTCATGAAGGACGAACGCCTGCGCAAGGTCTCGTTCACAGGCTCCACTCCGGTGGGTACTCAGCTTTTGAAGCAGGCCGCTGATAACGTCATGGCCGCCTCGATGGAGCTGGGCGGCAACGGCCCGTTCCTCGTGCTGTCCAAGGCGAATGTCCGCTGGGCCGCGAAGGGCGCTGCGCGCCTGAAGTTCCGCAATGCCGGGCAGGTATGTATTTCTGCCAACCGCATCATCGTGCACAAGGATGTTGCGGATGAGTTCAAGCAGATCTTCCTCGAGGAAGTCGCCCGCTTGCGTGTGGGTGCCGGAACTGATCCGGAGACGACAGTGGGCCCGCTGATCTCTGACCGCCAGCGTGAGCGCGTGCAGGGCCTACTTGCCGATGCGCAGGAAAAGGGCGCCACGGTTCTTGCCGGCGGCGACTGCCCGGACAGCGACGGCTACTTCTTGAACCCGACCGTGGTCGAGAACGCTCCGCTGGATTCCGATATCGCAACCACCGAGATCTTCGGCCCCGTCGCGTCCCTGTACATCGCTGATTCCGATGAAGAGGCCATCCGCATCGCTAACGACACCCGCTTTGGCCTGGTCGCGTACGTGTACTCGCAGGACATCGTGCAGGCGATGCGCGCAGCTGAAGCGCTCGAAGTCGGCATGGTGGGCTTGAACCGTCCGGCTGTGGCTGACCCTGCAGCTCCGTTCGGTGGCGTGAAGGCGTCTGGCCTGGGTAAGGAAGGCGGCCACAACGGCATCGAGGAATATCAGGTCGAGAAGCTCATCGCGATGACGGTGTAAGGCAACTGTGTCTAAGGTGATTTACGGTATCTGAAGAGAATTACGGTGTCTGAAGCGACTTTCCGGGAGGCACGGCTCGCCCCACAGCCGGTCGACCTGGTGATTGAAGGTGGCGGGGCGAAGGCTGTTGCCGTGGCTGGCGCGGTGGATGAACTGCGTGCAGCGGGCTACACGTTTGAGCGGATTATCGGCAGTTCGTCAGGTTCGCTGGCGGGCGCGTTGCTCGCCGCTTTGAAGCATTCGGGTGAAAGCCTGGATAGGTTCAGCGACCTGGTGACGTCCTTTGATTTCACCAAGATCCTGGATGCTGGCCCAATCGCGAGCAAGTTCGGCCCGCTATCCAAGCTCGCCATCCCGTACCGGTTGTTGCGGTACGGAGGCATGCACCCGGGCCGCTATATGAACTCGTGGATCGCCGGAGTCATGAAGGACCTCGGAACGGAAACCTTCGGTGACCTGCGCCGCGATGATTCCCCGTTCGCGGATGAGGACATCACGCATCGCTATGGTTTCGTGACGCTCACGACTGACCTGAGCCAGCGCCGCATGGCTGTGTTCCCGTGGGATGCCGAGGACTACGGTTTGGATCCGGATGAGATTTCAGTGGCCGATGCGGTGCACGCTTCCGCCGCGCTACCGGGCGTGTTCCAGCCTGTTGAGATCACAGGTAAACGTGGCACCGTCACGTTTGCGGATGGCGGGCTGGTCTCTAACTTCCCTATCAAACTCTTGGCTAATAATGAGGAGAGGGAGGCTGACTGGCCTACGATCGGCATCAATATGACCCCGCGCACCCCTGGTAAGGAGCAGCTGGAGTCGGTGCGTAAGCCGATACCTCAGTTGCGTGCCTTGGGTCAGGTGGTTTTGGAGGGCCGCGAGACCCGCCGGATCGATGACCCGGAGATCGGTCAAAACGTGATCGCGATCGATACCGCCCCGTACACCTCTATCAGCTTCAACCTCGATAGCGACGACCATGAAGAGCTCATGGACCGCGGCCGCGAGGCCGTGCGTCATTGGCTCGAGGGTGAGGACGCAACAGGAACCGTACCCGAATGATCCCTCCATCTGATGCCGCAGCTTTCGATGCCGCCGCCACCGTGCTCTCTGGAGCCAAGCGCGTGCTCGCACTGACGGGCGCGGGCATCTCTACCGCATCGGGCATCCCTGATTTCCGTGGCCCTCAGGGTCGCTGGACCCAGGACCCCGATGCGGAGCGGATCTCCACCCTGTCCTGGTACCTCGGTGACGAGGCTGTGCGGCGTAAGGCGTGGCAGGTGCGCGCGGATTCGGTCGCGTTGAAGGCGCAGCCGAATCCGGGCCACGATGCGCTGGTTGCGTTGGAACGCACGGGCCGGCTTGCGGGGATCGTCACGCAGAACACCGATGGCCTACACCTGGTGGCGGGTAACTCACCGGAACTGGTCCACGAGATTCACGGGAATCAGCGGCGTTGGCGGTGCGAGGATTGCGGTGCGGAAGGCCCGATGGCTGACATGGTTGCCCGCGTTCACGCTGGTGAGACGGATCCACGTTGCCCTGAGTGCGGCGGGATTACTCGCGCGACCGTGATCTTGTTCGAGGAAGCCCTCGATCAGGACACGATGCAGGCGAGCATCGAGCTCGCCCAAGCGTGCGATGTGGTACTTGCGATCGGCACGAGCCTCACCGTGTATCCGGTGGCTGGGTTGGTTCCATTGGCAGCGGAAAACGGCGCGCAGGTCGTGATCATCAACGCGGAGCCGACCCAGTTCGATGCGTTCGCCGACGCTATGGTGACCGAACCGATCCAGGACGTGCTGCCCCGCCTCGTCGCGGCCCTGCCGTAGCCCTACCCTAAAGAGGCAGGGCTACGGCGTTTGCTGTTGGGCAGCTGATTATTCCGTGCGGAAGCTCAGTTCCTGATCCCCTACCCACGGCTCTTCGATCTCGCGGTAGGTTCCGTCCTTGAAGCTCTTCTCGAGCCAGTCGTCCACAGCTTTCTTGAATTCGGCGTCGCCCTTAGGCAACATGAATGCCTTATCAAACTGGTCGAATGGACGATCCGGGTTAGTCGCGCACAGCTCCGGGTATTTTTCGTCGATGTACAGAACTTCGGCACGGTCAGTCGTCATAACGTCAGCGCTGCCTTTAACGATCTCATCGAAGATCGTCTTGTTGTCGTGAGTTTTCAGGGTGCCTTTCGGATAGTGCTTCTTCGCGAACACCTGATTGGTCCCACCCTCCGGCATGATGCTCACAACGCCTGGCTGGTTAATCTGTTCGATCGTCTTGTACTTATCCTTCTCCTCGCAACGTGCGATCGGCGTCTTGCCGTCCTTGAGCAGCGAGGAACTGAAATCGACTTTCTTGGCGCGCTCATCATTGACGGAGATACCGCCTACCGCCATGTCACATTTGGCGAGGAAATCCGGCATCAGGGTCTTCCATTCGGTGCTCACGAATTCCACTTTGACATCTAGATCTTCAGCGAATTTCTTAGCTAGATCAACGTCGATTCCGCTGAAATCGCCGTCCTTTTCTACCGTGAAGGGCGCATAGTCTCCCGTAGTGCACACGGTGAGCACGCCTTCCTTCTTAATGGCAGCGAGCCGGGATTCTGCAGTTTTCTGTTCGGCCGAGTGGGTTTGCGACGAGCTTTCCTGTGCCGTATTTTGTTCTGACTCGGATGCTGTTCCGCAACCGCCCAAGGCTCCAATAAGAGCTGCTGCCGCGGATGCTGCGAACACTGCACGGATGGTTTTCTTATGGTTCGATGATGTGATGTAGCTCATGCGGGAACTTTAGCGGGCTAGGCAATACAGCTGTCAACAGGTCACAATGGTGAGTTAGAAATTAAGTCACCGCTGTAGTTCTGGATGGAATAATGTCTGAATCTTCCCGTCATGATGAGGAAGCGACGCAGAGTTTCCCAGCGTCCCCACCTCCTCCTGGCCCCGAGGACGAAGCAACACAAGCACTGCCCGCCGCGCCCGCCGCTCCCGAGGCTACGTCCGACGCGGCCCCTGCGGTACCGCCTGCACCGTTGCCGCTAGACGCGTTCCACGGAGCAGGCCTCGACGGCACCGACGGCCACGGCACCACATTCCAGGACACTCACTTCCAAAGTGAAGAGTTCCCTAACGAGGACACCACGCACGGCGAGAGCATCGACGACGCGACGTTCACCAACCACACGGCGTTCCTCACGCCTGCCCCTTCCTCTGATTCAGGGCCTTTCGTCGACCCTGAACCGAGCAGTGAATACCACGGCCTCGACAGCGAAATGTGGTACCAGGACGCCCCCGCAACGTTCGATGCGGCAACATATTCCGCCGTCAACGCACCATCCGGCGGCCCCTACCTAGACGACTCCACCGATTCCGGCCGAGCCACCAGCGTTGCAGCTGGCGTGACCGCGGCAGGACTCATGTCCGCGACCCACAACGCGGCCTCCCCCGCATCGTCCCGCCGTGCCTCATCGCGCCGCTCGGCATCCAAACGCTCATCAGACGGAACAGGCAAAAACATCACGATCGCCGCAGTCCTAGCGGCAATGCTCGGTCTCGGTGGCGGCGTGATCCTCGGCAACACCCTGCTCGCGCCAGACCCGACGCGTTCAGCTGAATACATGAAGCTGTCCTCTGAGAAATCTCAGGTTGATTCGCAGGCCGCCAAGGGCGAACAGAAGCGCGAGGAACTCGAGCAAACCATCGCGTCCTATAAAGACGAAGAACACGGCCTCAACGCTCAGCTGAAAGATCAACAGAAGAAACAGAAGGAACTTCAAGACGATCAAACCAAGCTGAAGAAGGACCAGGAGCAACTCAAAAAAGATCGAAAGAAGCTCAAAAAGGACCGCGAGAAACTCGAGAAAGATATCGAGATCGTCTCGCGGCCAGGCAGAAGCAGCGGCCAATGGGAAATCGGAGAAGACATTCCCGAAGGCAAGTACCGCACGAAATCCAGTGTCAGCGACCGTTGCGTCTATGCCGTCTACGCAGACTCTGCCTACTCCAAGGTGAAATACTCCCGTGTGGTCGACAGCGGAACACCACGCCTGACCCTCAAAGAAGGCGAATTCTTCAGTTCGATGGGATGCGGCAGCTGGGTCCGCGACACCTAACGGATCTCGTTCACGGAGGCGCAAGGCCTCACTCTTAGGAATACAGCTCTTTGAACTCGCCTTCGAGCACAACGTCGAGGAACTCGCGGATCACTTCCATCTCGTCCTTCGCCGAGAACACAACCTCCGCTACCGGGATCTCGTCGATCTTCTTACCGTGCAAGCGGTCCTCACCCACCTGGGCGCGCTGATCCACCACGGTCTGGCCGCGCGTGACCTCGTCAGCCAAGGAAATCTCGATGCGGTGCTCCGAGCTCACAAACATCTCCGGATGCACTGCAGCAACTACCGCGCCAGCGTCACCGATCAACGAATAAGCCTGCGGTTCATCCTCGTCATCGCCGTACGTGAACCCAGCGATACCACCCAACGCACGGGCCACCGGATGGTCCGAAGCCTTCAAGCCAGCCACCACATCGTCCGGGATAGCGACATGGTTGAACACATCCAGGCCATACATCACCAGCGGCACACCAGACTTCACCACGATGTCCGCGGCCTCAGGATCATGCCAAATGTTGAACTCAGCAACCGGAGTCGCGTTACCCACGCTCGCGGAGCCACCCATGAACACAATCCGTTCCAGGTTCTCCGTGACCTCAGGGTGCATCCGCAAAAGCAGCGCAAGGTTCGTCTGCGGAGCGCACGCAATCAACGTGACCTTCTGCTCCGATTCCATAATGGTGCGGCGCATCAGCTCCACTGCGTGCTCAGCCACAGGCTCACGCGACGGCGCAGGCAACTCAACGCCACCCAGGCCATCCGCGCCATGCACATACGACGCGTCACGAGCAGGTGAATTCAACGGCGCCACAGCACCCGCAGCAACCGGGATATCGCTAGCGCCCATCAAATCCAGGATCTTCACCGTGTTCTCAACAACCTGCTTGAGCGACACATTGCCTGCCACCGTGGACACCGCACGCACATCCATATGCGGGTTACGCACCGCATACATCAACGCCATCGCATCATCGATGCCGGTATCAACATCCATCACAACAGGGAACGTAGACATGATCCTCCTCAGCTCAGCGCCGTCGATAGGTTAGGAGTGGTTCTTGCTATAGCGGGTTCTTGTATGGACTACTTCTTAGCGATCATCGCGGCAGCGATCTCTTCGATACCCAGGTGATCACCGAGGCCGAGTTCGCGTGCGATGTGGGCCGCAGTTGGTCGCTGCAAACGGCACTCCGCCAGCACATCGTCACGAGCGAAAACCTCACCCGGGGTGCCGTCCGCCTGGATCTTGCCGTGCGCCATCGCAATCACGCGATCAAACGAATCAGCCACAAAACGCATGTCGTGCGTAATCGTGATGACCCCGATGCCGTCCTCATGCAAGCGATCCAACATGCGCTGAAGGATCTCAAGGCCTCGGCCGTCAAGGCCCGCTGTCGGCTCATCCAGAATCACGAAATCAACGCGCGGAACCAACACGGCAGCGATCGCAACGAACTTCTTGATCGCAAACGGAAGGTCAGCAGGATTATCGTCAACAAACGGACGGATACCCGTCATCGAAATAGCGCGCTCAAGACGCTGCTTGGTGTCCTGCTTACCCCACTTCAAATACTTCGGGATGTATGCCAGCTCCGAATACACATCCGACTGGAACAGCTGATCATCCGGGTTCTGGAACACGTACGCGACAGTCTGCGCCATCTTCGCGTTCGTCATCTTCGACGTATCCGTGCCGTTGACCAGAACGCTACCGCTCGTCGGCTTGAGCAAGCCGTTCATAAGCTTCACCGTGGTGGTCTTACCAGCACCGTTCTGACCCACGATCGCAACCCGCTCGCCCGGAGCGATCGACATGTTCAACCCAGCCAAAACCGGGGACGCCTCGTCATACGCGAAGGCGACATCCTTCAACTCAATCGACATCAGTGGTCACCTTCACCCTTCACAGCCGTGCCCTTAGTGCCGGCAGTGCCAGCTGCATCGGCAGCAGAACCGCCGGAAACCGAACCGCCAACCCACGCGAACGCCTCCAACGCCTGCTCACACGTGATCGGCAGCGGATCAACCGCAACACCCGCCTCACGCAACGCAAACGCAAGCTGCGTGACCTCCGGACGCGGAACATCCGCATCCACCAGCTCCTGCGAAGCAAACACCTCACGCGAAGGGCCAGCAGCCGTCACACGGCCCGCCTCCATCACGATCAGCTCATCAACGTACTCCGCGAGCAAGTCGACCTTGTGCTCAACCAGAACCAGCGTCTTACCGCGCTCCTTCAGCTGAGCAATAATCCGGAAAACCTCCTCCGAGGATTCCGGGTCAAGCTGCGAGGTTGGCTCATCGATCACAATGAAGTCCGCGTCCATCGCAATCACCGCAGCGAAAGCGACCTTCTGACGCTGACCACCCGACAAACCGTTCGGGTCCTTCTCCAGCAACGGGAGCAGATCCATCCGCTCCGCAACCTGCAGAACACGGTCCACGATCTCTTCACGCGTGTAGCCCAGGTTCTCCAGGCCGAACGCGATCTCCTCAAACACCGTCTCACGCACACCAGAGATCTGCGTGAACGGGTTCTGGAACACGTAACCGATCCGGCGAGACAACTCAGCAGGCGACCACTCTTCAAGCGAACGGCCCCACAACAGAACCTCGCCGTCCAGATCACCCGAGTGGAAGTACGGGATCAAACCACGCATCAGCGAAGCCAGCGTCGACTTACCAGCAGCGTTACGACCCACCACGCCGTACAGCTTCCCAGGGGCCAGCTCAAGGTTCACGCCATCCAGCGCGCGCTCCTGCTGATGCGTATACGAAAACGAAACGTTCTTCAGCTCAACAATGTTCACAAGAACCCCTTACAGGACCACAGCCAGGACGATGGAGCCCACAGCGATCACCAACGAGACCAGCAACAGAAGCCACTGCCCCACACCAACCTTCGGCAAGTAAGACAACTGAGAAGGCTTCTCCGGGACGTTGAACGCACGCGCATCCAAAGCGAGAGCACGTTCCTCCGTCTGACCGATCGCGGCAAGGAACACGGGAGTAATGATCGGGAAGAACGCGGCAACACGGCGGAAGAAACCGCCCTCCATCTCAATACCGCGAGCCTTCTGCGCATCCACCACAACCTTCGACATCTTCTGAAGATCAGTGATCGACTGGAACGAAGACAACACAACGTAGGTCGAACGCGAAGACAAACCAACGCCCTGCAACGCGAGCATCAAGTTCTTAGCTGGTACCAGCTGGAAGAACAGCGCCAAAGCGCCACACAAAGACATCACGACGAGGGTGAAGCGTGCCGCTGCAGCGATCGAGGTCGTAGACAGGGCCAGGTTGTCGCCCCAGCTCCAGTAAACCGTTGCGCCTTCCTCTGGCGCGATCAAGAACACACGCAGAATAAACAGGACCGAACCCACACCCAAGAACAGCTTGAGATACAGCGGGATGAACTGCTTAGCGCGGCTCGCAAGAACCGCGATCACCACAAACACAACACAGCCGACGGCCGGAGCCAAAACCGGCCACGGCAACGCGATCGAGGCGACCGCAATAGCGACCAAGAACGCAAACAGGATCAGCGGGTTCAGATCGCGGATCGGGTTACCCAAACGATACGGCTTGGAATAACGGTCCAAGTAGTACGCACGCAAGTCCTTGACCCGCGCTACCTGAGTCTGAACTTTCTGAGTCATTCCCATCACCGACCCAACGTCAATTCGCCCGGATGCTTCTGTGCATCAGCCAACGCATCGTGCTTCTTAGGCGGCTTCAAATACCTGTCGCCCAACGGCAACTTGACCAACACACGGGTAGGCATCCGCAAAATAATCAGCCACGCAATAAACGCAGACGGAACCTTATCGATGAAGTCCAGCGGCATCGAGGCCAAGTACACAGCCGCGGTTTCACCCACGCCCAACGAGCGGAGAATACCGGTCACCCAGCCAACACCAGACGCCGACAAACCACCGAAAACCCAGATGGTGATCAGGGAACCGATGAAACCGCCAATCAGCGCAAAAATAAGCGCCGCGAACGCGACATGGAATACGTTACGGAACCAACCGACCCTAGCCAGCCAACCCGCAGCCAGACCAATCAGAACCGACACAATCGCGTACGGCACCAACGTCGGCAACGTGATCGCATTGATCAAGTTCGTCAACAAACCAACCAACGCACCCGGCAACGGCCCACAGACCGCACCCACCAGGATGGTGCCAATCGCATCCATATACACAGGCAGCTTGAGCAGAAGCACAATCTGCCCAGCAATAAAGTTGATCGCGATCCCCAACGGGACCATGAACAGCGTCAACTGCCCATACTTGCTGCCATGTGCAGCGAACCTTTGCATAGCGGGCATCAGACGACCTCGCTCCCACTGCGTCGCATCACGCTCGTAGATCCCTTTCAGTCAGGAACCGCTTCAACTACGGCCCCTATCCCACTAAATTACGCGGGAAGCGCCAATGCAACAATCCTGAGCGTCGGCGCGGTCAAAATAGTACCGCACCAACCCCAAAAACCGTGGGGTGGTCACCCATTACCTCGGCATCAAGCTGCCTTCTGGAAAACCACGGCACCGTGCGCTTGCTCAACCTCATTGCTGATCGACAAATCGATCCCCCTACGGTCACGAATCAGCGAGACCGCAACAAAACCGATCACCACGAACGCCAACAAATACCAAGAAATCATGGTTGTTGAGCCAGTCGAATCGAAGATCGCCTTCGCGATCATCGGCGAGAACGCGCCACCGATAATCGCACCGATCGCATACGACACCGAAACACCCGAGAACCGGACCGAAGCCGGGAACATCTCCGAATACAGGGCCGACTGCGGACCATACGTGAGCCCCAACCCAACCGAGAACAACAGCAACGCGAGGTACAGCATCCCCAGCGACTTCGTCGAAATCATCGGGAACACCAAGAACACAGAGACACCCAGAACGATGAAGCCAATCTGGTAGGTGCGCACTCGGCCAATCGCGTCAGCCATCAAGCCCGAAAGCAACGTGAACACGAACCAGAAGAACGAACCCGCCGTCACCGCAAGCAGCACATCCGTACGATCCATACCCAACGACGACGTCGTGTAGTTAGTGATGAACCCGCCGGTGGTCATGTAGCCAGACGCGTTGTTACCCGCGAACACCAGCGCACCCAAAACCACGAGATACCAGTACTTCTTGAACAGCTGCACCAGCGGCATGTGGATCTGTTCCTTGCGCTCTGCGATCTCCTGGAACACAGGGGACTCATCAACAGAACGGCGAACCCAATAACCCAAGAACACCAACAGGAAGGACAACAAGAACGGAACACGCCAACCCCACGAGTTGAACGCCTCCTCAGTCGGAGCGATCACACCCGTCATGAGCGCCATCATGCCCGAAGCCAACAACATGCCCAAAGGAACGCCCAGCTGCGGGACAGCACCAGCAAGACCACGGCGGTCACGGCCAGCGTGCTCGACCGCCATCAAGACAGCGCCACCCCACTCACCGCCAGCGGAAATACCCTGCAGAATACGCATCGCCAACAACAACAGCGGAGCCGCTACACCGATCGCCGCATACGTTGGGATCAAGCCGATAGCCGTCGTCGCGCCACCCATCAACAGCAGTGTAATCACAAGCATCTTCCGGCGGCCGAGCTTATCGCCGTAGTGGCCCGCCAAGAACGCACCCAACGGCCGGAACAAGAACGACAAACCGACCGATGCGAACGCAACCAGCTGCGCGCCAGTTGCCCCTAGCGGCTCAAAGAACTGATGCGCAAACACAAGCGCTACAGCGTTCGCATAAATAAAGAAGTCGTACCACTCAACAGTGGTACCCACGAGTGTCGCGAACGCGACACGAGTCCGGTTAGCACGAACAGCGGTATTAGGCATCGCTGAATCCCCTCACAAAATCCACGGGATGGCAGGAAGTATTGCCGCCATAGTAGACCGAGTGTGGAAGCTCACAGTAAGCCGTGCCTGATTATGACGCAGATCATGAACAATCGAACGTCATAAACAATAAGACCGGTTCAGCGCTCAAACCACGGCTTAGTGCATTTCAGCGTCCCGTTACCCTTCGGGACACCCTCGGGCGATGTGATGCCGCCATATTTAACCCCCAACGCCACATCCAAAATCCCGTTAGTCCTATCCGGCTGCAACACAACCTGAGAACCCGGGATCTGATTCTGCACAGCCAACGCCGCAGCTGTGTCATCCGGGCCCGCATAAATCAACGCAACCGACTCCGCCGTCTTCACATCCAACGTCGCGTTACGAACCGTGCGAACATCAAAACCACGTTCACGCAGGGTATCGGCGGCCTCTGCCGCAATCCCCTCCCGCGTGGAAGCGTTGAACACATTCAAAGAAACATCGGCAGGTGCTGCCGGAGTCAAAGGCCACACCGGGCACACAACGGCAGGATTCGGAGCGCGGAAATCCGGCGTCCACGTACCCCGCTGCCACCATGTGAAACCCAGCGCAGTTCCCGCAACACCGATCGCAACGAGGCCGCCCACAACCCACGCGCGCGACCTACGAGCCATAACCTTGTCTTCATCGCTAATCAACGACGGCAACGGCTCAGACGCAACCGTACGACCTTCAGCACCGCTCTCCGTCGCAGTCACATCGGACGTGGCCGCAAGCTTAGCGGCAGACTCGGCGGCAGGCTTCGAGCCAGCGTCCTTGCTACTCATGCGCCCCGCCTCCTCACCGGTGTCCCATCGGAATACATCGCGTCCACATCAAGCACACGGGCATGCATCACCTCACGGCGATACAACGCCGTGCGCAAAGCCCGGTGCAAGCCATCTTCGAGGTACATCTCGCCCTCATATTTGACCACGTGAGGGAACAGGTCCCCATAAAAAGTCGAATCCTCACTCAACAACTGAGCCAGGTCCAACTTGTCTTTCGTTGTGACCAAATCCGCCAACCGCACCTGCCGTGGAGGCACCCCAGCCCAGTCACGAGACGTGGTCAACCCGTGAGCCGGATAAGGGCGAGAACTGCCGACAGCCTTAAAAATCATGGTGCTTCAAACATTACGCGAGAACCCGCGCAAAAACTCAGCACAGCCGCTCAGATCACACAGTGCCCTTTACAGACACGTGGGCCTCAGCACCATCGATGCTGAGGCCCACGCGAAAGGTCAATCAACCATGACTAGTTCTGACCGTTTGGGTTCTGCGGCTGGCCGCCCTGGCCGTTCTGTGGAGGCTGTGGCGCCTGGCCACCCTGCTGCGGAGGCATCGGAGCCTGACCGCCCTGCGGTGGCATCGGCGCCTGACCACCCTGCTGAGGCTGACCAAACTGACCTGGCTGACCCTGCTGCGGAGGCATCGGAGCCTGACCACCCTGCTGGCCATAACCGTAAGGGTTCTGCTGCGGGTACTGCTGACCCTGCTGCTGCATCTGCTGTTGCATCTGCTGCATGCGAGCCTGCGACTCCTGGCGGCGCTGGTGCGCAACCTGTCCCAACTGCTGGAAGTTCTGTGGGCCTTCCGGGATACCAACGTTGATCCAGCTGAGCAGCGTACCCGGCAGGAAGCCCATCGACGCCGGGACAACGAAACGAGCCAGAACCTCGATGATCGCACCGACCACGGCCAACAACATGAAGTTCCAGCCGGCGAGGCCAAGGCCGGCAGACATGCCGGCATTCTTACCCGTGTACAGAGCGAACAGCATGAACAGGCCAGCTGCCGCGTAGATGGCAGGCAAGCGCCACATCGCGTGCATTGGCGCTACGGCCTGGCCGCGTGCAGCCCAGCGGATAGCGAAAATCACCAGCGCGATGATCGAAACGATAACGCCAATGAGCACTTCCCACCACTGATACGTGCTGTATCCGAATGCGCTCGCGTAGCCGTTGGACAGCGAACCAAGGTAGATCGTGTTGAAGAAGCTGAAGATCACGTTCGGCACGCCCGCAAGGATGCTGACGAAAAGCATGCCCTTAGGAGCGAACTCTCCTGCTGCTAGGACGCCGATGAGGCCCAAGATAAGCGCGAACACGCCAGCGAAAGCGAGGTGTTCAAGCAGCAAACGCACGCCAACGCCAATATTGAGCTTGTCCGGGATGCCCTTCGGAGAGAGCAAGAACCACACAAGACCACCCACAGTCACGAGCGTGTACACAGCGCCGCCGAACGAGCCGGCCCACGCGCCACTACCATGGCCAGGTGCCCACGCGAAGATCGCGGAAAGAATAACCAGAACGCCCCAGAACACCAGGCCGGAAGCGGCGGCGATCACGAGCTTAGCGATCCAGTTCGAAACCAGCGTGGTGACGCGCAACTTGCGTCCGAAGAACCACATCGCAAGCAAGGTGAGAACCGAGATCGAGAGCGGGATGATAGCCAGAGTGCTACCACCGTAGTGGAGCGCGTTACGGAAACCCGCCGCCGGCAAATGCATGAACGAGAAGAAGTTCGCACGCATGAAGTCCGGGACGCTGTACCCGCCGAAAGACGTGTTTTCGTCGTAGACGGCCCAGAAGAGGAAACCGAAGATCAACGCGGAAACGACCGCCGCACCAACACCGACACCCAGCACAACGCCGAGCTTCTTGTAGACGTCCTTCGAGATTCCCTGGAACGGGCTCGGCTTAGGCGCCTGCTGAGGACCACCTTGCTGATAGCCGCCCTGCTGAGGGTAACCACCCTGCTGTGGGTAGCCGCCTTGCTGTGGGTAGCCGCCGTACTGATTATTCTGTGGCTGCTGCCCGCCGCCCGGCTGCTGCGGCGGTTGCGGAATGTTCTGTTCCGCCATGATCCACTCCTCTAAGTTTGGCGAATGTAATCGGGATTACTCCTGGAAACACGATATGCCAAAAAACAACCTAAAGAACGGATAGCGGCAAATTTTCGCTAAATTGCTACAAAAATCGCTGGTTCGGCGCGGCGGCACGGGCTTTGACACGACGGATCGTCGCGATGACCGCCATCTGGAAACCCGCGGGTTAAAGCGGAAACCCCCGGAATCTCAATAATCCCGGGGGTGCAAGCGGAGGATGGGGTGTTTGGTTTCACGACATCGTTCACCCCTAACCACCCCAACCCACTCACAGATGTGCCACGACACCCTGCCAACCATCTGTCACGACATCGTTCACCCGTCTGTCACGACATCGTTCCGCATAAGGTGGGGTGAGTCGGCATGCTGAGGTATGACATACACACGCAACAGAGCGATCGTGCTAGCCATCACTGACGGTGGGATGAGCGTTAAAGACGCAGCCGCACATTTTGGTGTCAGCACCCGTTGGATCAGGACCTTGCTCAAACGCTTCCGTATCGGCGGGCTTGAAGCACTCCACCCACACTCCAAACGCCCGCACACCAACCCCAACCAGACACCAGAAAAACTACGCGAAACTATCCTCGCGCTACGCCACCAACTCCTTCGAGACGGCCTAGACGCTGGTGCTGAAACGATCTATGACCTGCTACCCGAGCAGACTCGCCCCTCAACCAGCACCATCTTCCGGATCCTGAAAACAGCCGGGACAATCCAACCCCAACCACAAAAACGACCCCGATCCTCATGGCAACGATTCCAAGCCCCAGCCCCCAACAGCCTCTGGCAGTCCGACTTCACACACTGGCCGTTAGCCGATGGCACCGACACCGAAATCATCTCCTGGCTCGATGACCACTCCCGCTACCTCACCCACATCAGCGTCCACCCCAGAATCACCGGCCACATCGTAGTCAACACCTTCCTAGAAGCCACCGACCAGCACGGCCTACCCGCAGCAACCCTGACCGATAACGGCCTCGTTTACACCACACGCCTAGCCGGAGGCCGCACCACCAATAAACAACCCAACCCCTTCGAACAACTCCTCGCCGATCTCAACATCGAACAAAAGAACGGCCGCCCCGGAAAACCCACCACCCAAGGAAAAATCGAACGTTTCCACCGCACCTTGAAAACATGGCTCAAAGCCCAACCACCAGCCCAAACCCACCAAGACCTACAACGACAACTCCACGACTTCCAGACCCTCTATAACACCCAACGAAAACACCGAGCCATCAACAGGCGCACACCCCACCAGGCCTACACCGCCACACCCAAAGACGAACCCACCATCACACTCGGCAACAGCTGCTGGCGAGTCCGCACCGACCGCGTAGACGGCCACGGCAAAATCACCCTCCGCTACGCCGGAAAACTCCGCCACCTCGGCATCGGCCACGCCCACAACAGACAACGCATCATCCTGCTCGTCAACGGCCCCCAGGCCCTCGCTATCAACAAAACAACAGGTGAAATCATCGGCGAATACACCATCGACCCCACCAAAAACTACCAACCCAAAAAGCGGAACGATGTCCTGACACATCACCAGAAAAAGCGGAACGATGACGCGACACATCACCACCCCAGGACATAAAAAATGTCGGGACATCGTATGAACGATGTCCCGACACATTACACAAGCGGAGGATGGGGGATTTGAACCCCCGAGGGCGTGAACCCAACACGCGTTCCAGGCGTGCGCCATAGGCCGCTAGGCGAATCCTCCTCGGATACCCGTTCAAGCCGAAACGTGAACAAGGCTTTACATACTTTAGCGAACTAAACGTTTAAGAGCCAATCGACGCCAGAATCTCGCCTGATTCGCGTCCCATTGACCTCTCAGTTAGACTGTTACGCGACCCCTCACGTGGTGTTATCTCGCTGAACTCCCCCAGGGCCGGAAGGCAGCAAGGGTAAGTGGGCTCTGGCAGGTGCGTGAGGGGTCGCTACTTTAACGCTTCAACCAGGCAGACCTGCTATAGACCTGTTAAATGGGTCAGACCCATTAAATGGACGAGGGGCTCACGGTGGTCATCACCATGAACCCCTCGCACGTATTCCAGTAGTCAGCTAGCCGAACACTCGTAGCTTGCGACTACCGTTGAAATCTATGTGACGCAAGGCTTACTTGAACTTGTCCTTGACGTCCTCAACAGCGTCGCCGGCCTGGCCCTTAGCGTCCTGAGCCTTGCCTTCAGCCTGCTGGCCCTTGTCGTCGCGCAGTTCGCCGACCTTGTCCTTGACGGTGCCGACTACCTTGTCCTTAGCGTTTTCCAACTTGTCTCCCAAGCTCATGGGATACTCCTTTCACGCTGAGACCGGGGTGATTCCCCGAGGTCTTCTACCTGTGACACTTCCACACTTCCCCGTGCATGTCTAGGAACTATCCTGTTTGTTTGCTTAGAACGAATATCCACCCACGATCACGAATCAGCCGCTATGGGTCCCCTGCCGTATCTGGGTAGGCTGGAGGGGTGAGCACAGCCCTATACCGCCGGTTTAGACCCGACACGTTTGAAGACGTCATCGGGCAAGATCACGTGACCAAACCACTCCAAGTGGCTTTGGATAAGAACCGTGTCAACCACGCGTACCTGTTCTCCGGACCCCGCGGCTGCGGTAAAACAACGTCGGCCCGCATCCTCGCTCGCTGCCTAAACTGCGAACAGGGCCCTACCGCGCATCCGTGCGGTGAATGCCCGTCATGCCGCGACCTCGCCACCGGAGGGTCCGGTTCCCTCGATGTCATCGAGATCGACGCCGCCTCCCACGGCGGTGTTGACGACGCCCGCGAGCTCCGCGAACGCGCGTCCTTTGCCCCAGCGCGTGACCGCTACAAGATCTTCATCATCGACGAGGCTCACATGGTGACCTCAGCCGGATTCAACGCGCTGCTCAAGATCGTTGAAGAGCCGCCTGAGCACATCAAGTTCATTTTCGCGACGACCGAACCCGAGAAGGTCATCGGCACTATCCGTTCGCGTACCCACCACTATCCGTTCCGGCTGATCCCGCCTGAGCCGATGACCGAATACGTGCAGCACCTCGCTGACGTTGAGCATGTTTCGATCGCCCCAGGTGTGGTCCCGCTCGTGGTCCGCGCGGGCGGCGGTTCCGCCCGCGACACGCTCTCTGTCCTGGATCAGCTCATGGCCGGTTCAGGGGACGACGGTGTCTCCTACGACCTCGCGGTCGCTCTGCTTGGCTTCACTCACGGTGAGTTATTGGACGATGTGGTTGATGCGTTGGCTGCGCACGATTCCGCTTCCGTGTTCGCGGCCGTGGACCGCGTGATCCAGTCCGGTCAGGATCCTCGCCGTTTCGTCGAAGACCTCCTAGAGCGCTTCCGTGACCTCATCCTGGTGCGCGCTATCCCCGAAAACGCGGCCGATGTTTTGCACGGCGTTCCCGAAGACCAGATCCAGCGCATGGCGGCCCAAGCATCGGGCCTGGGTCCCGCTGAGCTGTCCCGCTGGGGTGACATCACTAACGCTGCCCTCACCGAGATGACCGGCGCGACGAGCCCCCGTCTGCACCTCGAACTGCTGTGCGCCCGCCTGCTTTTGCCGTCCACCGATGACACCGACCGCGGCCTCGCCGCCCGCATGGACCGGGTTGAACGCCACTTGAGCTTCAGCGGCGGCCCGATGGAGGCCGGTAGCGCGTCCCCTGCGCCTGCGCCAAATACCAAGTCAGCACCGGACACGAAGACGCCTGACAGCAATGCAGCGCAACCTGATGTGCCGGCCGGCGAGCGCGGTGTTGCCGCCGCGCGTGCTGCGTTGCGCAACTCCGCACCCGCCGCCCCAGGTGTGCCCGCCGCGCCTACTGCGGCAGCCGTTCCGGCCGCGCCAGCGGCACCTCAGATCCCAGCGGCACCTCGAGCCTCTGAAGAACCATCTCCTGCCGAGGAGCGTGTACCGGCAGCGCCAGTGCCGGAGTTCAAACCTGCCCCGGAACCAACCCAGGAACCGGCTCGGGAACCATCTAAGGAACCAGCGGCAAAACCGGAACCTGCTCCGGCGCAAAAGCCTGCTCCAGAGCCGACGCAAGAAGCGAATCCAGCACCGAAACCTGCTGAGGAACCAGCATCGGTTCCCACACCTGCACAAGAACCGCAGGCTGAGCGTCCCGCAGCGGGCGCCGCTGGCTCGGTGGAGATGTTCCGCAGGGCCTGGCCGCAGATTCTCGAGAACGTTAAGCAGAACCGCAGGTTCGTGTGGTCGATCCTGCAGCAGGACGTCTCCATTGCCGGCTACGACGGAAAGACGCTCACGCTCGGGTTCAGCAACCCCGGGCCGATGAACGCGTTCCGGAACCGTGCCGATGCCGCCGAAACACTCAAGGCCTCCATCAGCGCCGTGATAGGAGTGACACCGGACATCGACGTCGCTGAAGGCGGCGATGCCGGCCCAAAAGCTGACGGCCGGAACGACCTTCCGGCCGCGAAGGAACCACACTACGAGGCACCCGGACAGCCGGAATATCCAGAACCAGAATACGCAGAACCGGACTCCGTAGAGCCCGATGATGCAGAGCTGGATGATGCAGAGCCGGAATACGAGGAACAACCGGAACCAGAGCCCGAGGCCAGCGAGCCGAACTTCGGGGAGCCGGAACCTCAGCCCGAGAAGCCGGCCGGGCCTACAACTCCAGCTCCGCGCGCGGCAACGACGCCGCAGCAGCCCGACGCGCCCGCAGCTCCGGTGCCAGGCTCAGCGCCTGCCGCTCCGTCCCCAACGCCTGTTGCCCCGTCGGCGGCTGCGTCACCGACACCGGCCGCGCCATCACCCACTGCGGCGCCAACCCCATCGACCCCATCGACCCCTGCGGCGCCTCCTGCCAGGCCAGTCGGGGCGAAGCTCAGCCGCTACCAACAGTTGCTCGCCCAGAGTAATAACTCGAGCCAAGGCACCAGTTCAGGTTGGGGCGCGCCAGCATCAAGCGTTCCCGCACCCGTGGAACCAGAGCCGGTCGACGACTACGACTTTGTTCCGAGCGAGGATGACGAGCACCTCGAAAACTCGGTCGCGTTCGGCCGGGCCGCGTTCGAGAACATACTCAACGCGAAACTCATCGAAGAAACAGACCTCGAAGGCAATCCGCTACCCCACCGTCGCTGATCCGCCTCACCGTAACCGTCAGGAGAGTGCACCGTGTACGAAGGCGCCGTCCAAGACCTCATCGACGAGCTCGGGCGTCTACCCGGCATTGGCCCCAAGTCTGCTCAGCGCATCGCGTTCCACATCCTGGAAGCGGATAAAGACGATATGAGCCGGCTCGCGGATGCCATCCGCGTCGTTAAGGACAAAGTGTCGTTCTGCGAAGTGTGCTTCAACATCACCGAAGACGAAAAGTGCGCGATCTGCCGCGACCCTAACCGGGACGGCAGCATCATTTGTGTCGTTGAGGAATCCAAGGACGTCATGGTGATCGAGCGGACACGCGCGTTCCGCGGCCGGTACCACGTGCTCGGCGGCGCAATCGATCCGATGGCGGGCATCGGCCCGGATCAGCTGCACATCAAAGAACTTCTAACCAGGCTTTCGGACGATGCGATCCAGGAGCTCATCATCGCAACCGACCCGAACCTCGAGGGCGAAGCCACCGCAACCTATCTGGTGCGGATCTTGCGGAGCATCGGCGTGAAGGTGTCCCGGCTCGCATCCGGACTGCCAGTGGGTGGGGACCTCGAATACGCGGACGAAGTCACGCTCGGTCGCGCGCTTGAGGGGCGCCGCTCGCTCATCGACTAACCGAACGGCATGGGCTCGGCCGCGTAACTAGCTCAACCGTGTAATCAGCTCAGTCGCGTTCGAGTTCGTCTTGGATGCTGTTGAGCGCGGCGAGGATGTGGAAGAGGTGCTGATCGGCTTGCAGACGGGTCGCGTACACGACTTGGTCGCGGTCCAGCATGTAGCTTTGGCCGTTGGTGTCTGTCACCAGGACGTGGTCTGAGCGATGGTGCAGGCTCGCGACTTGGATGGATACGCGCTCAGAGGGGGCGTCGAACGTGAGTTGCCCAGCAACGTTTCGCCCGTCGAGCCGGCAAGCTTTGATTTCCAAGCCGAATGGCTGCGGAAGCTCTTCCTTGTTGCTCATCGTGGTCCCGCCCCTGTCTTGTTGTTTCGATTGAAATCAGAATAGCCGCGCATAAGGCACCGTCAACCTGATTCCAGTGGAAGAAATCACCTTTGAAGTGTTCCACACCACAGATGATAATCAAAGATCAGGTAAACAACAGGGCCAGGGATGCTCTCTGATGCCCAGAGAGACTGCCAACCACCGCGCCATACCGACTAGGTCACACAACTTATGTGGCATTGGGCGTCACTTATTGTGTTCGCCATACAACCGCACCGTAGGCTAAAACAGACACTTCCCATGGGGCGTTGCCGCTTCTGCCGGCCACCCCATCGACCTAGCGAAAGGCGCTCATGGCTCTGATCGTGCAGAAATACGGTGGCTCCTCCGTTGCGGATGCCGCCGGCATTAAGCGAGTCGCCGCCCGTGTGCTGGAAACCCGCAACGCCGGCAACGACGTTGTGGTTGTTGTTTCTGCGATGGGTGACACCACTGATGAGCTGTTGGATTTAGCGGCCGAAATTACGGACAAGGCTCCCGCTCGCGAGATGGACATGTTGTTGTCTGCCGGGGAACGCATGTCGATGGCTCTGCTCGCGATGGCAATTGAAGCCGCAGGCGGCAAGGCTGTTTCGTTCACAGGTTCACAAGCGGGCATGATTACTGACGCGTTGCATGGCTCCGCCCGCATCGTCGAGGTCTCCCCTGCGCGCGTGCGCCGCGCGGTTGAGCTCGGTTCGGTCGCGATTGTGGCCGGCTTCCAGGGCATGTCGAAGGATTCGAAGAACATTACGACGATGGGCCGCGGCGGTTCTGACACGACTGCGGTTGCGCTCGCGGCGGCTTTGGATGCCGATGTGTGCGAGATTTACACGGATGTGGACGGTGTTTTCACGGCTGATCCGCGCGTGGTTCATCATGCACGTAAGCTCGATACGCTCTCGAGCGAAGAGATGTTGGAGCTTGCGGCGCACGGTTCGAAGATTCTGCATTTGCGTTGCGTCGAGTATGCGCGTCGTTTCGGGATCCCGATTCATGTGCGTTCGTCGTTTAGCCACAATGAGGGGACGTGGATTGTCCCTGACGCTTCAGACAAGATTGAACTCCCGGAGGGGGAACCATTGGAACAACCGATCGTTGCCGGCGTAGCTCACGACCTCTCCGAGGGGAAGGTCACCGTTATTGGCGTCCCGGATATCCCGGGTAAGGCCGCCCATATTTTCGAGGTCATCGCTCAGGCGGACACGAACGTGGACATGATTGTTCAGAACGTTTCCACGGCGGGTTCCGGTAAGACTGACATCACGTTCACCGTGCCTAAGGCTCAGGCTGACCGCGTGGTTGCTGCGCTGCGCGAGGCTCAGGCCGAGATCGGTTTTGAGGATATCGAGCAGGACAACAAGATCGGTAAGGTCTCGCTGGTTGGCGCTGCGATGCGCTCTAACGCTGGTGTTTCTGCGACGTTCTTCCGCGCCCTGCATGAGGCAGGCATCAACGTTGACCTGATCTCGACTTCTGAGATCCGCATCTCGATCGTGACCCACGAAGACAAGCTCGCGAAGGCTGTCGAGGCGATCCACACCGCATTCGGCCTGGACACCGAGCAGGAGGCCACGGTCTACGGCGGCACGGGACGCTAAGCGCCCTGCCGCTAGGCGCGCTCGGCTCCCACCCACACTCTTGACAGCTTCCCACTTAACTTCCCACTTACTTCCCACAGTGTTATGTTGAGTGGGAAGTTAAGTGGGAAGTAAGTGAGCACTCCATGGACACCGAACGTTTACAGTCAATCGTCCACACACTGCGGTTGATAGGAACAGACAACCAGCCAACCGAGGTCAAAAGCAATGCGGGCAAGTCAATCCGCGAAACCCTCAGCGCATTCGCGAACGCCAACGGCGGCCTCATCATTCTGGGACTCGATGAGTCAAACGGCTTCCTACCTGTAAAAGGCTTCGATGCCACGAAGGCTCAGGATGCGCTGGAGACCCAATGCGCCCAAACCACTCCTCCTGTACGCCCACTCATCAACATAGTTCCCTTTGAGGACTCCTTAGTTGTTGTAGCGGAAGTCAATGAAATGACTTCCGAGGCCAAACCTTGTTACGTCACTGCCCAGGGAAAATACGGCGGTAGCTATATACGGGTTGGCGACGGTGACGTCCGACTCACGCAATACGAGGTCGATCGTCTCATCGAGGAGCGAGTCCAACCCAAATGGGACGAACAGCCCGTAACAGAAGCACAACTTGATGACCTGCATTCAGACACCGTGAATGCCTACATGACCGTCCAGCGCGAGCGTCGCCCCAAAACGTTTAACGACGGCACTGAAGCAGCAATGAAACGCCTGCGAATTCTCAAGGACGGACACCCAACGCTGGCATCCCTTCTTGTTATGGGCGAATACCCGCAGGAGTTTTTTCCGCGTCTCACGGTGACATTCGCGAGCTTCCCAGGAACTACGAAGGGCTCTGTTACCGAGGGGATTCGACTCCTGGACAGCAAAACCCTTACAGGCACCATCCCTGAGCTCGTTGACGAAGGAATCCAAATCGTCAAAAGCAACATGCGTACTGCCGCTCTGATCGGCGAAAAGTACCGTTCGGATTTGCCTGACTACCCTCCTATTGCGGTACGCGAAGCTCTCGTGAATGCCCTCATGCACCGCGATTACTCACCTCACGCGCAAGGTAGCCAGGTACAAATCAACATGTTCGTTGATCGCTTGGAAATCACGAGTCCGGGAGGGCTTTATGGAGGCGTTACCGTAGGGAACCTAGGGAAGCCAGGGGTCAGCTCAACTCGAAACCAACGCCTCTCTTCGTTCCTCGAGGACGTAAAGTTTCACGACGATGGTGGCGGGGCAGGTGTCGTGGCTGAAAACAGGGGCACGGGCATCGCTGTCATTCAACGTTCGCTCGCCGACGCCCTCATGCCGCCGCCTGAGTACATCAACCGGCTAGACAGCTTCACCATTGTTTTCCATCGACGGCGAGTGGCAGATAAAGAACGCTATGCAAGCGCCTTTGACCAAGTACTCACCGCGTTAAAGGGTCAAGCCTCTGCTTCCACAGCCGAGCTCGTCAAGAGCACAAAACTGAGCCGCACAGCAGTTCAAAATGCAGTGAACGAACTCATCGCGGAAGGTATCGTCGAGCGCACTGAACCGCTGAGAAGCCCTCGACAGCGCTACCGGATCAAGACATAGCACTCAGGCAAAATCCGTCGCGACCAAGCTTCCCACTTACTTCCCACTTAACTTCCCACAGTGTTATGTTGAGTGGGAAGTTAAGTGGGAAGCTGTTTTACCTCTATTCCACGGTTTGGGTGTGGCCGGTCGCGTCGGCAATCGCGCGGCGGATCGTGGCTTCATCGAGCACGCCTTCTTGGACGGCGAGGTCGATGATGGATACGTTCTCTTCGAGCGCCTGCTTCATGAGGTCGGCGGAGCGTGCATAACCAATCAGCGGCGAAAGCGCAGTCACAACCGACACGGATTCGGCGACCCGCCGCGAAAGCACATCCTCGTTCGCTTCGATCCCGTCAACGCAACGCAACCGCAACGTCGCGCATGCTGCGCGCAGGGACTCGATCGCATCGAACAGAACATCCGCCATCACGGGCTCGAAAGCGTTAAGCTGCATCTGGCCGCCCTCTACCGCCATCGCAACCGTCGTATCAGCGCCAACAACGCGGAACGCGACCTGGTTGACGACCTCCGGGATCACAGGGTTGACCTTGCCCGGCATGATCGAAGACCCGGCCTGCATCGGCGGCAGGTTGATCTCGTTGAGGCCAGCCTGCGGGCCGGACGAGAGCAAACGCAGGTCGTTGCAGATCTTGGAGAGCTTGATAGCGGTGCGCTTGAGGCCGCCGGAAACGAGCACGAAAACGCCCGTGTCCGAGGTCGCCTCAACAAGGTTGCGGGCGCCGATCACGTTGTTCTGGGTGATCTGCTGGAGGTGCTTGAGCACGAGCTCCCGGTAGCCGACCGGCGCCGTGATCCCGGTACCGATCGCGGTAGCGCCCAAGTTGAGTTCCAGCAGGTGCGGGATGAAGTTCCGCAGCATCACGACGTCTTCACGCATCGCGTCAGCGAACGCACCGAACTCCTGGCCCAACGTCATCGGCACCGCATCCTGAAGCTGGGTGCGGCCAATCTTGGTGATCTCCGCGAACTCCATCGCCTTCTTACCGAAGGAATCGGCAAGCAGCGCGACCTCGTCAATGAGCCCGCGCATCGCCCAATGCAGAGCGAGCTTGAGCGCAGACGGGTAGACGTCGTTGGTGGACTGGGCGGCGTTGACGTGGTCGATCGGGTTGATCTCGATCGAATCGTCACCGATGATCTGCTGCGCACGGTGCGCGATGACCTCGTTCGCGTTCATGTTGGTTGAGGTTCCGGCGCCACCCTGGACCCGGTCGATCACAAACTGTGAATCCCACTTACCGTCCATGACCTCTTGCGCCGCGGCCTCAATCGCCTGGCAACGGGCGTCATCAAGCCGGCCCAGCTCATGGTTCGCACGCGCAGCGGCAAGCTTCACGGCGCCTAGCGCCCACACGAGCTCGCGGATCTGCCCAACGGTGCGGCCCGTGATCGGGAAGTTTTCTACGGCACGGAGCGTGGAAATACCCCACAGCACCTCTGCCGGGACTTCGCGTGTACCGAGCGAATCCTTCTCAGTACGTGTTTCGGTGGATTCAAGCGCGGCCCGCAACTCAGCGGGAGCCGTCGGAGGCAAAAACGACAATGGTGCTCCTGAGAACCGCAAACCAACGGTTTGCAACAACTGATACCAACTCAAGAGTCTACGCAGGATCGGCCCGGCGAACGTCATCGGTTGAGCCTCGGTTGAGGATCGGTGAGGCGCGGCCCAATCGGCCGCGCCAACGCATCGGCTGCATCCGCCGTACCGCCGCATCGCCCGCATCGTCCACAATGGATGTATGCCCATCTTGCTTTCACCGGACCAGTGGCGTGCCCAAGCACGGGCCCACACCGAACGCGCCCGCGCGTACACGGAACCGTTCCGGCAACGGCGAGCGCGGCAAGAAGCCCACCCGATTTATGACTTCTTGTTCACGTATTACTCGTTCCCGCCGGCACAGCTGGAGCGCTGGCACGCCGGCCCCGGGGTGGTGTTGTTAGGGGACGATGCGGTTGCTGAGCGGTCTGGATGGCGCTTTTATACGGTGGTTGAGGATGCCGATGGCCGCGGGACTCCGGGCGTCACGGTGGATGCCGCGGAGTTCGTGGGGGCGCGGGAGCGGATGGTGGACTTCGCTGACACGATCTTCAGTTCGGTTGCGGCGAAGCCGGGTAGCTTTTCGTGCTTTGGGCTGCACGAGTGGGCTATGGCGTATAAGTCCGAAGAGAACGGTGTTCGTCACGACCATGTTCCTCTGCGGCTAGGTTCCACGGGCACGGATGAGGTGGTTGAAACCCACCAGATCCGTTGCACGCATTTCGACGCGTTCCGGTTTTATGCGCAGCAGGCTCGCGGGTTGAATCAGTTCACACCTACGCGTGAGAAGCAGGTTGCGCTTGAACAACCAGGCTGCTTGCATGCCGGAATGGACGTCTATAAGTGGCTGTACAAGCTCGCGCCGCTCGTGGATTCTGGGCTGATCATGGACGCTTTCGAGCTCGCGTGGGACACCCGCATCATGGACATGCAGGCCTCCCCGTATGATTTGAGCGACTGGGGCTTCGAACCCATCCGGATCGAAACCCCGGACGGCAAGGCCGAATACGTTGAGCGGCAACGCGGGTTCTCCGAACGCTCGCAGAAGCTGCGCCAGCGGGGGCTCGATGCTGTCGCCGAGATCCGCGCGGCCGCCGGCTCGTTCCGCGCGGCCGCGGGCTAGCTGGCGGCGGCTAGTGCCGCTCCGCAGACTCCGCACCGCACCACAGGCCGCGGGCTAGTCGAGGACCTTGCCGGGGTTCATGATCCCTTCCGGATCGAAAACCTTCCGCAACTGTTGTTGAAGTTCCGTCTGATCCTCGCCGAGCTCTTCCGGGAGGAAACGCTTCTTCAGCAAGCCCACACCGTGTTCTCCGGTGAGCGTTCCGCCCATCTCCAGCGCAACAGTGAAAACCTCATCGGCAGCTTCCCACACGTGAGCCGGAACCGCGTCCAGCCCCGTCTCGCCCGCGACCGGCTCGAACACGAACACCGGATGCATGTTGCCATCACCTGCGTGAGCCGCGCTCGGCAACGTGACCCCATACTTGCGTTCGATCTCGCGCATCCGCGTGAACGCCTCCGCCATCCGCGTCCGCGGAACAGCGATGTCCTCAACCAAAACGCTTCCGCCCATGCGTTCAATCGCAGGGAAAACAGCACGCCGCATACCGATCAGCGCTTCGGTCTCGGCATCGCTCTGCGCAACCCGAACATGCCGGGCGAAACCAGCCACCGCATCGTGCACCTGAGCCAACTCCGCGGCGGCACCCAAGCCATCCGTCTGAACCAAAAGCAACGACGCCGGCTTGCCCTCAGTCGGGTCCACAAACGTCTCATCTGTAGCGACCAAGTGCCCCACCACAGCGGCCGAAGTGACCTCGTCCAGAAGCTCCATCATCGCCGGCTGAAGGTTCGCCGCCGTCACGGCGCTCGCAGCGGCCGCCGCATCGACAGCGGAATCACACACCGCAACCAAAGTCGCGCGCTCGGCCGACTGCAAGGGACGCACCTTCAAAACACACTCAACGATGATCCCCAACGTGCCTTCGGAACCGATCAGCATCGACGTGATGTCATAACCTGAAACACCCTTGACGGTGCGGCGCCCCATCGACACCACACGGCCATCCGCTAAAACCACCGTGAGCCCCAAAACCCACTGCTGCGTCACGCCATACTTAGCGCACAAAAACCCGCCAGCGTTCGCCGCGATGTTGCCACCCACCGTGGAAATCGCCTTCGACGCCGGATCCGGAGGCCACCATAAGCCATCCTCATGCAGAACAGCGTTGAGTTCATCGTTCAAGATGCCCGGCTGAACCACCGCCAAGCGGTCATCCGCCGAAACCTCCAGAACCTTATTCATCCGCTCAAGGCACACCACAAGCGAACCCGAGCCCGCCGTCGCCGACCCCGCAAGCCCCGTGCCCGCGCCCCGCGGAACCACACTCACGCCATGCTCACGCGCCCACTGCACCGCGGCCTGAACCTGCTCCGTATCCTCCGGCCACACCACCGCAACCGGAACACCATCCGGCTCAACACCCGAACGGTCAATCGAATACGCACGCAACGTCGCCTCATCCGTCGCGATGCTGCCGCTCATCGCCACGTTGAGCGCTTCAATTGCTTCCGCGGAAACAACTGCACCGGTGGAAACAGTTGCGTCCGATGCCGGAGTTGCCTTGGCCATGAAACCTCACCTTCCCCATCGCGTGCGATATGAGCCAGAACACACGATGGTCGGAATCTAGACTAGCGCCTATGGCCACACCACATGAGCGCGGAGAGCACGCTACGCCGGAGGCTAACGCTAAGTCCGAATCCCTCCTCGAGCTGCTCGGCGGCGCGCGACCAGCGATCGAAGCGACCATCCCGCCCGTCGTATTCGTGATCGCTTGGATGCTCAGCAACAACAACGTCGTCATCGGCGGTGCCGCGGCAACCCTCTCCGGGCTCATCATCGCGGGCCTCGCGCTCTACCAGCGGCGCAAACTGACCTCAGTGATCTTCGGGCTCCTCGCCGTCGTAGCGTCAGCCGCCGTCGCTGTCTACACCGGCAACGCCGTGGACTTCTTCCTGCTCCGGCTCCTCTCCAATGCCGCCTCGATGCTCGCATGGATGGCCTCCATCATGGTCCGGTGGCCGTTCCTCGGGATCGTGCTCGGCGCGATCCTCGGAACCAAAACAACCTGGCGCAAAGACCCTGTCATCCTGCGCGCCTACAACCGAGCATCCTGGTTCTGGGTAGCTCAATACGGCGTCCGCGTCATCGTGCTCGGCTACTTCTGGGCCACCGGCCACGTCATCGGGCTCTCCGTGGCGCACGTACTGCTCAGCTACCCACTCTTCGCCGTGAGCCTCATCGCGTCCGGCTGGATGCTGTTCGGCTCGATCCCTAAAACTCACCCCGGAATCCGCCACCCACAAGTCCCAGCCGCCACCTAGATACATCGCCTAGACACATCGACCTGACTCTTCACATTGCCAGCCGTTATGAAATAAAAAACCGGCCCGGCAACAAATTTTTCTACACTGGAGACCTGCAAGACGATTTCAGGAGGAACTGTGGAACCACAGCTTGAGGATGCATACGCTGACGTACTTCGACGCAACCCTGGCGAACCAGAGTTCCACCAAGCAGTTGCAGAAGTCTTCGATTCGCTCGGCCCAGTCGTGAAGAAGCACCCCGAACTCATGGAGTACGGGATCATGCAGCGCCTGTGCGAACCAGAACGCCAGATCATCTTCCGCGTCCCGTGGGTTGACGACAACGGCCAGGTTCAGATCAACCGCGGCTTCCGCGTTCAGTACAACTCCGCCCTCGGCCCGTACAAGGGCGGCCTGCGTTTCCACCCGTCCGTCAACATCGGCATCATCAAGTTCCTCGGCTTCGAGCAGATCTTCAAAAACTCGCTGACTGGCATGCCAATCGGCGGCGGTAAGGGCGGCTCCGACTTTGACCCGCACGGCAAATCCGATGCGGAAATCATGCGTTTCTGCCAGTCGTTCATGACCGAACTTGCCTCCCACATCGGCCAGTACACCGACGTCCCTGCAGGTGACATCGGCGTGGGCGCACGCGAAATCGGCTACATGTTCGGCCAGTACCGCCGCATCACCAACGCCTACGAATCCGGCGTCCTCACCGGTAAATCCCTGCTGTGGGGTGGCTCGCGTGCCCGCACCGAAGCGACCGGCTACGGTGCCGTGATCTTCGCGGAATCCATGCTCAAGACCCGCGGCGAATCCTTCGACGGCGCCAAAGTCACCGTGTCCGGTTCTGGCAACGTCGCGATCTACGCTATGCAAAAAGCCCAGATGCTCGGCGCGACCGTGCAGGCGTGCTCCGACTCCTCCGGCTACGTTTACGACCCGAACGGGATCGACCTCGAGCTCATCAAGCAGGTCAAGGAAGTCGAGCGCGGCCGCATCGCTGACTACGCAGAACGCCGCGGCAACGGCGCCCGCGTAGTCACCGACGGCTCAATCTGGGACCTGCCGACCGACGTCGCACTGCCATGCGCAACCCAGAACGAACTCAACGGCCGAGACGCCCACACCTTGATCCGCAACGGCGTCAAGGCCGTGTCCGAAGGCGCAAACATGCCATCGACCCCCGATGCGGTGGCAGCATTCCGCGACGCGAAGGTCCTCTTCGGCCCAGGCAAGGCAGCTAACGCCGGTGGCGTTGCGACCTCCGCGCTCGAGATGCAACAGAACGCGTCCCGTGACTCCTGGACATTCGACTACACCGTCCAGCGCCTCACCGAGATCATGGAGAACATCCACGAAACCTGCCTCGAATCCGCCGATAAGTACGGCCGCGGTGGGGACTATGTTTTCGGCGCGAACGTTGCCGGTTTCAGCCGCGTAGCAACCGCGATGCTCAACCAAGGCATCATCTAGACGCATCACATCCCACGCGTGGACGTAAACGGATAAGATAGAGAGGCAAGTGCGCCAGCACCACTTTCGTGTGCTCGCGACAAAAAACTGCCACCTCAGGAGATCCCACAACATGGCCCGGATCGTCGTTGACGTCATGCCCAAGCCCGAGATTCTGGACCCGCAGGGTAAAGCAATTCTCGGTGCATTCCCTCGCCTCGGTTTCACCCAGTTCAGCGGAGTCCGTCAGGGCAAGCGCTTTGAACTGACCGTGGACGGCGAAGTGACCGAAGATACCTTGGCTGCAGCTCGCGAAGCCGCTGAGACCCTGCTGTCCAACCCGGTCATCGAAGACGTTGTCAACGTGGCTGTGGTTGAGGACGGTCAGTAATGCCCCGCACCACCGATTTCCCTTTCTTGGTTGATAACTCCGTGGACACCTACCCGAACTCGGGTGTCAAGATCGGCGTTGTCACGTTCCCTGGAACGCTCGATGACCGCGATGCGTGCCGTGCGGTGCGCTTGGCCGGTGGCGAGCCAGTGAACCTGTGGCACGCGGATGGCGACCTCAAGGATGTTCAGGCTGTTGTGATCGCCGGCGGGTTCTCCTACGGCGACTACCTGCGCCCGGGCGCTATCGCTCGTTTCGCGCCGGTCATGGACAGCATCATCGACGCCGCGAACTCGGACGATAAGCTCCCAGTGCTCGGCATCTGCAACGGTTTCCAGGTCCTCACGGAAGCTCACCTGCTTCCAGGTTCGATGATCAAGAACGATCACCTCAAGTTCATTCGCCGCGATCAGCCGCTGACCATCGAAAACAACGAGACCAAGTGGACCCGCCTGTACGAGAAGAACCAGAGCGTGGTCTACCCGCTGAAGAACCAGGACGGCCAGTACGTCGCTGACGAAAAGACCCTCGACATGCTCGAAGCCGAGGGTCGCGTGGTGTTCCGCTACGAAGGCTGGAACCCGAACGGCTCCCGCCGCAGCATCGCTGGCATCACAAACGAAGCCGGCAACGTGGTTGGTCTGATGCCTCACCCAGAGCACGCAGTTGAGCTGGGCTTTGGTCCCGACGACGGCCGCGGCCGTGACGGCCTGACCGTGTTCACTTCCTTGATTAGCAACTTCGTGGAGGACGCCAAGTGACCACCCAAGACTTCATCCTTGACACCGTCGCTGACGCCGAATCCACCCCAAACGTCGAACAGCCGTGGGCTGAACTGGGGCTCAAGGAAAACGAATACGAGGACATCAAGAAGATCCTCGGCCGCCGCCCAACGGATTCCGAGCTCGCGATCTACTCCGTGATGTGGTCGGAGCACGCTTCCTACAAGTCGTCGAAGATTCACCTCCGTTCCTTCGGTAAGAAGGTCGACGACGAGATGAAGAAGCACACCCTGGTCGGTATGGGCCAGAACGCTGGCGTGACCGACCTCGGTGACGGCTGGGCCGTAACCTTCAAGATCGAGTCCCACAACTCGCCGTCCTACGTTGAGCCGTACCAGGGTGCCGCTACCGGCATCGGCGGTATTGTTCGCGACATCATCTCGATGGGTGCCCGCCCCGTAGCGGTCATGGACCCGCTGCGTTTCGGCGCGATCGACCACCCAGACACCGCCCGCGTCGTACACGGCGCCGTGGCCGGCATCGGCGGCTACGGTAACTCGCTCGGCCTGCCGAACATCGGCGGCGAAACCGTGTTCGACCCCGTCTACCAGGGCAATCCGCTCGTCAACGCGCTCGCTGTGGGCGTGATGCGTCACGAGGACATCCACCTCGCGAACGCTAAGGGCGAAGGCAACCGTGTGGTCCTGTTCGGTGCGCGCACCGGCGGCGACGGCATCGGCGGCACCTCGGTTCTGGCTTCCGCTTCCTTCGAAGAAGACAAGCCATCCAAGCGCCCTGCCGTTCAGGTGGGCGACCCGTTCGCTGAGAAGGTCCTCATCGAATGCTGCCTTGACTTGTTCCGTGAAGAGCTCGTCGTCGCGATCCAGGACCTCGGCGCGGCAGGTATTTCCTGCGCAACCAGCGAGCTCGCCTCCAACGGTGGCGTGGGCATGAACGTTGAGCTCAAGGACGTGCTGTTGCGCGACCCAAGCCTCAACCCATCCGAAATCCTGATGTCTGAATCTCAGGAACGCATGATGGCCGTGGTGACCCCCGAGAACGCTGAAGCGTTCGAGAAGGTCCTGGAACACTACGGTGTCGAATACTCCTGGATCGGTGAGATCACCGAGGAACCACGCCTCATCATCACCTGGAACGGCGAGGTCATCGTGGACATCGATCCGCAGACCGCCGCTGAAGAGGGCCCTGAATACGACCGTCCATACGCTCGCCCTGACTACCAGGACGCGCTGCAGGCTGACACGTTCCGCTCCTCCGAGGCCGGTAAGAACCTGCCGGAACAGGGCGAGGACCTCAAGCAGGCGATGCTTGAGCTCATGGCGCGCCCTAACCTGTGCGATAAGTCGTGGGTCACCCAGCAGTTCGACGCCAACGTTGGCGGTAACACGGCAATGGCGTCCCCTGACGATGCCGGCGTGATTCGCGTTGACGAGAACACCGGCATGGGTGTTGGTTTCGCAACCGACGCGAACGGCCGCTACGCCTACCTTGATCCGTACGCTGGCGCTCAGCTGGCTTTGGCTGAGGCGTACCGCAACGTCGCGACCTCGGGCGCTACCCCGATGGCCGTGACCGACTGCTTGAACTTCGGTTCCCCTGAGGACCCGAACGTGATGTGGCAGCTGGTTCAGGCGATTGAGGGCCTTTCGGATGCATGCCTCGAGCTGCAGGTTCCGGTCACTGGCGGTAACGTTTCGCTCTACAACCAGACCGGTGAGACCCCGATCCACCCGACCCCTGTAGTGGGTGTCATGGGTCGCTTTGACGACGTCACGGCACGCACCGTTTCCGGTTGGCGTGAAGAGCACGACGGCAACGCCGTCTACCTGCTCGGCGTGACCCGCGATGAGCTGGACGGCTCCGAATTCGCTGCGATGCGTGACCACCTCGGCGGCCTTCCTCCGAAGGTTGATTTGGACGCCGAGCGCACGCTCGGCCAGCTCCTGGTTTCTGGTTCCCGCGACGGCATGTTCGATGCCGCACACGACCTCTCCGAAGGCGGCCTCGCTGCCGGCCTGGTTGAGATGTCGATGCGCTACGGCGTTGGCGTGCGTGTCAACCTGGATGAGCTCAAGCAGCGTGACGGCATCGATACGTTCACCGCTCTGTTCTCCGAGTCGCAGGCTCGCGCACTCGTGTGCTTGCCACGTTCCGAAGAGGAACGTTTCACCGCTATGGCTGCGGCACGCGGCTTCGCGCACGTTCGCCTTGGTGTGGTCGATGCGTCGTCGAACGCTATCGAGGTTCAGGGCGAGTTCTCCGCGACCCTCGACGAGGTTCGCGAAGGCTGGGGCAAAACCATGGAGCGCTACTTCGGCTAAGCCGATGCGCTGAGTAACCTAGCGCATCCATCGAATACAGCGAAGGTGTGGGCATCAACCTGGTGCCCACACCTTCGCTTGTTAAAAAGCCTTATCTGGTTAGATTTTCCGGCCGCGCAACAGACCCCACAGAGCGATCGCGAACAGCGCGATCCCACCGCCAACCGCAGTGCCGATGCCTTTAGCGGTCTCGTTAACGTCCGCTACAGGTTCAACGTTCACGGTGCCTAACGTCGGTTCAGGGGCTTTCTCGACTTTGTAGATCACGTGCATCTTGGTGCTCGTAGGAGTGCCGCTTGTCGGCGGAGTCTCGTTCGGGACTTCGCGCAGCTTCACAGGGGCACGCTTCACTGGGGCCGGTTTGACGCCTTGAGGTGTGGCCATCCCCGGCCCGCCGTGGATTTTGCTTGGTTGCGTATCAACAGTGGTTGCGTGTGCCGGGGCGTCGATCGGCGTCTCAGATACGATTGCCTTTTCGCTCGACTGGCCACTGTCGCTCGGCGATGCCGTGGGCAGGTCACCCGGGAGCGGCTCACCCGTCGGCGTGAGCCCCTCACTCGGTGCCGTAGGGCTTGGATGCGTCGGACTCGGGTTCGTAGCGCTCGGGTCCGTAGGGCCTGGTTGCGTAGGGTTCGGGGTCCTTGGGTCCGAAGTTGATGGTTCCGAAGACGTTGGCGTCGTTGTCGTTGGCGCCGGTTCCGCTGGTGCAGTGCCAGAGGGCGCGGTCTCGGACGGCGATGGATTCGCTGGCGGTGTCACCGTTGGTGTCGGACCCAATGAAGCCGCTGGTGAGCTCGAATTACGGTCCGAGCGTTCGGACGCTCGTTCAGCCGAACCCTCAACCGTAACAACAGAATCCGTGCCCACAGCGTTAGTCGAAGCAACCGCAACTACCGCGTGTGCCGCATCGACGGCTTGAGTGTTCAGCACCGGATACGCACACGCAACACCGAACACCGCGAAGCCGATGCCCACCTTGAATCCCAGGCCCGCTTTAACAGCAAAAGAAACGCGAGGCGCGCGCTGACACACTCGTCTAGCGTCGCAACCTCGCGTTTCCTTCATGTCTTATTTCCCTACCCTGGTCATAAGGCACACAACATGCCTACATAGTTCACATCTTCATGTGTCCCCAAAGCATAGTCAATAGGTGAAAGGATTCTTTCACTTACCGCGACGCACCGCCGCACCCGGGTGGTTCTCCGGCAGACGGTCGCCACGACCGAACAAAGCGTGACGCAAAGAAGAGCCGGTCTGATCCTCAACAGGACGGTCCGCGTCCCACGCGACCGTGTCCTCGGCGAACTCTTCTGCGGTCGGATAGACACCCAGGGCTTCAAGCTCCGGAATCACATAGTCAACGACGTCGCGGAATGTGCCCGGCTTGACCGCGTAAGCGACGTTAAAGCCGTCCACACCGGTGTCGCGGACCCATTCCTGGAACTGCTCGGCAATCTCGCGGCCGGTACCCACGGCAACCGGACCGAAGCCACCCACACCGATGTAGCGAGCCAGCTGGCCCACATTCCACGGCTTATCGGAATCACCCGAAGCCGCCTGGAACATGCTCACAGCAGACTGGATCGCGTTGGACTCCACGTCCTCACCAATCACCGCGTCCAACGGGTATTCAGACAAGTCGATGCCCGTCCAGCCCGCCAGCAGCGCCAACGCGCCCTGCTCATCCGCGTACGACTGATATTCGCGGAACTTCTCCCACGCTTCCTCGTTCGTCTTACCCACAACAGGGGTAATCATCGCGAAAATCTTGACGTCATCAGCGTTACGGCCGGCCGCAACGGTAGCCTCGCGGATCTTCTTAACCGTCTTGGCCAGACCTTCCTTGGTCGCCTGCGAAAGAAACACAGCCTCAGCGTGCTTACCCGCGAAAGCCATACCGCGAGACGACGCACCAGCCTGGAAAATCACCGGCGTGCGCTGGCGGGAAGGCTCCGTGATCGCGATGCCCGGAACGTTGAACCACTGACCTTCGTGCTCGATCTCGTGCACCTTGTCCGGGTCCACAAACAGGCCGGATTCGCGGTCAGCAACAACCGCATCGTCCTCCCACGAACCCTCCAACAGCTTGTAAACAACGTCGATGTACTCGTCCGCGTGATCGTAGCGTTCGTCGTGCTCCATCTGGCGCGTCTGGCCAAAGTTCTTCGCCGCAGACTCAAGGTAGCCAGTCACAACGTTCCAGCCGACGCGGCCGCCAGTGTAGTGGTCCAAGCTCGCCAAGCGGCGGGCCAAGCCAACCGGGTGCTCGTAAGCGGTGCCAGCTGTCACGCCGAAACCGAGGTTCTTGGTCGCCGCCGCCATAGCCGAAACGATGACCGCCGGATCAGCCAACGGGATCTGGGCGCCCGAACGCAGCGCGGTCTCTGGAGAGTTCTGATAGGCGTCATAGACACCCATCACATCGGCGATGAACAGGGCGGCAAAACGGCCCTCTTCGAGGATCTGCGCAAGCTCAACCCAGTGAGAAAGCTTGTTGTAATCCCGCGACGTGTCCTCAGGGTGCTTCCACAGGCCTGGGGACTGGTGACCAATCGTGTTCATCGCAAAAGCGTTGAGAAGAATAGGTTTTTCAGACGACATGCTAACCCTTTCCCGCAGCCCTGAAATGCTGCGCCATCGTCTTCTGGCGGGAGCACCTTTCCCTCACGATTCCTGCTAGGGAATCCATCGGGATGGTTGCTGCGGCGTCTACGAGCCAGATCTCTCGGCCGCTCTGGATGGATACGGATTCAGCATAAAGCCATACCCGGCACCTCACGCAAATCGCGTAATCCCGATGACAAAAAATGACACAAGCTAACCGGCTACTACACTTTCGGAAGCATCGCACCGCCCCAGGGCATATGCTCAGGGCAGTTATTTCTGCGGACGAAAGGGCTATGGCGACGTGGAATTTGCACGGCCAGAAGTTTTCTTGACCGTCGATATCATCGCGCTTGTCATCAACGGGATCATGGGCGGGGTGATTGCTCGGCGACTGAACTTTGACCCCGTCGGTTTCGTCGTCATGGCGATCGTCACCGCGCTCGGCGGCGGCATTGTCCGCGACCTCATGATCGACCAAGGCCCACCCGTCGCAACCACCAACCCGTGGTATCTGCCGGCCGCGATCCTAGGTGCGTTCATCGCGTTCCTCATGCCGCTCAACGGCAAGTGGACGACGCGCACACTCACTCTGCTGGACGGCCTCGCATTGGGTGCGTGGTCGGCCACCGGAACCCTCAAAGCGCTCTCCGCCGGCTTGGATTGGTTACCGTCGCTTTTGATGGGCGTCATGACGGCGGTGGGTGGCGGCATGATCCGCGACTTCATGGTCGGTCAGGTCCCGACCGTGTTCAGGCGCTCCCCGCTGTACGCGACGGCCTCGCTGTTCGGTTCGGTACAGATGCTGCTGTTTTTCTACCTCAAGCTCTCCGACTGGGGCATGTTCGTTGCGATGTTCAGCGTCGGAATCCTGGTGATTCTGGCCCAGAAGTACAACCTATACTTGCCGGGCCCCACGGAAATCCGCTTGCCTCGCCGCCGCATCCCGTCCATCTTGCGGCGTGAGGCCCGCAGCGCGAACCCGTCCACGGGCGCGATCCCGGTGATCGATGCGGCGGCTGGCTCCCGTACGGACGGCACCACAGACTCAGCTTCCGATGCGGTGGCCACTCATGGGGAAGCCGGCGGCTCGGTCACTCAGAACCAACGTCTGAGTCAGCAGCGAATTGAGCACCAGCACCGCATCCATAAACGGCGGGTCCAACAAACACAATCCAAGCGAGCACAAGCAAGGCAAGCTTCCGCATCCAGCCGCGCAGCCACCGGACATCTCACATCGGCGATGCCTAAATGGCGCCTCAAGCAAGCACGTAACAACCGCTGAAGCGCGAGAGCCGTTAACGACGCAACCACCGCATCGGGCACTTTCGCTACCTTGCGAACGTGCCCATGTTGAGCAACATGACACACACGCCCACCTGATTTGCGTGAGGCCGCCTTCGTCACCCACTATGGACACCACAACCATCCAGAGCGGCTGAGAGATCTGGCTCTACGACGCCGCAGCAACCACCCCGGTTACGACGGGCATGGTGCTCACGCCAGGATCGATGGAGTGACAAAGCATGACATTGACGTCAACACCCGCGCATCAAGCCGCCTCCGCACAGGACGCATCACAGGACACAGCACAGCTCGACGCCAGGCAGCTCAGCGCCGAAGAACATCAGGCGTACTGGGCGGAACAGGCCGCCCAGCTCACCTGGGAGACCCCTTGGGACACCGTGCACACGCTGACCCCTCCCAACCCTGAAACTCAGGAAGGGCTCCAGCAAACTTGGTTCGCGGGAGGCACCCTCAACGCCGCCGTCAACTGCGCAGACCGCCACGTAGCGGCAGGCAATGGGGACAAGGTCGCGCTCTACTTCGAAGGCGAGCCCGGCGACCGCCGCACCGTGACCTACCGCGAACTCACCGAGGAAGTCTCGCAAGCCGCCCACGCGCTCACGGAACTCGGCATCGGCCGCGGCGACCGCGTCGTGGTCTATCTTCCGGTGCTCGTCGAGACCATCGTCATCACGCTTGCTTGCGCACGCATCGGGGCTGTGCATTCGCTCGTTTTCGGTGGCTTCAGCGCGGAAGCACTGCGCTTCCGCATCGAAGACACCCGCGCCAAACTGCTCGTCACGAGCGACGGCCAGTACCGCCGCGGCAAAGCCGTGCCCGTCAAAGACATCGCGGACGAAGCCGCGTCCGGCGACAATCAGCTTGAGCACGTGCTCGTGATCGACCGCACCGGCCACCGCGACATCCCGTGGACCGAAGGGCGCGACATCTGGTGGGACCAGATCGTTCCGCGCCAGCCGCGCGAGCACACAGCGGAAGCGTTCGATGCGGAAAACCCGATGTTCATCATGTACACCTCTGGAACCACAGGGAAACCGAAAGGCCTTGTGCACACGACGGGCGGCTACCTCACCGGAGCAGTAGCCACCTACAACCAGATCTTCGCCCACCCGGCCCCAGAGCAACGCGCGGGCGACGTGCACTGGTGCACCGCAGACCTCGCGTGGGTCACCGCCCACACCTACGAAATCTACGGACCATTGGGGGCCGGCGCGACGCAGGTTATCTACGAAGGCGTACCGAACGCACCACACCCTGGCCGGCACTTCGAAGTCATCCAACGCTACGGCGTGACCTCCTACTACACCGCACCAACCCTCGTACGATCGCTCATGGGCTGGTTCCCAGACGGCATCCCGGCCGAATACGACCTCTCGAGCATCCGCCTCGGCGGAACGGTGGGTGAAGCCGTCAACCCAGAGGCCGCCCGCTGGCTGCGCCAACAGATCGGCCGCGACACCTACCAGCCAGCCAACCCCGAAACCGGGGAGCCTGAGCGCGGCATCAGCATGGTCGACACGTGGTGGCAATCAGAAACCGGCTCCACCATCCTCACACCGCGGCCTGACGCAACCACCGTTAAGCCCGGCAGCGTAGGACGTGACATGCCAGGAGTCGCAACCGTGGTCGTCGACGACCAAGGCAACCCAACCCCGGCCGGAACCCAAGGCAACATCGTGCTCACCCAGTTCCCGCCATCCATGGCGCGCACCGTGTGGGGCAATCCGAAACGCTGGTACACCTCCTACTGGAAGGCCTACGCCGAATACGGTTGGTTCACCGCAGGCGACGGCGCGAAAATCGATGCCGACGGCGACACCTGGATTCTCGGACGCACCGACGACGTCATCAACATCTCGGGTCACCGCCTCTCGACCATCGAAATCGAGTCCGCACTCGTGACCGACCCCGGCGTCGTGGAGGCCGGCGTGTGCCCCGTACCGGACGCGAAGACCGGCCACGCGGCCAACGCATTCGTTGTCCCGGCGGATCAGAGCTTGCTCGGCGAGTCCGCCGACAAGGACGCTGTCGCGGAGTTCACGCAACGGTTGCGCGACACCGTAACCAAGGGGATCGGCCCCATCGCCAAGCCGGCCCGCATCATCCTTGTGCCCGACGTACCGAAAACCCGTTCCGGCAAGATCATGCGACGCATCCTGACCCAGGCGTGCACCGGCGAACAGCTCGGCGACACCACGAGCCTGCGGAACGAAGAATGCATCCCGGACGTCCTGGAAGCCGCCCGGAGCTAGCTGGCGGTGCGGGCATACACGGCACTCGCGCGAGCACATCCCACACCCGAGAAAATGCGCGATTTAAGCTGATTTGAGATCAGTTCGTCCAAACTTCGATGGGCGGACTGCAGGACCCCCAATGTGAATGTGCATTGCGTCACTGATCGGCCTAGTCTCGATGCATGCGTTCTAGCAGAGACACGTCGTCAGAAACCGACGCTTCACCTCAGGCCGGGCTGCAGGCTGAGCAGGCCGGGCAGCAGGCTGAGCAGGCCGGGCAGCAGGCTGAACAGACATCCCTCTCCAAAGGCCTGACCGGGCGCCACATCCAGTTCATGGCGCTCGGTTCCGCGATCGGAACCGGGCTGTTCTATGGGTCAGCGGACGCTATCAAGGCCGCTGGCCCCATCGTTCTGCTCGCCTACATCGTGGCAGGTGCCGCGGTGTTCATCGTGATGCGCGCCTTGGGTGAGATGGCGGTGCGCAACCCCGTCGCCGGCGCGTTTTCTGACTACGCGACCCGGTACCTCGGACGCTATCTGGGGTTCACGACCGGCTGGACGTACGTGTTCTGCATGCTCGTCGTCTCCATCGCGGACGTTACCGCGGTGTCCGTCTATATGGGGTTGTGGTTCCCTAACGCGCCTCAATGGATCTGGGCTGCGGCGGTCGTGTTGCTGATCGCGGGCATCAACACCCGGCACGTCAAGGTGTTCGGTGAGATGGAGTTCTGGATGTCGATCATCAAGGTCGGCGCCGTTATCGCGATGATCCTCGGCGGCATCGCGATCCTGATCTTCGGCATGAGCGTGCCGGGCGAGGCCACCCCGGGCCTTCATAACCTCTTCGATCACGGCGGCTTGGCACCTAACGGCGTGATGGGTATTTTGGCGTGCCTCACGATGGTCGTGTTCAGTTTCGGTGGCATTGAGACCATCGCCGTGACCGCGGGTGAAGCCAATGATCCGCACACCGCGATCCCACGCGCCGTGAACTCTGTTCCGATCCGTATCCTGCTGTTCTATGTTCTCGCTTTGGGCGTCATCATGACGCTGGTTCCGTGGAACCACATGAGCTCGGACACTTCACCTTTCGTGCAGATTTTCGCGGCGCTGGGCATTCCGGCGGCTCAGCACATCTTGAACGTTGTGGTGCTCACGGCCGCGATCTCCGCGATCAACGCGAACTCGTATGGTGCCGGCCGTATGTTGTTCGGTATGGCTCACTTGGGGCAATCGCCACGAGCGTTCACACGGACCACGGGTAAGGGCGTTCCGTGGGCTGCGGCGCTGCTCATGATGGGCGCACTGACCGTAGGCGTGGTTTTGAACTTCCTCATGCCGGAGTCGGCTTTCGCTGTCGTCGCTTCGGTTGGTGCGTTCGCGATCACGTGGCTGTGGTGCATGGTTCTGCTGTCCCACACCGCGATGCGCATCAAACTGCGCCGCGAGGGCGTCCCTAAGAAGGACCTTGAGTTCCCGGTTCCGTTGTGGCCGATCACCCCGATCTTCGCGGGCTCGTTCTTGGTTCTGGTGATCGGTTTGATGGCGTGGTTCCCAGGTACGCGGGTCTCGCTCATCGCGGGCGCTGTGTGGATTGCGTTGATTTCGGCGATATATGTTGTCACAACGTGGGTTAAGAAGCGCCAGACTCAGTAGCGTGAGGTCATGGCTCCTATTTTCCCTGCACAGATCCCTACCGCCGCTGGTCAGAAGATCGGCCCGGACCTCGCTCGTTCGTGGCTTTTGACGAACGCTGCGCACCCTGATCGCTTCGCTGAGGCTGAAGAATCCGCCGCCGATGTGGTGGTTTTGGACATCGAAGACGCCGTCGCTCCCAAGGATAAGGCTGCCGCCCGTGAAGCCGCGGTCGAATGGCTGACGACGGGCCACACGGCTTGGGTGCGCATGAACGGCTATGCGACCAAGTACTGGGAAGGCGATGTTGAGGCTCTAACTCGCACGCTGCCGGCCGCCGTGGGCGGCCCTGTGGCTGAGGGCGGCCTGGCGGGCGTGATCCTTGCGATGGTTGAGTCGACCGACCATGTCAACGAGACCGCACGTCGGCTCCCGGGGATCCCTGTGGTTGCTTTGGTTGAGACGGCGCGTGGCTTGCAGCGTATTGATTCGATCGCCGCGGCGAAGGGCACGTATCGTTTGGCGTTCGGGATCGGTGATTTCCGGCGCGATACCGGTATGGGTGACGGCCCGATGGCGCTCGCTTATGCGCGTTCGCAGTTCACGATCGCGTCCCGAGCGACCGGCCTTCCGGGCCCGATCGACGGCCCAACCGTGGGCACGACGGGTCTCAAGCTCGCAGAAGCCGCCGCGGTCACGACTGATTTCGGCATGACCGGCAAGCTGTGCCTGGTTCCGGAGCAGACCGCGACCATCAACGAGGGCCTCTCTCCTTCCGGCGAGGACGTTGCGTGGGCGCACGAGTTCCTCGCGGAATTCGAGGAAGACGGGGGCGAGATCCGCAACGGCTCCGACCTTCCGCGTCTTTCCCGCGCGAACAAGATCCTGGAGCTTGCGAAGGCCTACAACGTGCACTGGCGGAAGGCATCCGATCCGGCCCCTGCCCCATCGGATACCTACCACTACTAGATGTTCGCGTCCGCGGCTCATCAGGGCCGTGGACCCGCACGTCGCGGGCTGGTCGTTACTCCGGCCAGGTCGTTGCTGCGTCGTGTAGTTACTGCGCGACGGGCCCGCGGCGTAGCGCGAGCTCCGCGAACAGCCGTACTCCGCGCCCGAGCACGCGGTCATCAAAGATCGCGTGAGGCGAGTGGTTGCCCGGCACCGTAGTGGGGTCTTCGCCTTGGGTCACGGCGCCCAGGAAAATGTAGGCGCCCGGTACACGCTCGAGCACCTCGGAAAAGTCTTCCGATCCGGCTTCGGTGCGTGGAAGATCCCGATAAGCGTGCTCTCCGAACAGCTCGCGCGCGGTCTCCGCGACGTAATCGACATGTTCGGCGGAGTTCACCGTCACCGGGAAGTCGCATTCGACGCTGTAGCTTGCGCTCATACCGTGCGCTTCCGCGATGCCTTCCGCGACGCGTTTGACCGCCGGCACGAGCTTTTCGCGGGAAGCCGGGCTAAAGGAACGCAGCGTGACTTCGATAGTTGCGGTGGACGGGATAATGTTCGCCGCTGAACCCGCCTTGATCGATCCAACCGTCACGACGACGGGGTCGAACGGGTCGAACTGGCGGGTCACCATGGTCTGCAAGCCGAGGACGATCTCTGCCGCGACAGGCACCGGGTCTGCGGCTTGGTGTGGGGCGGATCCGTGGCCGCCTTTGCCGTGGACCGTGATGACGAGGTCGTCGCATCCGGACTGGATGGTCCCCGGCTTGGAGACGAACGTTCCATGCGCGTAGCGGTCGGCGTACACGTGGATCGCGTACGCTTCATCGACTGGCTGGCCAGCGGCTTCGAGCAGGCCCTCCTCGATCATGATTTTGGCGCCGCCAGCGGTTTCTTCGGCCGGCTGGAACATGCCCACCACATCGGCGGTGAGTTCTTCGCGGCGCTGCGCAAGGTACAGCAGGGCACCCACGAGGCCAGCGGTGTGCATGTCGTGGCCGCACGCGTGCATCTTCCCGGCTTCGGTCGGCGAATATTCGAGCCCGGTTTCTTCCGTTACCGGCAACGCGTCCATGTCACCGCGAAGCAGGACCACAGGGCGGCGGGTGCCTTCAGGCAGCGGCGCGGCGCCGCGCAGGACCGCCGTCACGGAGGATTGCGCTTCCCCCGTGTGCAGCTCGATCCCTTCGGTTCCTTCGAGCGCATCCAGAACCGCCGCTTGGGTCACTGGCAGGTGCCGGTCCAGCTCCGGATTCGCGTGCAAATAGCGGCGCAACCTCACGACCTGCTCGTTGAGTTCTGCTGGGATCGGCTCGTGTGCCGTAGTCGAATTGGCTGTGCTCATGATGGAATTCCTTGGCTTGCATCCGTGAACGGCGTCACAGCAAGTGTAGTGGGTCAGTCTTGTGACGCAGGGCCGGGCTGTGATGTAGCGCCGGGTTAGGGCAGTGCGTTGCGGATGTGGTGCAGGTGGGCTTCTTGGGCTGGGGTGAGGTAGCGGATGTCGCAGTTACTTAGGCCAGGGTTGCTGATGTTCCACTCGTCCAGGGTGTTGAGGAGGCAGCGCGTGGTTGAGCCGTGGGAGACTGCAACGATGCGCTGGCCGGGGTTGCCCCTGAGCGTTTCGGCGAGCGCTGATGCGGCACGGTGGCCTGCATCTTTGGAGGTTTCGACTCCTTCGAGGATTCCGAGCTCTTTACCGCGGGCCTCGACCTCTTCGACGTTGGGTAGGTGCGCTGGGAAGAGGTAGGTGAAGGTCTCTTTGTCGAGGTCGCCGTAGGCGCGGCCTTCGTAGGGCCCGTATGAGCGTTCCTTGAGCCCGGCGACAACGCGCGGCGCCCCGAGTCCGAGGTGTTCAGCGATGATCTCCGCGGTTTCGCGTGCCCTGAGTTGCGGGGAGGTGAGGATGACGTCCCACGGGCTACCCCATCGTGATGCCGCGTCAGTTCGCAAGGTTTCTGCGGCGGCGCGGGCCTGCTCGATGCCGGTCGCGTTGAGCGGCACCTCGCTGCTCCCCTGGAAACGGCGTTCTTTATTCCAGTCGGTCTGCCCGTGGCGGACGAGCGCTAGTGAGGGGATGTGATTTGGGCTCGTGGTCATAGTCCCAGCTTATGCCGGCCACACTATTACCTGCGCGCCTTAGTACGTCACATGCGTTTGCCCTGGCTGTGGTGAGTGCGCATAATGGTGGCTGACCATCTAGAGCGGTCGAGGGACCTGGCCCTGTGACACCGCAGCAACCATCGACGCAGCACCACCGCTGCAGCGAATGGTGCTCATGCCGGGATCGATGGATTAAAGGAGTTCCATGTCTTCTGCCGACCGTCAATTCGGTTTCCGTACCCGTGCCCTGCATGCGGGCGCTACCCCTGATTCAGAGCACGGTTCGCGTGCTGTCCCGCTGTACAACACGACGTCGTTCGTCTTTGAAAACGCGGACGATGCGGCAACGCTGTTCGCGCTCCAAAAGTACGGGAACGTGTATTCGCGTATCGCTAACCCTACGGTCGCGGCGTTCGAGGAACGCGTGGCTTCGCTTGAGGGCGGCATCGGCGCGGTTGCGACGTCATCGGGTATGGCCGCCGAGTTCATCACCTTCGCCGCGCTGTGCCAGGCCGGCGATCACGTGGTCGCTTCCTCGAAGCTGTACGGCGGAACCGTGACCCAGCTCGACGTCACGCTGCGCCGCTTCGGAGTCGAGACCACGTTCATCGACTCGACCGAGGTCGAGGATTTCGCCGCCGCGATCCAACCGAACACCAAGGTTCTCTACACCGAGGTCGTAGCGAACCCATCCGGGGTCATCACCGACATCGAGGGCCTTGGCGCCCTCGCCCACGAACACGGCGTCCCGCTGGTCGTGGACTCGACCCTGACCCCGCCGTACATTTTCCGTCCGCTCGAGCACGGCGCGGACATCGTGATCCACTCAGCCACCAAGTTCCTGGGCGGCCACGGCACCACGCTGGGCGGCGTCGTCGTTGAATCCGGCCGTTTCAACTGGGGCAACGGAAACTTCCCGTCCATGACCGAGCCGGTCCCGTCCTACGGCGACTTGTCATGGTGGGGTAACTTCGGCGAGTACGGTTTCCTCACCAAGCTGCGCAACGAACAGTTGCGTGACATCGGCGCTTCCCTGGCGCCGCAGTCCGCGTGGCAACTGCTCATCGGCATCGAAACCCTGCCGCAGCGCATGGACGCGCACATCGCTAACGCCCGCAAGGTCGCACAGTGGCTCGCTGACGACGACCGCATCGAGTGGGTCTCCTACGCCGGCCTCGAAGACCACGCCTACCACGAGCGCGGCAAGCAGCTGCTGCCGAACGGCGTGGGTTCCGTGTTCAGCTTTGGCGTCAAGGGTGGGCGCGACGTCGGGGCCGAGTTCATCGCGAACCTGCAGCTCGCAAGCCACCTGGCCAACATCGGCGACGCGAAGACCCTCGTGTTGCATCCGGCGTCCACGACGCACCAGCAGCTCAGCGCCGAACAGCTCGCTGCTGGCGGGATCGGTGAAGACCTGATCCGTATTTCCGTGGGCCTTGAGGATGTTGAGGACATCATCTGGGACCTCGACCAAGCGTTGGAAGCCGCCGTGAACGGTGCTGTGAGCGAGGAGGAAGCGTAATGAGCAACGAAACCGCCACTACTGAAGCGAACAGCACGTGGGTTGGCCCGTCCGCCCCGCAGCGGCTGAACCTGTTGCGTGCCGCGAAGAGCGTTGCGATCGTCGGCGCCTCCACGAATCCCGCCCGCGCGGCGTACTTCGTGGCGACCTACCTGCAGTCTTCCGCGCCGTACAAGCTGTACTTCATCAACCCGCGAGCCACCGAGCTGTTGGGTGAGCCGGTCTATCCAAGCCTCGATGACCTGCCAGAGGTGCCCGACGTCGTGGTTGCGTTCCGCCGCAACGAAGACCTCCCGAGCGTGGCTGAGGAAGCCGTGCGCGTGGGCGCAAAGGTGTTCTGGGCGCAACTGGGCCTGTGGAACGAGGAGGCCGCCCGCATCGCGGAGGCCGGCGGGCTCGCTGCTGTGATGAACCGGTGCATCAAGATCGAGCACGCACGCTTCCACGGCGGGCTCCACCTCGCAGGCTTCGACACCGGGGTCATCTCCTCCAAGCGGCAGCTGCGCGCGTAGCCGCGGCCGCCGCGGAGAGCTTGTGACGTGTCTACGCGGCGCGGTTCATGTTCGATGTTGCAGGCGTCACCGTGCGGCGTGCTGACAGGCAACTGGCGGAACTGGTGCCAGAATAGAGTCATGTCTGCACGCAACAAGATTCGCTCCAAGCTCGGCCTGCCCCCTTTCCCGGCGCGTTCGAGTAGTAAGCGCATCCCTGTTGCTTCACGGACCCCTCACGTACCGAAGGACAACATCCGTGCTGTCTCTTTCGACAGCGAAGGCGCGTTCCCGCTGACCGGCGCCCACACCATCGAGACTGCAGGCAAGTACTCCGAGGAGCACCCTGATCAGATCGTCGTGATCTCGATGGACAAGCCGACCGATGAGCAGATCGAAGAGCTCGCCGAAGCCTGGGATCTGCACCCGCTGCTGCTCGAGGATCTGCAGGCGCCGTCGCAGCGCGCTAAAGCGGAGCGGCAAGGCGACACCTTATTCGTCGTGACCCACTCCGTCGCATATCAGGATGACATCGAGGAAGTCGTGTTCGGCGAATTCAACCTCTTGATGCGCGGCAACCAGGTGGCGGTTCTGTGCCAGGACCAGGCGGCGGTGCGCGCGTGGCAGGCGAAAGGTTTCCGGCTTGAGCACCGCTTCGGCGAACAAAACGAGCTCCTCCAGCACGGCCCTGAAGCCGTGCTACACGCAGTGCTCGATGCGGTTGTTGACGGATACGGCCCCGTGCTGCGTGGTCTCGAGACTGACAAAGAGGAAATTGAGCGGCAGGTGTTCTCGGGCGACCCTGCGGCTGCCGAGCGTATTTACCGCCTGTCGCGCGAGATCATCGAGCTACGCCAAATGTCTAACGGTTTGGCGACCGTGATCCGCCGCTTGCTGATCGGTACCACGCGTTACGGGACCGACACCGAACTGCGGATGTACCTCGACGACGTCTCCGACCACCTGTCACAGATCATCCCGGACATCGCCGAACTACGCGACGCGCTGAACCAGATCCTGCAGGTCAACGCGACGCTTGTTTCGCAGCGTCAAAACGAAGACATGAAGAAGATCTCCGGCTGGGCGGCTATCATCTTTGCGCCCACGCTCATCGGCGCGATCTACGGCATGAACTTCACCAACATGCCCGAGCTCGAATGGAGCTTCGGCTACCCGCTCGCGCTCGCGGCAATGTTCGGATTCGCTTTGTTCCTGTTCATCGTCTTCAAAAAGAAAGACTGGATGTAGCTTTCTCACGATGGGGCTGGCTCTGCCCTGAGTCAGGGCAGAGCTGATGCCGCGGCTGGCCCGCGGTCAACGATCATGCCTTTGGCGCATCGACCCCAAGGCGACGATTCTCAAGAACCGGCAAGTATTCACGCACGTTCTTGAGCTTCTTGCGGCCAACCTTGCCCGTGACCAAGGCGTACGGCTCGTCCTCAAGGTACGCGACAGGCTGCGCCAACGGATCCAGAATGACCGAGTAGCCGATCGTCTGATTCGACGCCGTGCCCGCGGCGACAACCCACACCGTGTTCTCCACAGCGCGAGCCTTCAGCAGCGTCTGCCAGTGGTCAATCTTGTTCTCGCCCTTGTACCACGCCGCCGGAACCAACAGAACATCAGCGCCAGCCAACGCGAGGTTGCGGGCGAGCTCAGGGAAACGAACGTCGTAGCACGTCATCATCCCGAACGTCAGGTTCCCATACTTGAACGTCGCAACCTGCGACGGGTCGCCAGCGGAAATACGGTTCGACTCCTTGAACGTGAACGCGTCATACAAGTGGATCTTGCGGTACGTCTCTAGCTCCGCGCCATGCGCATCCACAGCCAGCAACGTGTTGTACGGCTTGCCGTTCGCATTCGGCTCATAGCCGCCCACCACAACAGCGATGCCGTGGCTCGCAGCGATCAAACCAACCTGGCGGGCGAAACGCTCCCACCCCTTCTCAACGAGGTCAGCGAAATCATCGCCAGCCTGAACCAGCGACAGCATCGATTCCTCTGGGAACACGATCATGTCCGCCTTCTCAGAGGCGGCCTGCCGCGCCAACTTATCCAATGTTTCGAGGTTCTCGAAGACATCGGCGGTCGGGCTGAACTGGCCAACGGAAATCTTCATCGCGTTCTCCTTGCTGTCTGCAACAAGCGGTGTGAGGCCTACTCTACACACTCAGGGGTAAAGCACAGCGTGCATAGAACAAACGCTCTATGCACGCTGGCTTCACATGTTAGTAACGGTCTTTTCAGGGCCCGATGGGGTCAGTTGACTTCAGGCTCAGTTGTCCTCAACCGGGCCGATCAGATCGCGCACGACGATGGTCGCGTCACGGTCCGGACCCACACCGATCGCGGAGAAGCGGCAGCCGGACATCTCCTCGAGCGCCTTGACGTATTTACGGGCATTCTCTGGAAGGTCATCGAGCGTACGAGCGCTCGAAATGTCCTCGGTCCAGCCATCGAAGTACTCGAAGATCGGCTTAGCGTGATGGAACTCGGACTGCGTCATCGGGACTTCGTCGTGGCGCACACCGTCAACGTCGTATGCGACGCACACCGGGATCTTCTCGATACCGGTCAAAACGTCGAGTTTGGTCAGGAAGTAGTCGGTGAAGCCGTTCACGCGGGACGCATAGCGAGCCATCACGGCGTCGTACCAGCCGGTGCGGCGCGGACGGCCCGTGTTGACGCCGAACTCGCCACCCACGGTGCGCAAGCGCTCGCCCATGTCATCGAACAGCTCGGTCGGGAACGGGCCGGCACCCACGCGGGTCGTGTACGCCTTGATGATGCCGATCGAACGCTGGATGCGGGTCGGGCCGATGCCCGCGCCCACGGACGCGCCGCCGGCGGTTGGGTTCGAGGACGTCACGAACGGGTACGTTCCGTGGTCCACGTCCAAGAACGTCGCCTGGCCGCCCTCCATGAGAACAACCTTGCCCTCATCGAGCGCCTTGTTGAGTTCGAGCTCAGCGTCGATCACCATCGGGCGCAGGCGGTCAGCGAAGCTCAAGAAATATTCGACAATCTCCTCGACCGTCACCGCACGGCGGTTATACACCTTGACCAGGAGTTCGTTCTTCTGACGCAGCGAGCCCTCGATCTTCTGACGCAGAATCGATTCATCGAAGATGTCCTGGACGCGGATGCCGAGACGGCCGATCTTATCCATGTAGGTTGGGCCGATGCCGCGGCCAGTGGTGCCGATCGCGCGCTTACCCAGAAAGCGTTCCGTGACCTTATCCAGAGTCTGGTGGTACGGGGCAACCAAGTGAGCGTTCGCGGAAACACGCAAACGCGACGTGTCCGCGCCGCGGGCCTCAAGCGCATCGATCTCCTCGAAGAGCGCCTCAAGGTTCACAACGCAACCGTTACCCAAAACAGGGATCACGTTCGGGGCCAAAATACCTGCCGGGATGAGCTTGAGCTCATACTTTTCACCACCCACCACAACGGTGTGACCTGCGTTGTTACCGCCATTCGGTTTCACAACGTAATCAACACGACCACCTATCAGGTCGGTTGCTTTGCCTTTGCCTTCATCGCCCCACTGGGCGCCAACAATAACGACGGCCGGCATGCATCTACTCCTCGCGCACATTTCTTCTAGTGCGTTGGCAGGGAAACACCCTCATCGTCGGCGCACGCGCCAGCGCGCGCTTTCGGCTGAGGGTCTTACTCCCTGATTCTATCAATCCCAGAACCACACAGCTTGAGAGCCGAAACCAACGTCAATACGGCGAACGACGACGCCATCACCGCAACAGGCCAGATGTGCCCGCTGGTCATCGTGAGCATCGCGGACCCGATGAGCGGGGCCGATCCCGAGAACACCGATGAAGCGACCTGATAACTCAACGAAATGCCCGTGTACCGGACCTCGGGCGGGAATGATTCCGAGAGCAAGCCCGCGAGTGCTGAGAAATACAGCGCGTGCGGGACGGTCACCGCGAAAATCCCCGCGAGCGCAAGCACCGGGTTGCCCGTGCTGATCAGAACGAACATGAGCGGAAGCAACACGATCTCAGGGCTCAGCATCGCGGCGACCGTACGGCGGACGCGGCCGCGCTCCTTCGCACGATGCACCAACAGCGCACCCAGCGGCTGAACACAGAACTGCACCACCAAGGCCGCCGTGACCATCGCCAGGAAACCCTGCCGAGAGAACAAGCCCGCATCCGTGGCCCACGAAAGCGCGAGCGTAGCCTTGAAATACGTGACCGTGGTCGCCAAAACGCTCGCGCCCACGCCCCACAAAACCATCGCCTTATGCTCCCGGAACAACGTCACGATGGGAGCCTCGCGGCGAGCTCGCGACCCGGGCTTCGTGGGGTTGCCGGCTGGCGCAGGCTTGATTGCGGTGGCGGTGCTTGAGGCACGAGCCGGCGCGGTGGCCAGGTCATCATCATGGCGGTGGAGGTTGCCGCGCATCATCGCAGGCGATTCGTCAACCGAGACCCTGATCCACAAGCCGATCGCTACGAGTGCCGCGGATATGAGGAACGGGACGCGCCAGCCCCACGTGAAAAACGCGTCGTCTGGAAGCATCGCAACTAGAAGCCACACGCCAGAGGCGCACAGGTTTCCGGCTGGGGATCCTTGCTGCGCGAACGCCGCGTACAAGATCCCGCGGTTTCCGGGAGCGTGCTCCGCGGCGAGCACCACGGCCCCGCCCCATTCGCCGCCCATCGCGACGCCCTGCACCAGCCGCAGAACAACCAGAGCAGCCGGCGCCCACCAGCCCACCACATCGTAGGTTGGGAGCAAACCGACCGCAGTCGTGCAGCCGCCCATAAGCAACAGCGTTGTGATGAGGGCGTTCTTGCGGCCGAACGTGTCACCCCAGTGGCCGAAAATCACGCCTCCGAGAGGGCGGGCGAGGAAACCAACCCAGAACGTCGCGAACGACGCCAGAACCCCGAGCTCCCCCGGGAAAAACAGCGGCCCTAGAACGAGGGCGGCCGCGGTTGAATACGTGTAGAAGTCATACCATTCGATGGTCGTGCCAATGAACGCCGCGAAACCCGCTTTACGGGCCTGCCGCGTGCGTTCCGGCGCCGGCTGATCTGTGGCGCGGTTAGTCTTTGAGCCACGCCAAGATTGCATCACGATCCTCATCTATCCGTGGCGGCTCCTTGTGATACGCAGGCTCCGCGTCCGAAAGCCACAACGGCGTACGCACCGTAGGCACCCCATCGGGATTGCCTTCCGGTGTCATCACCGGATCCAAGCCGAGCGAATCAGCAAACGCAACACCCTCGTCGACCCCAAGGATCGGCGACGCCGGAAGCCCCACCTTGCGGAAGGTTGCGGCCCATTCGTCGGCCGTGGCGCGCGCGAGCTGCTGTTCAAGCAGGGGGCGCAACGCATCCCGGTTGCGGTTGCGGGCGGGCATCGTCGCGTAGTCCTCGTTCTCCGCGAGCTCAGGCGTGCCGAGCACCTTGGCGAGCAACGCGAACTGGCGGTCGTTACCCACGCAAATCACCACATGCCGGTCGGAACACATGAACGGGCCGTACGGGAACAGGCTCGGATGGTCGTTGCCCATCCGGAATGGGACCGCGCCCGCGCCGACGAAACCCGAGGTTTGATTCGCCAGCCCCGACAGCGCAGAACTCAAGAGGTTGACTTCAATGTGCTGGCCGCGGCCGGTCTGTTCACGTTGACGAAGGGCAGCGAGGACGCCGACGGCCGCGTGAAGGCCAGCCATGATGTCGAAGATCGCCACGCCGCCGCGCTGCGGGTCGCCGTCAGGTTCGCCGGTGAGAGACATAAAGCCAGAGGTCGCTTGGGCCAGCAAGTCGTAGCCGGGCATGTCCGCGCCGCCGCGGGAGCCGAAACCAGTGATGCTCGCGTGGACCACGTGCGGATGCTTGTCTCGAACACTCTGCGGGTCCAGGCCGAACTGTTTGAGGCCGCCGGGACGGAAATTCTCCATGAAAACGTCGGCCTTGGCGACGATGCGGTGGGCGGTTTCGAGGTCGTGTGGGTCTTTCAGGTTCAGGGCGATTGCGTGCTTATTGCGGTTGACGCCCAGGTAGTAGGTGGCTTCGCCGTCGCGGGCCGGGGGTTGCCACGTGCGGGTGTCGTCGCCGCTGGGAGACTCAACCTTAATGACGGTAGCGCCGAGGTCAGCGAGCAACATCGTCGCATACGGACCCGCAAGAATACGGGTGAAATCCGCGACGACGAGACCCTCCAAGGGGCCTTTCATTTGGGCTTTAGCCTGGGCCGCGTCACGGCCCCGAACCTGACCTGCACCTGATGTGAGCATAGTCACATGACATCACGGCGAACCCGAGCTGTCCAGAATCTAGACGGAGTTTAGGTCCAGACACGAGGCACGGTCGCCGTGGGCGCGACCGGTGACGAGCGGCTGCGACCGGGGTGCGGCGCGAGCACGACTGCCCGGCCCGGCGCCAGCGGCGCGCCCCGGCCCTAGTTTTCCGCCGCGCGCCATCCGGTGGCAAGATGGACCCTAGGATGTGACCCACGCAACAGACCTGATTGCTTGAGAGCACATCGTGCGCTGACCACCAACGCAACCAACCACGAACGCAACGGCCGCGGCGCAGCACGTACCGCATCGGCATCATCACGGAAGGGAACCCATGCCACGCAACCGGACAGACCTCATGAACATCGACGGGATGCTTAGCGAAACCGAGCGCGAGACCCGCGACCGCGTGGCGGCGTTTGTGGACGCCGAGATCCGGCCGAACATCGCCGAGTGGTTCGATTCCGCGACACTTCCGGTTGAGTTGCTGCCGAAAATGGCGGCCGAGGGGCTGTTCGGGATGCACCTGAGCGGCTACGGGTGCGCGGGGCGGTCCGCGGTCGAATACGGGCTCGCGATGCAAGAGCTTGAGGCCGGGGACTCTGGTTTGCGCACCGTGGTTTCGGTGCAGGGTTCGCTCGCGATGTCGGCGATCTATAAGCATGGCTCCGAGGAGCAGAAGCAGCAGTGGCTTCCACGGATGGCGGCGGGTGAGGTGATTGGTTGTTTCGGGTTGACGGAGCCGACCGCGGGATCCGACCCGGTCTCGATGCTTACCCGTGCCCGCTGGGTTGACGGCGAATGGGTCCTGGATGGGGCTAAGCGGTGGATCGGGCTGGCGTCGATCGCGCAGGTTGCGGTGATTTGGGCGCACGTGAGCAACGAGGACGCAGCGGCAGCTGGTGTTTTGGATGAGGCCCGCGTGAAGCCGGGTGTGGATTCGATGGTTCGCGGGTTCATTGTGCCGACTGATTCGGAAGGGTTTGTGGCCACACCGATCACGCAGAAGCTTTCGATGCGCGCTTCGTTGCAGTGCGACATCACCCTGGATGGGGTGCGGCTTGGCGCGGATGCGTTGCTTCCGGGCGCTCAGGGGTTGAGTGGCCCGCTCGCGTGCTTGAATGAGGCGCGGTACGGAATCGCGTGGGGCGCGATGGGTGCCGCGCGAGATTCGATTGAGGCGGCGCTGGGGTATGCGTTGGAGCGTGAACAGTTTGGGCGGCCGTTGGCGGCGTTCCAGTTGACGCAGGAGAAGCTCGCGCGGATGACGGTCGAGCTGAATAAGGGCCAGTTGTTGGCTCTGCAGTTGGGCCGGGCGAAGGATGAGGGGACGTTGGAGTTCCACCAGATTTCCGTTGCGAAGCTAGCGAACGTCAAGACCGCGATTGAGATTGCGCGGGAGGCGCGCACGGTGTGCGGCGGTAACGGCATCACGTTGGATTATTCGCCGCTGCGGCACGCGAACAACCTCGAGTCGGTGCGAACCTATGAAGGCACCGACGAGGTGCACACGCTGATCCTGGGCGAAAAGCTCACGGGCATCAGCGCCTTCGCAAGCTAGCGGGGTCATGCGGGCGCGCCGCAAGCGGCGCGAAACCGCGGTTTAAACATCTTCGGCATCAAAATTGCTGTAAAAAAATTAATGCTCTCGCATAAATTTGCAGCAATTTTGATGCCGAAGGTTAAAAAGAGGGCTAGTTGGCGGCGAGCTTCGCTTCCGCATCCGGGTCCGAATCGCGCAAGAAATCGCTGATCCGCTGGACCTCTTCGGTTTCACCAATCCGCTCGGCAGCGAGCTTCAACTGGTACAAGCAACGCAAGAAACCACGGTTCGGCTCATGCTCGTAAGGAACCGGGCCCTGCCCCTTCCAGCCAGCGCGACGCAACGCATCCAGTCCACGGTGGTAACCCACCCGGGCAAACGCGTACGCCTCAATGTCGCGGCCATCGGCGGCAGCATCCTCGGCCATCAAAGCCCATGGAAGCTGCTCGGCAGGGAACTGACGCACCAAATCCTCAGCCTCATCGCCCGCATCGTACCGGGCAATCAACTCAGGGTTTTCCGGGATCCGCGTCTCCGGGATCCCTAACAAGTTACGGCCAATCATTACTTGATCGCCTTCCCAGCAGAGCCGAGGTCCTGGCACGCCTCAACCACACGGTCAGCCATCGACTTCTCGGCCGCGGCACCCCACGAGCGTGGGTCGTACAGCTTCTTGTTGCCGACCTCGCCGTCGATCTTGAGCACGCCGTCGTAGTTGCGGAACATGTGCTCAACCACTGGGCGGGTGAACGCGTACTGCGTGTCGGTGTCGATGTTCATCTTGATGACACCGTAGGAAACCGCGTCTGCGATCTCCTGCTCGGAGGAGCCGGAACCGCCGTGGAACACGAGGTCGAACGGCTTATCCTTGCCGAGGCGGCGGCCGATTTCGTCCTGGATTTCCTTCAACAGCTCAGGGCGGAGCTTGACGTTACCCGGCTTGTAAACGCCGTGAACGTTACCGAAAGTCAGAGCGGTCATGTAGCGGCCGAACTCACCGGAGCCGAGCGCCTCAACCGTTGCAGCGGCGTCGTCGATGGTCGTGTAGAGCTTCTCGTTGATCTCGTTCTCAACGCCGTCTTCTTCGCCACCGACAACGCCGATCTCAACCTCGAGGACCTGCTTGTTCGCCGCGGTGAGCGGGAGCAGTTCGCGCGCGATGCGGAGGTTTTCGCTCAGCGTCTCAGCGGAGCCGTCCCACATATGGGAGTTGAACAGTGGGTCGCGGCCGGCCTGAACCTCCGCCTTGGAGGCCTCGATGAGCGGCATGACCCACGAGTCGATCTGTTCGCGTGGCGCGTGGTCGGTGTGCAGCGCGACGGTGATCGGGTAGTTCTTCGCGACCTCACGCACATACGCGACGAAAGCGAGTGAACCTGCGATGCGGTCCTTCACGGTGGAGCCGGAGAAGTACTGCGCGCCACCGGTGGAGATCTGCAGGATGCCGTCAGAACCTGCTTCCGCGAGGCCGGCGAGCGCCGCGGAAACCGTCTGGGAGCTGGTCACGTTGAACGCAGGGTAAGCGAATCCGCCGGCTTTGGCGGTGTCGAGCATCTGGTTGTACTGGTCCGGTGTTGCAACACCCATGTGGGCTCCTTCTATATAGGGGCTGGCGCGGCTGTCTAGGCGCACGATGTGCTGGCCAGCGTGGTCTTGCGTGCCGGCCGGCGTGTGCGCACGTAACGGTTCCGCTGGAAGGCGGTGCCGCTGTCTTCCTCTATGCTACCGACCCGCGCTGGTGCAGCGCTGCGTTGGAGCGCTGGGGTGGCGCGGGGCGGGGTGAGTTGCGCAGTGTGGCGTGAAACACCGCGCGGGCTGGCGTTTAGGGGTGTTGGTTAAAGACGTGCTGGCGGATCCAGGCGTGCATCGCGATTCCGCTGGCGACGCCGGCGTTGATCGAGCGGGTTGATCCAAATTGTTCGATGGAGAGGGTGTCTTTCGCGGCTGACCGCATTTCTTCGGAGAGGCCGGGGCCTTCTTGCCCGAAGACGAGCACGCATCGTTCTGGGAGGTTGTAGGTTTCCAGTTGGACGGAGTCGGGGAAAATGTCGACCCCGAGGATCGGGATGTTTTCTTGCCGGGCCCAGGCCACGAAGTCTTCGACGGTCGGGTGATGCATGACGGTCATGTAGCGGTCGGTGACCATGGCGCCGCGGCGGTTCCAGCGGCGGCGGCCTACGATGTGGACGGCGGCGGCGTTGAATGCGTTGGCGTTCCGGACGACGGTGCCGATGTTGAAGTCGTGTTGCCAGTTTTCGATGGCGATGTGGAGCGGGTGGCGGCGGGCGTTGAGGTCGGCGACGATAGCTTCGTGTTTCCAGTAGCGGTATTCGTCGAGGACGTTGCGGCGGTCGCCGTGGGTGAGGAGTTCGAGGTCCCAGTGGTCGCCTTCGGGGTGGGGGCCTTCCCAGGGGCCGACGCCGACGACGTGCTCGGGGGTTTGGTTCTCGTCTGGTGTTTGGTTCTCGCTCACGGGATACAACTGTACGTCCCCCGTTTTAATCTTGGGCAACGTAATTGCTGAAATAACGCAGCCCGGTTCGAGAACCGAAACAACCTTGAGCAACGTGAGTGCTGCTATTTTTGCGCAGCCACCCTCCCGTTTTAACCTTCGGCATCGCTAGTGCTGTTATTTTTCGCCGCGGGTTCCGGTGCCACTGCGCCTTGGTCTGCTGCGGCCGCGTGCCTTGGTGGTGTGGCCGTGCCCCGTGGCACGGCTGTTACTCCCCTGCCGCTGCCAGCGGCAGCGGCACTACCAACGAAATAACTACAATTTTTGTGCCGAAGGTTAATTTGGTGGGGTTAGGCGTTAGGAAGTTGGGGTTCCGTCGTGTCCCTCGAGCAGGGTCGCGAAATCCACCACGTCCGTCAGCTCATTCCCGGACGTCCGCTGACGCCCGCCCTTCCCGGCCGGCTGCTGCGTTGCGGTGAAACCAGCAACTGTGTTGCCGAAGCTCATCATCGCTTGGGTGAGCTCATCCGCTGCCTGCGCAATACGTCCAGCAAGCCCCTTCCCCGCTGCCGTCCCGAAATCTTCGGTCGCCGCGAACACACCAGTCGGGACCACGGTCGTGTGCAGGTACGCGAACATCGGGCGCATCGCATGATCAATCACCAGCTGGTGCCGCGGCGTCCCCGCCGTCGCCGCCGCCAGCACCGGAACACCCCGCAACGTATCCACATCGAGCGAATCAAACAGCATCTTAAACAGCCCCGACATGCTCGCGGTGAACACCGGCGTCACCGCAACAACACCATCGGCCGCCGCAAGTTTTTCGCGCACCTCAGTGAGTTTCGGGGTCGGCATCCCGCCGGTCAGCATCGTCTGCGTGAGATCTTGCGCGATCTCACGAACCTCAATGACCTCTGCCTCAACGTCTTCGCCGCGCGCGGTCACCGAGGCGCGGACGGCGTTGACGATCTGATCGGTCAAAAGCCTGGTGCTCGATGGCTGCGAAAGCCCCGCTGTTACTGCAACAAGTTTGAGTGCCATGTCTCCCCCTCTTAGTTGTTGCTCTCCGCCGCTTCGGCCCGCTTCGCGGCTTCTGCCGCGCGGGCGACTGGCGACGAGATGACCTGGTGGTAGTCGTGATCCTTCGGCAGGGCGGCGAGCTCTTCGTGGCTTGGTGCCCGCGACGGGACGCCGGCAGGTCTGCGCGCCTCGAATTCGCGGCGGAGCACGGGCACGATCTCGCGGCCGAGGATCTCGATCTGCTCCAACACAACCTCTTCCGGCAGGCCTGCGTGGTCGATCAGGAAGCCTTGCCGCTGGTAGTCGCCCACCGCATCGGCGAATCCAAGCGTCCGTTCGATCACTTGATCCACGGTGCCGACGGTCAGTGGCGTGTCCCGCGTGAACTCTTCAAGCGACGGCCCGTAACCGTAGACGGGCGCCTTGTCGAAGTATGGACGGAAGAATTCCTTGGCTTTCTTCTCGGTTTCGCTTACGAAGATGTGGCCGCCCAGGCCGACGATGGCTTGCTCGGCTCCGCCGTGACCGTAGTGTTCGTAGCGTTCGCGGTAGAGCTGGACCATGGATGCGGTGTGTTCCATGTTCCAGAAGATGTTGTTGTGGAAGAAGCCGTCGCCGTAGAAGGCGGCCTGTTCTGCGATTTCTGGGGAGCGGATGGAGCCGTGCCACACGAATGGTGGGGTGTCGTTGAGTGGGCGTGGCGCGAGCGTGAAGCCGTGGAGCGGGGTGCGGAATTTACCTTCCCAGTTCACGGTTTCTTCGCGGAAGAGTTTGCGCAGCAGGTGGTAGTTCTCGATCGCGAGTGGGATGCCTTGGCGGATATCTTTGCCGAACCACGGGTAGACGGGGCCGGTGTTGCCGCGGCCCATCATGAGGTCGATGCGGCCGCCGGATACGTGCTGCAGCATCGTGTAGTCCTCGGCGATGAGGACGGGATCGTTGGTGGTGATGAGGGTTGTTGAGGTGGTGAGTTTGATGCGCTCGGTTTTCGCGGCGATGTAGGCGAGGTTGGTGGTTGGTGAGGACACGACGAAAGGTGGGTTGTGGTGCTCGCCTTGTGCGAAGAAGTCGAGGCCAACTTCTTCGGCTTTGATCGCGTATTTCTGGATGGACCGGAGACGTTCGTGTTCGGTCTGGATTTTGCCGGTGGTGGGGTCCGGGGTGAGGTCTCCGACGGTGAAGATACCGAATTCCATGGTGGTTTCTCCTAGATGCCGGGGCTTAAACCCTGAAGTTTGTTGACGTGTCAATTATAGCAACCGCTGAGTGCGCCATTTCATTCCCGCCAGCCTCAAGCGATTTAATCTTGGGCAACGAAATTGCTGAAATACAGTTCGGCGGATTGAGCACTGAAATAACTTTCAGCAACGTGAGTGCTGTTATTCGGCAGCCAACCCGGGCCGTGTTTAACCTTCGGCATCACTAGTGCTGTTATTTTCCTGCCGCTACCGTCATCGCAGTCCCGCCAGAGTATTTACACCTCTGCATGACCTGTGCCACACTATTTCTAGCCCGGCTCACGGTCACTCGGTTTGCCGCACTCACCGCTCATGTCGAAAACCTGCTGACAAAAGGTCAACAGCTTTAGCGCCAACTTCACCAAAACCCACTTCAGCAAAACACAATAGGGGAAGAACATTTCTACTGATTCGAAGGTTCCCGCATTAGAGTTCCGGAACGTTTCGCGGACGTATGACAAGGGAAAGTTCACTGCAGTCAGTGACGTTTCATTCACCGTTGAACCTGGCCAGATCCATGCGCTCATTGGCCCGAACGGCGCAGGAAAAACTACCTTGGTGAAAATGGCGGCCTCTATCCTGGACCCAACCTGGGGAGACGTCATCGTCAATGGCCACAACGTCGCAACGCAATCACAGCAGGCCCGCCGCGATGTCGGACTCGCGCTCGGCGGTGAGCTCGGCTTCTACCCTAGGGCGAGCGCTATCAAGAACTTGCGTTTCTTCGCCAACGTCGCAGGCATCCCACCAAAAGACATCGCCACCGAAGCCGAACGGGTTCTTAACGCTGTCAGTTTATCTAAAAACGGCAAGCAGAAAGTTAATTCCTTCTCGCGCGGCATGGTTCAACGCCTCCACATCGCCCGCGCTCTTCTGGGCGAACCAGCCCTGCTCGTCATGGATGAGCCAACAAACGGGCTCGACCCAGACATCGCGCTATCCATCCGTGCCCTACTGAAGGATCTCGCTAACAACGGGCACGCCGTCTTCCTCACCAGCCACACGATGTCTGAGATTGAGGACGTGTCCCATGTCATTTCCGTGATCGGCGCCGGCCGCATCCACTTCACAGGCGGGCTCACGGAAGTCGTGAATTACGCAGGTGTCACCGCTACAACCACTGCAACAATCCACGCAGGCGACACCGAGATCGTCGAAGCGCTACGCTCCCACCCGCACGTAAAAGAGTTGCGGCAGTCCCCGAAAGGCGCACGATGGGGGCTCACTATTTTCTGGGAAAGCAGCCAAACTCCCGCACAGATTCAAGCTGAAGTGCAGCGTATTTTCCGGGAACACAGCATCGAAATACCGAACGATTTAGTAACCCGTCAGCCCACGCTTGAGGAAGCCTATTTGTCATTGGCAGGTGAGCTTAAACGCCCATGATGCGCTACTTCCGTATGGTTGCTTTCCACCTGGGCGAGTTCGCTCGGGTTCCGTTTTTCGTTTCGCTGATGGCCACATCGACCCTCGGCATTCTCGCTATTCAAGCGCTCGCCTACTATGCGTGGGGTGGCGACGCGTGGGTTGCGTGGATGCGTAGCGGCATCGTTGGTATGTGGACCACCACCACTGTTGCCGCGGGAATCCTCGGGTTCGAACGGTTCAAAGGCACGCTTGTCCACCTATTCAGTGCACGCATCAACGTTCTTTCCCCGGCGGCTGCCGTTGTGTCTGCGGCCTCGGTTTTCGGGCTTCTATCCTTCGCGGTCGCTTGGCTCGCGTGGGGTCTACTGTGGATTGCGACTGACGTAGGCCACGGCACTCCCCCGGTTTCAGGGGCCTCGGTTGCGGTCAGCATCCTGTTGCTGTGGGTTTCATGTCTCAGCATTTCTTTTGTGATTGCAGCGCTTTTCGTGCTGACACCGAACGCTATTGCGTATGAAGAGCTTCTTCTGATTCCTGTTTTCATTCTTTCTGGTCTTGTTTTCACTTCTACAGACGCGCCACCGGTATTACACGAGCTGAGCTACATTATTCCGCTGTCAGCCTCAACCCAGGTTTTGTTGGGCCAAGTCCCGGAAGGTGCGGTCATGTTCCGTCTGCTCATCGGCTTGGGCGTGACAGCGTGCTGGTTCGTCGCATCGTACTGGCTCGGCAAATCAGCTATCCGCAAGGCCCGTTCCGCTGGCACCTTGGCGGTGATCTAGATGAGTTTCGCATCTCGTTTCGCCGCGGCTTTCAGGGTTTCTTTAGCCTCGTCGATTGCGTACGCGACCATCGGAACCTTGCTGGTGTCGATGCTTGCGATCCCGCTGCTAGAGATCCTGTTCAGTGTTCTGCTCGCCAAGGACGTCGGGTCCATGGATGTGCTGCGTACCGCGTATGCGTCCACGCTGGTGGGCATCGGCTTGGGCGTGTGTTCCGGGGTGGTTTCCAAGACCGCGACCGACCGGAACCTCGGGGTATTCCAGGTTGTGCATGAATACCGGCGGGTGGATCTCGCGTACTGGCTGGCGTCGCTGGTGATGCCGGTGCTACTCGCGTTGCCTGCCGGTCTGGCCTCCCTTACGGTGATCACGGTGATGTCCGGACACGCTAGCTTGGCGGTTGTGGCACGGCTGTTCGTGTTGGTGCTGTGCGCTTTGCTGGTGGGCGGCTTGTTGGGGATTTCGATGTCGGGCATCGGTTTGGCGTTGTCTGACCCGTATCAGGGTGCCGCGTTCGCCGGCGCTGTTGTGCCGGTTATGGCGGGCGTGATTGTGCCGGTCGCGTTGTTCCCCCAGTGGCTGGCCCCGTTGAGTGCGGTGGTCCCGCTGACTGGTGTGGTCGATGCGGTGGGTAGCTTGAACTCGGGCGTGGCGTGGTCTTTGCTTGCGTTCGATGCGGTTCGCGGCTTGGCGTGGGCTGTTGTGGGTTTGCTGATGGTGCAGATCGCTCGAGCACGGCTGCGTGCGGGGCATAAGTTCAGCGTCATCTAGCCCGGTTTCTAATCTTGGGCAACGAAATTGCTGAAATAACGTTGAGCGGATTGAGCGCTGAAATAACTTTCAGCAACGTGAGTGCTGTTATTCGGCAGCCAACCCAAGCCGCATTTAACCTTCGGCATCACTAGTGCTGCTATTTTCCTGCCGCAACCATCCGCGTACATAAGCCGCACACAAAAGTGGCTGCCGCCCCGGCAAGGGGCGGCAGCCACAATCTATTTCGACACTTACGGTGCTAAAGGTTATTTCAGCACTCTCGTTGCCAAAGGTTTTTCGACACTCTTGTTGCTAAAGGTTAGAGGCCGAGGTCGTTTTTGCTGAACAGCGCGATGTACGGCACGCCGGCTTCTTCCTTGATGCGTTCAGCGGCGCCGGTGTCACGGTCAACGATCACCGCTACAGCAACCACGTTGCCGCCCGCCTTCCACACACCTTCCACCGCGGTAAGCGCGGAACCACCGGTTGTCGACGTGTCCTCCACGATCAGCACGTCGCGCCCCTCAACGCCCGGCCCCTCAACCTGCCGGCCCATGCCGTAGTCTTTCGCGGCCTTCCGCACCACGAACGCGTCAATCTCACGTCCCGCTTCCCGCGCCGCGTGCATGATCGCAGTACCCACTGGGTCGGCGCCCATCGTCAGCCCGCCAGCCGCCTCAAAGCTCACACCGGCGTCGTCGCAGGCTTCCAGCAGCTGACGACCAATCAAAATCGAGGCTTCGTGGTGTAGCGTCACCCGCCGCAGATCAACGTAGTAGTCGGCTTCTTTCCCGGAGGAGAGGATCACTTTGCCTCGCACCACGGCGAGGTCGCTGATGAGCTGTTGCAGGCGTGCGCGTTCGTTGCTGGTCATGTTCCCTAGTTTAGGCGCTCCGCCGGGTTTTCCTCATTTCCCTCACGCCTTATTCCCCGTATTCTGGGGTTAGGTCAACGATTGGGGGTACCCGATGTCTCTTCCTACTCCTCCTGGCCCGGCCGAGGATGTTGAGCCGTTCGATGCGGCTCCTGCCGAGCTTGAGATTCCCGAGCCTCATTCTTCGTGGGAGCCCACGGATTGGGAACCTACTGATTGGGAACCTGATGCCGATGCGGTTGATGCCGCGATCGCTAAGCGCCTCGGCGCTGATTCTGAGGACATTTATGCCGCGGTTCGTGCCGCCGAGCATGAGGCTGAGGCGATCGCTGACCCGCATATTCGTGCGGCTCAGCCCGTGATTCCGGCTCCGCAGGTCCCGGACGATGTCGGCCTGGATGCCCCGGTTTCCGAGAAGGTTTCGATGCGCGGCGTTGTTGAGGCGGCCGCGGCTGAGGTTGGTCAGGAGATCGCTCAGAGCGCCGGCCCGCACAGCAAGGAAGCCGACGATGCGGTTGCGCCTAACGCCGAGCCCGCGGCTAACGCTGAACCCACAACTCCCGATGTGCCCGCAGCCCACGACGCAGCCGCGCCTAACGCTGAGCCCGCGGCTTCCCCACAGTTGCCACCTCCGCCAGCTCCACCAACAAACACTGCACCACCAGCTGACCCTGCGCCGACGGAAGAACCGGAAGACAACACCACCCCGCGTGGTTTCTTGCCGCCGCCACCGGCGCCACCCGCATCGTAAGCCGGCACCATCCCGCGCCGCCGCCCACGCACCCACCCACACACCCACGCCTAGGACTAAGCTGGGTTTATGAGGTCTCTGCAGCAACAGGTCATCGCTGAAATGGGTGTCAAACCCAAGATTGACGCGGCTCAGGAAGTCGAGGATCGCGTCCAGTTCTTGGTGGATTACGCCCTCACGGCTCACGCGCGCGGCTATGTTTTGGGTATTTCGGGCGGGGTTGATTCGTCGCTCGCGGGCCGCCTCGCGCAGCTCGCGGTCGAACGCCTCCGTACCCAGCACAACACAGACGCCACGTTCACCGCGGTTCGCTTGCCGCACGCGATCCAGGCCGATGAAGCCGACGCGCAGGCCGCGATGGACTTCATCCAGGCCGATGACCCGCACGTCGTGGATATCGCGCCGGGTGTCGCCGGCCTTGAGCAGCAGATCGAAGCCACCACGGGCTCCCCTCTCACGGACTTCAACCGCGGCAACCTGAAGGCCCGCATGCGGATGGCGGCACAGTACGCACTCGCAGGCGAACGCGGCCAGCTGGTGGTTGGTACCGATCAGGCCGCGGAATCGACGATGGGGTTCTTCACTAAGTTCGGTGACGGCGGCGCCGATGTGCTCCCGCTGGCTGGGCTCACGAAGGGGCAGGTCGGTGAACTGTTGCGTCACCTCGGGGCGCCGCAACGCGTGGTCGATAAAGTCCCGACCGCGGACCTCTTGGACGGCCAACCCGGCCGGCTCGATGAGGACGAAATGGGTGTCTCTTACGCCCACCTCGACGCGTATCTGCGCGGCGAAACTGTCCCAGACGAAGCAGCAGAACGCATCGAAGCCGCCTACCTCCGTAGCCGACACAAGCGCCGCACCCCAGCCACCCCATCGGACGCCTGGTGGAAAGAATGAGGCAGTGGCGGAACTGACCCCGCCACCACGAATGACCTTCGTCATGGTCCGTATCTTTCCGGCTCGCAAACGTTTTTATCGATAACCTAAACAACAATCCGTTCAACACAAACCTCGTCAAAACCGCGCGAACCAGCGCTCCCCGCCCGCATCAATAGCGGCGGGATCGACGAACCCCGGGAGGAACCCATGTCGCAACAATTCGAGCAGTACAAGGCCGCACGCGACCAGTTGCTGACCTACCGGGAGGACTACGAAAAAGCGCGTGAAACGTTCACGTGGCCGGACATCCCGGGCTTCAACTTCGGGTTCGACTGGTTCGATCAGGTCGCAGCCGGCGAGCGCGCGAACGACCCTGCGCTCATCATCGTTGAGGACGACGAGACGCGCACCACCCGCACGTGGGCGGAGCTTTCGGAGCGGTCGAATCAGGTGGCGTCGTGGTGGGCGCAGCTGGGTGTGAAGTTTGGCGACAAGATCATTTTGATGCTCGGGAACCGGGTTGAGCTGTGGGAGTCGGTTTTGGCTTCCGTGAAGCTCGGTTCGGTTTTGATCCCGACCACTACCCAGATGGTGGGCGCCGACCTTCAGGACCGCATTACGCGTGGCGGTGCGCGCTGGGTCATCGCTGACCAGCATGATCTGGAGAAGTTCGCGGACATCGAGGGCGAGTACTCGCTGATCGATGTCGATTCGGTTTTCGCTGGGGCTCATCATTGGGCCGATGCGGATGCCGCGCCGGAATCGTTCGTTCCGGAACACAAGGCCACCGGTGACGATTCGATGCTGCTGTACTTCACATCGGGCACCACGCAGCAAGCGAAGCTGGTTGAGCACACGCATTATTCGTACCCGATGGGGCATCTATCCACGATGTATTGGATCGGGATTGAGCCGGGCGATGTGCATTTGAACGTCGCGTCCCCGGGGTGGGGTAAGCACGCGTGGTCGAATGTTTTTGCGCCGTGGATCGGAGAGGCAACCGTCTACATCTATAACTATGAGCGTTTCGATGCGATCAAGTTGATGGAGCACATGTCGGAGGAGTCGGTCACGAGTTTCTGCGCGCCGCCGACCGTGTGGCGCATGCTGATCCAGGCTGATTTGACGCGTCTGACGAACCCGCCGAAGAAGCTGGTTTCCGCTGGTGAGCCGCTCAACGCTGTTGTGATCGATACCGTTGCGAAGGCGTGGGGTCAGACGATCCGCGACGGCTTCGGGCAGACCGAGTCCACGGTCCAGGTTGCGAACCCTCCTGGTATGCCGGTGAAGATCGGCGCGATGGGGCGCGCGATGCCGGGCTACGAGCCGGTCTTGATCGACACGACCACGGGCGAAGAGGCGCAGCTGGGTGAGCTGTGCTTGCGTCTGGATCCACGCCCGGGCGGGCTCATGGCGGGCTACTACAACGAGCCGGAACGCACCGAGCGTGCGATGCGCGGCGGGCTCTACCACACGGGCGACATCGCTGAGGTGGATGAGCGCGGCATCTACACATATGTGGGGCGCGCCGACGACGTGTTCAAGTCTTCGGACTACCGTATTTCGCCGTTCGAGCTGGAGTCTGTCCTGGTTGAGCATCCCGCCGTCGCGGAGGCCGCCGTGGTGCCGTCGCCGGATCCGATCCGTTTGTCCGTGCCGAAGGCGTACATCATTCTCGCGGCCGGGCACGAACCGACCCCGGAAACCGCGGAATCGATTTTCCGTTACTGCAAGGAAAACGTGCCACCGTTCCGCCGGATCCGCCGCCTCGAATTCGCGGACCTGCCGAAGACCGTGTCCGGCAAGATCCGCCGCGTTGACCTGCGCAACGAAGAATCCGCGAAGCGCGGCCCCGACGGGCAGCTGCTGCCCGATGCTCAGGGCACCGAGTACAAGGAGCGCGACTTCCCGGCGCTGAAGTCGGTCCGGTCTAAGTAGCCGCCGATGCGGGTGGCGGCCTTGCACTGCCGAGGCGCCGCATCGTGCCCTGCCGCCCTGCCACCGCGGACGTTGATACGGTTGTGTGCGTGAAGATTGCAACGTGGAATGTGAATTCGCTGCGGGCCCGCGCTGACCGTGTTGAGGCGTGGCTTGAGCAGAATGATGTTGATGTTCTGGCCATCCAGGAAACCAAATGCAAGGACGAGAACTTCCCCTGGGAACTGTTCGAGTCGCTCGATTACGACGTAGCGCATTTCGGTTTTTCGCAGTGGAATGGTGTTGCGATCGCGTCCCGTGTGGGTCTCGAGGATGTTGAGCGGACGTTCCCTGGCCAGCCTGCGTTCGGTAAGGGCGGGGTGGATCCGGTTCAGGAGGCTCGTGCGATCGCCGCGACCTGTGGTGGCGTGCGCGTGTGGAGCTTGTACGTGCCGAATGGGCGCGCCCTGGACGATGAGCACATGCCGTATAAGTTGGAGTGGCTCGCGGAGCTGAACCGGCAGGCGGCCGGCTGGCTAGCGGAGGATCCGCAGGCGCAAATCGCGTTGACGGGCGACTGGAACATCGCCCCGCGCGACGAGGACGTATGGGATATGCAGTACTTCCTCGACAACGGACTCACTCACGTTTCCCAACCCGAGCGCGACGCTTTCCACGCGTTCCTGGGCACCGGTTTTGTGGATCCGATGCGTGAGCGCCACCCCGGCCCCGGTGTGTTCACGTACTGGGATTATCAGAAGCTGCGTTTCCCTAAGGGTGAGGGGATGCGCATCGACTTCCAGCTGCTCTCCCCCGCTTTGGCTGCGCGCGTGACTGATGCCGCCGTTGACCGTGAGGAACGCAAGGGTAAGGGCCCGTCGGATCATGCGCCGGTCGTCGTGACGCTGGCGTAAAGTTCCGCTGGGTTGGTTCAGTTGGGTTCAGCGGTCTGATGGCGACTTTTTCAGGCAACGACGACGGCGGCACCGGTGGTAGCGGCACCGGCCGTGACGGCATCGGTAACAGCGCTGGCGGCGCCGGCAGCGGTAGTGGCCGCGGCATCGGCGGTTTTCCGGAGATGTCCATGGGGACGTTGCGTAACGCACCGCCTACCGCGTATTTGCGTGTGTATTCGCCGTTTTCCAGTTTCGATGACGCTGAACAGTCTCTGATTGCCACGCCGGGGCATGCGTTGGATGCGCCATTCTATGAAGAGGCTACGCTGTGGCGTTCTTTGGCGCGTATTTCGCGGCCGCGGGTGGATCCGTTTCCGCATGGGACGGTTGAGCAGTATCGCACGATTCTGCTCGACAGGGATCATGGCGATGTCGTGATGTTTTGCCCTGCGCAGGAGCCGTTGCGGGCGGGTATTGCGGCGTCTTTGTTGGAGGATTACGCGCCCGAGGATGTTTTGGATGCCTGGTTCCCTCCGGCTGCGGCGGAGGCTCATAGTGAGCGATTGCAGGAGCACGGGATGTGGCTGGCCGATTCCCCGTGCCCTCGCCGATGCATCACCGGATCTGATGCGCGAGCTGCTGCAGACCATGATCAACGCCCTGCTTTCCGCCGACGCCGACAGCGTGTGCGGGGCCGAATGGAACGCCCGCTCCGAGCAGCGGACGAATCGCCGCAACGGCTACCGCCAGCGCCCGCTGGACACCCGCGTCGGCACGATCGATGTCGCCGTCCCGAAGCTGCGCCAGGGCTCGTATTTCCCGGAGTGGCTGCTCGAGCGCCGCAAGCGGGCCGAGTCCGCCCTGATCACGGTCGTGGCGGACTGCTACCTCGCTGGTGTGTCCACCCGCCGGATGGACAAGCTCGTCAAGACGCTCGGCATCCACGCCCTGTCGAAATCCCAGGTCTCGCGCATGGCCGCCGACCTCGACGAGCAGGTCGCCGCGTTCCGCCACCGACGTCTGGACGAGGCCGGGCCGTTCACGTTCGTCACCGCTGATGCGCTGGCGATCAAGGTCCGCGAGAACAAGCAGGTCGTCAAAGCCTCGGTGCTGCTGGCCACCGGCGTCAACGGTGACGGCCACCGCGAGGTCCTGGGCATGCAAGTCGCCACCAGCGAGACGAAGGCCTCGTGGAACACCTTCTTCGCCGACCTGGTGGCCCGTGGCCTGGGCGGAGTGCGGCTGGTGACCTCCGATGCCCACGCCGGGCTGGTGGAGGCGATCGCGGCACACCTGCCCGGGGCCGCCTGGCAGCGCTGCCGCACCCACTACGCCGCCAACCTCATGGCCGTGTGCCCCAAGTCCATGTGGCCGGCGGTGAAGGCGATGTTGCACAGCGTGTACGACCAGCCCACCGCATCGGCCGTGCACGAGCAGTTCGACCGCCTGCTGGAGTACACCGACAGCAGGCTGCCCGAGGTTGCTGACCACCTCGGCGATGCCCGTGAGGACCTGCTCGCCTTCACCGGGTTCCCCGACGATGTGTGGCGGCAGATCTGGTCCAACAACCCCACCGAACGTCTCAACCGGGAGATCCGCCTTCACGCGGATGTCTACGTGGCGGGTCCCGTTGAGTTGGTTCACGCTGTTCCGTCCCGGGGATGAGGAGGAGGTCGTCACGGCGGATGATTCGCAGCCGTTCACGGCTTCGGTGCGGGTGCCTTTGGTGTTGGCTCGCCAGCGAGCTTCGTATGCGGTTGAGGCGTTGTCGTCCCTTTCTATGATTATGAGCGATGAGTCCGATGCGGACGGTTTCGATGAGGATGGCGAGCTATCCGGCCTGTTTGGTGCGTCAGGTGTGGATGATGACGGGTCAGAACCGGGTGGCATGTTGGCGTCGGTTGCCGAGTTGCATGATTGGTTGGGGCAGTTCCACCCGGATTCCATGGTTGAGCTGGATTATGGCTTGTTGACGGCGAGGGCGTGGCCGGATGATTCGGCTTTGGATGTCGCCGATGGGTTGGATGCGTTATTGGATGAGGATGTGTCGAGCGCCGCGTCCGCTTATTTCCGGTTGCGGCGGCGGTGGGATTCAATTTCGATGTGGGCTCACGCTGGTTAGAGGCTGGTGTTTTGCGTAGGGCCGGTAGGCGCTGACCGCGCCTGTTAGTGCCCCTTACTTCTCTCGAGGCAAATCGTCGATTGCGTAAAACCCGCGCATTCTCCAGCCGGCTTCTTTGCGCTCCAAGACCATAGCGGTGCCGTCGCCCCATCCTCCCTCTACAGTTTGGACTGGTTTCGTTTTCCCGGGCACGTAATAGGAGCGCTCGTCCTCGTGCACTGTGAACGTCACGTAGTAGTTTCCGTTCTTGAGCTTTTTATTTGGAATGTGCACGTTTTCAAGACGAATCTCTCCACCGACCACCCAGGCGTCGCGGTCCTTCATGCGTGAGAAGACCTTGTCAACGGCTTTACAGTATTCACACTGGGGTGAGGTGATCTCCCAGAATTCTTTCCGGAAGGAACCGACCTCCCACGCATAGTTGACTTCCTTCAACCAGTGATCAACAAAAGCCGCCTGGCCTACTTTGTTCGTCTGTTTTGCGACCTTGGGGAGTGGACCTGGGACAGGGACGTTACGTGCTGGGCGTTTGGATGTCGCTAGTTCATGCAGTTTCGCTGGAGATGAGCTGGTTTCAGGGGTTTTCTCTTTTGGGTCTTTCGCGTCTTTGGTTTCTTTGCCGTTTGGGCTTTCCGATGGTAATGCTGACCCGGCCGCTGCGGCAGGCTTCGCATCGTTATCCACGCCGCAGGCTGCTAGCCCAGCGGTGAGGGCGAGTGTGAGGATGGTCGCGGTGGTGGGTCGTTTCCGGTTTCGCATGGGGACGTCTCTAACGTGTATCGAAGGCGTGGCGCTGGTTACCATGTTTGGCGGGGTTTGAAGATGGTGAGGTCTTGTTTTTCGCAGGTGGGGTCGTTGGTGGGGTTGCCTGGTTGGCAGGGCCCGGAGACGTTGACGGCTTTGAGTGTCCAGGCGCGGATGTTCAGTGGTTTGGCGTTGACATCGAGGGTGCCGGGGATGGTGTCCCAGGTTTTACCGTTATCGAGGCTGTACCGGCCGGTATAGGTCACGGTGGCATCGACGGTGTAGGTTCCGCGTTTGCGGTATTGGTGGGAGGTCGGTGTTTCTGTCTCCCATACGTGTGCTCTGCTCGGCAGCATCTTGCCTGGGGTGCGGGAGGTGCGGGTGTTGCCGTCGCCGTAGCTGTAGCTCCACTTTTGAGGTGTGAGTTCCACGGTGACCGGTTCGTCGAGCACCTTCACGGTTTTACGAACCACACCGTCGGACCCGCCTGTGTCGCCGTCTTTGCCGGTGAGGTAGAAGTTGGTCCAGGCGTTGGTGATGGTGTTGGGTTTGATCGCATCCGTGGTGACCTGCCCTGCATCGATCCGGATGTGCTTCGTTTCGGTCTCGACGAGGGTCCGGACCTCGGTCAACGATAATGGCCGCTGCTCTGGCGCTTGCTTAGATGGTTTGCCTTTGTATCGGCACGCGACCCGGGACTGACCCCCAGTCCTGGTGTAGAGCAAGTCTGATCGCTCCCCGCACTCGCTCACCGCCCGGTGGGTGCACGCTTGGGTGCGGGCTGCTTTGAGAGCTCTCTGGTCCTGCATCTCAGCTATATGCAGACCGGACCCGACCACTCGAGTTGATCCGGTGACAGCGCCGGACCGTGCCGCTACCCCCGTGGTCCTGCATGCTTGATGCCACACAGGCCGCGACCCCAACCGCACCGGAGCAGCAGCCTTCACCGGCGGGGTGACAGATTTCGTTGGCGGTGGGACTTGCCCCGTCTCACGCGAATTTTGTTCAGAGAAGTTTGAGGCTTCGACCCCTTGGTCCTGGAAATTGAGGTCCATAGCAAGCGCCCTCTCGCCGACGAAGAGGAGAACAAGGCATGTCAGTGTGGAAGTTATAGCGAGGAGCTTCTTGTGCGTATTAGCGTTTGACACCGTAGAACCCCTCTATTTTCCAGCGATTATCGACACGTTCCAGCACAAGCATGCCGTCATCAGTTGAGTTGGCTGCCACGGTTTGTTCGGCTTCGGCTTTTCCTGGTACAAAGTAGGAACGTTCCGCCTCGTGGACTGTGAACGTTACGTAGTAGTTGCCGTCGTCAAGCTTCTTATTCGGTGCTTTGATCTTTTCGTAACGGATTTTCCCGCCCACAGTCCAGGCCTTGTGGTCTTTCATACGCGAGAACGTTTTGTTGATTTCGTTGCAGTACTTGCAGTCACGTGAAGTGATTTCCCAGAACTCGTCCCGGAAGGATCCGGTTTCCCACCCGTAGTTAAGCTCTTTCAGCCAGTGTTCGATGAACGCGACCTGCCCCGCTTTGCTCTTTTCTTTCGCGACTTCGGGCAACGGTCCCGGGACGGGTACGTTGCGTGCGGGGTGTTTCGGTGTGGCCGGCTCGTAGGGTCCTGATGGCGATGCTGATTCAGAAGCCGATGCGACCGATGATACGGGCGATGGTGTGGCTGAGGCGTCAGCCACCTGGGTTACTGATGGTGATGCGGAAGCCGGCGGCGCGGTATCAGCCGTTGGCGCGTCGTCGTTATCTGCGCCGCAGGCAGCTAGCCCAACAGCGAGGGCAAGCGTGAGTCCGGCTGCGATAGTACTTCGTCTTAGATCTGGCATGATTGTGCCCCTTAAACATGTCACTGTTTCCAGAAACTAAGGTAAGCAAACACAGCTAGATGCACCATAGAAGAACAAAGCTCATATTAGATTCACAACTTCAACACAGCTTCAATCGGTCGGATTCCTTGTGATTCCGCGGGAATCAGCAACGGAACGACCGCGTCGTCATGTTTAATCTGTCCGGGCCTGCGGATAACAGCAAGCATGAAAGACATTCATCGGCATCAAATGCATGCAAGCATTCCTTCAACGTCGAGACTTTGTCGGCGAGGCTATTAACACAGCGGCGGCCGAGCATCCACCTGCTAGCCCCTGCAGCATCGGGAGCAGAACATCCACGCACGAAGCAGCTCAACTCCCTCTGCATTGCCAGCTCCATGAGGTTACAGAATTAGTGGAATAATCAGCCTCTATGCAGACAAAAGAACTGATTTCGCCAAACCCGGCGGATTATAAGCACCTCAACATCAACCGCACAACGAAAATAGTGTTGAGCGTACTGCTTGTTCTTTTAGTTCTGGAAAAAATCTTCAATCTCGACGGCTTCAACTACAACCTAGACCTCGACGTCTACCGTCTCGGAGCGCAACGCGTCCTAGACGGCCAAGAACTCTACGACGGCGCGTTCCACATCACCGAAGACATCTACCTACCATTCACCTACCCGCCGATCTCCGCGCTACTCTTCACTCCCCTCGCGCTAGTCCACCTCAACGTCTCTGCCGTTCTACTGACCTGCGCCACAGTCGGCGTCACATGGTGGATGCTCGCCTACACACTGAACTCGGCGGCACGACTAGACCGCATGTCGGCAGGATGGATTTCAGTAGCCCTCACCGCAGTTTTCATCTACCTAAGTCCCATCAACACCACCATCGGCTACGGACAAATCAATGTACTACTCATGGGCATAGTCTTCGTCGACATGCTCGTCGTACCTCGCCGCTATCGCGGTCTTCTTACAGGCGCAGCCGTAGCCATCAAACTGACACCCGCTGTGTTCGGCCTCTGGTTCCTCCTACGTAAAGACTGGGGCTCCATCCTACGGATGGGCGCAGCAACGATCGGCGCAACCGCCATTGGGTGGCTCATCCTGCCGCAAGACTCGCTGAAATACTGGACTCACACGCTCATCGAAACCGGGCGGATCGGTAGCTCCGCATACGCCCTGAACCAGAGCATCAACGGCCTGCTCTACCGCTCAGGCCTCCGAACCGACGAATCGTCCGGTCTACTATGGGTCGTGCTGGTCTGCCTCGCACTGGCAGTCATCGCATTCATCATGCACAACCTACTGAAAGCTCAGGCGCCGATCGCCGCGCTCTGCGTCAACTCTCTCTTCGCGCTCCTCGCCAGCCCAGTCTCCTGGAGCCACCACTGGACATGGGCGCCAATTCTCCTGGTAGCACTCGCGAGCTATGCAACCGCGAACCGCGCTTTCCCACTCGCGAACCCACGCTGGCTATCGATCACCCTGGTCACTCTCGGCTTCATAGCGTTCGCTTACGAACCATACGCGTTCGTGCCCTTCGACAACGACACCGAATACCACTGGAACACCTGGCAGATTATCGTCGCTAACAGCTACATGTGGTGGACCATCCTTGCTCTGATCGTCATGACAATCCGCTTCGCTCTACCGCACGGTAAGACGCAAGAAGACGCGGAAATGTCCGCGACTTCGACTACCTAGCCCAACAAAACCTGCCTGTTGGCTAACGAGTGCGCCGCGGGGCGCGGGCCCCGGCGGCCGGGCGGCCGTGGAGGCCGAGCGGCGGCCGGGCATTCACCTGCTAGCCCGTGCAACATCGGGAGCAGAATTAAAAAGAAAAACCCCCACACGAAGTGGGGGTTTCAAACGTGGCTCCGACCGGCGTCGATCCGGTGACCTTTCGATTTTCAGTCGAACGCTCTACCAACTGAGCTACAGAGCCGAACGGCCATCTTGCGATGGCCGTTCAGATGCTTCTTTCGAAGATCTCGCGACCCTGACGGGACTTGAACCCGCGACCTCCGCCGTGACAGGGCGGCGCGCTAACCAACTGCGCTACAGGGCCGTGAAGCGAAAACGCTCACAAGGTCAAAACTCTACCAGGACTTATCTTGTAGTCCAAATCCAAAGTTTTGAACGTACCCCCAACGGGATTCGAACCCGTGCCGCCGCCGTGAAAGGGCGGTGTCCTAGGCCGCTAGACGATGGGGGCCTAGTGCGTTGTGCACCGAGATACCAGTGTAATGCATAAACGCGAAGTAGACTAATCGAGCACAAGATTTAACCTAAAACCCCGAGATTTCAAGGTTTAATCGGCGTGTCACCCGGTGCCGCATATGGTTAAAACATGGCTTTCCGCGTCACCACCGAAGCGTTCGAATACGCAGCCCACTCGGTATACGAGCAGCTACCTCGCGAGCTCACCGCCGCGATGAACAACGTTCATATCTTCATCGAGGAAGAGCCCGAACCTGGATTCAGCGAACACCCCGACGCGCTCACCTACGGCTACTACGACGGGACGCCACTCACGGAACGCGGCGAAGACGAAATGGGGCAACTCCCCGACCGCATCGTCCTCTTCAAAAGCACCTTCGAAGAAACCTGCGCCAACTGGGCCGAAATCGTGCGGGAACTGCACATCACGTTCGTCCACGAAATCGCCCACCACCTCGGTTTCGAAGAAGACGAACTCCACGAACTCGGCTGGGGCTAACCACCCCCCGTTAAAACCTTTGGCATCGTGTGTGCTGTTATTTGCGACGCAAAATAACAGCACACACGATGCCAAAGATGAAAAATTAGCGGCGAGGCTTCGGAATCGCGTCCTCGTTCGCGGAAACGAAATCGTAGTAATCCCGCGCCTTCAACGCTGCACCAGCAACCGCATCGACATACACATCACAGCGACGATGGAACTGAAGCACAGACGCCGGAACCATCGCAGCAACAGGGCCTTCCACCATGCCTGCGACCGCAACAGCCTTCGCCGCGCCCGTCGCAATCATGAGCACCCGGTCCGCATCCATAACGGTACCGATCCCCTGCGTAATGCAGTGAACAGGGACAGCATCGATGTCGTTATCGAAAAAGCGGGAATTATCCTGGCGCGTCTGCGGGTGCAACGTCTTCACGCGAGTACGTGAGCCCAACGCGGAGCCCGGCTCATTGAACCCGATGTGGCCGTTGCTGCCGATACCGACAATCTGCAGGTCAGCGAAACCACGCTTAGCCATTTCAGCTTCGTATTTCTCCGCCTCAGCGCGTGGATCCTCAGCCATGCCATTAGGGATGAAAACCTGCTCAGGCTTCAAACCCCACTGCTCAGTGACGTATTTAGTCAGCACCGAGTGATAGGACTCCGGATGCGTTGGCTCCAAGCCGATGTACTCATCCAACGCAAAACACGTGATCTTCGACACGTCTAGCCCGTGGTCGCAAACATGCTCCGCCACGTAGTTGTAAATGCCGATCGGCGAAGAACCGGTCGCCAAACCAAGAACCAAATCTGGCTTGCGACGGATGGCGTCAACAACTTCAGCGCCAGCCTTCTTTTCGGCATCTGTTCTTGTCTTAGAAATGATCACGTCCATAGAACTACTCTAAGCGCCAACCCGACTCATTCCGCGTAGATTCCGCTGAGTTACCCGAAAGGGATGCGTCTCTTTTCAGCCCCACATCCCCTGTAATCAAACCTTCGGCATCAAGAGTGCTGTTATTTCTGCGTTACCTATGCGGCCTGCGAGGCCATGCCGCTGCATCCTTCCTGTACTTAATAACGACAATTTTGTTGCCAAAGATAAAGATCTGTGGGGCGAATGTTACTCGTGTTACTCATGTGACTACTGTGAATTGTGTTTACGATGTTGCCAACGTTATAGAAGTTTCGTAGAGTGTCCGAGAGACCTTTACTGAATCGTGATCTCGCCGCAACAAGCGGGCCGCGATTCAGGCAAATCAGAGCTTCCCCAAACAAAAGGACTTCCCCATGGCACAGCGATTCCGCCTTGCCGCCGCGGTCACCGCCGTCGCGATCACCGCAACCACCTTCGTCGGCGTCGCCAACGCATTCCCGGGCGCACCAACCGCAAAGCCACTGCAGAAGCAGCGGGCAAACGTCCCATCTGCACACGAAGTCAACACTGCGAAGCTTTCCCCAGCATCCGCTAAGGAAATGCGCAAAACCCTCGAGACGCAGCTAACCCAGACGTCTCTCACCCTCAATTCCGCCCAGGCCAACGCACAGCTTGCTTGGGACGCCCTCAGCGCCGCTCAGCAGCGCGCTGTCCAGAAGGGTGAAGAAGCCGCTGAAGCCAAGCGCCAGCTCGAGGCCGCACGCAAGGCAGAAAAGCGCGCCAGCAAAGACCTCGGCCGCATCGCGTCGGAAACCTACCGCAACGGCGGCATCAAAGTCGGCCCAGCAGAACTCCTCACCGCCGAAGACCCGCAGGAGCTCCTGAACCGCTCCGACGTTCTCCGTCACCTCTCCGACGCACGCGCCCGCGACCTCACCAACGCACGCAACGCAACCGAGCTCGCATCCCAGTGGGACGCGTACGCACAAGCAACTGCACACGCCGCTGAGAAGGCACTCGGCGAGCAGACCGACGCCGAAACCAAGGCGCAGAAGGTCGCCACTGAAACCCGCGTCACCGTTCTGCAGGCAACCGCAGACCAGAACGAACTGCTTGACCGCCTCGCTGACCTCAACGGAACGAGCCGCTCCGAAGAAGAAAAGGCCTTCCAGAAGCGCGAAGACGAACGCCTCCAGCGCGAATTCGAAGCCGCACAGGCAGCTCAGCGTGAAGAAGAAGCCCGCGCCCAGGCTGAAGCTGCGCGCGCCGAAGCCGAGCGACAGGCCGCAGAGCAGGCCAGCTCCGTCGTCGACGGCATCGAACGCCCTGAAAACGTCATCGAAGATGAAGCCGACGATGCGGTAGCCGGCGAAATCGTCGACGGCCCGAGTGACGAAGAGCTAGCTGAAGCACAGCGACAAGCAGAGGAAGAAGCCGCCCGCGTAGAAGCCGAACGCGAGGCCGCCGAGCAGGCCGAACGCGAACGTGTGGCAGAAGAGAAGCGCAAGCAGCTCGAAGCCGAGCAGGCTGAAGCAGCTAAGAAGGCCGCAGAAGCACGCAAGGCACAGGAAGACGCCAAGCGCAAGGCAGAAGAAGCTCAGCAAGCCGAACGCGAACGCCTCGAGCGCGAAGCTGCCGAGCGAGCCGAAGCCGCTAAGAAGGCAGAAGAGGCTCGGAAGGCTGCCGAAAAGAAGGCTGCTGAGGAAGCCGCTCGCGCTGAAGCCGAGCGGAAGGCCGCTGAGAAGCGCGCCGCTGAGAAGAAGGCCGCTGAAAAGCGCGCCGCTGAGAAGCGCGCCGCTGAGAAGAAGGCTAAGGAAGAAGCCGCAAAGAAGGCCGCTGCAAAGAAGAAGGCTAAGGATGCCAAGAAGAAGGTTGCATCCGCCGGAACAGGCAAGCAGGCCGCTCTCAACTGGGCACTCAACATCGCCAACTCAAGCGGTTACGGCTACGTATTCGGCGCCAACGGTCCACGATACTTCGACTGCTCGTCCTTCGTGCAGAACGCGTTCCGCCAGTCCGGTATTTCAACACAGCGCGTAGCAAGTGCACAGTTCACCGGCGCACCACAGCAGGTCAACCTTAAAAACCTGCAGGTTGGGGACCTCGTGTTCTCCTCCAATAACGGCGCCCCATCGGGCATCTACCACGTAGCGATCTACATCGGCAACGGCCAGGTAGTCCACGCCCGCAACCCGCGGGCAGGCATCTCCGTCACCCCGATCAGCTACGTCAACAACATCTACCCGCTGGCGGCACGCTACTAAACCCCAGCAAAATTAAAAAGTAAGGGTCTGGCCATGCCCCACCGGCATGACCAGACCCTACGAAACGGGGCGGTTAGTTCTCCTCAGCCTCCGGCATCGGACCGAACTCGCCACGGTTCTCAATACGCTCATCCTTACGAGCCGGAACCACCAGCACAGGGCACTTCGCGTGGTTCAAGACCGACTGCGACGTCGAACCCAGCAGCATGCCCGCGAAGCCGCCGCGGCCACGCGTACCAGTGATCAGCAGGCGGGCCCGCTTCGATTCCTCAATCAAAACCTGAGCAGGAACACCCTCAACAACAGCAGTCGAAACGCGCAAACCCTCAAAGTGGTGGCGCAACCAGTCAGCCGCTGCGGAAAGCTGTGTGTTCATCTCCTGGATCACCGACTGCTGATCCATCGCGGACGCCGCCCACATCTGCGTGCCTGAAAGCGGCGGCAGGGCCCACACAACCTTCAACTCACACCCGCGCGCAACAGCTTCCCGAGCCGCATCCAGCATCGCCAGGCGAGCAGAAGTGGAACCATCCACACCAACAACAACCGTGTCTGACGCTTCCTTACGCGCCAGCGAACCCTTAGGCACAACCACGGTCGCGCAATGTGCATGCGGCGGAACAGCCGAAGCAACCGAACCCAAGATACGGCCGAAGAAACCGCCACGGCCGCGAGCACCCATCACAACCATCTCAGCGTGCTGCGAGTATTCCAGCAAAGTGCCTGCCGCATCGCCCGTTTCAACGTAGGCGCGCACGCGGTCAACCGGAGCGAACGGAACCTCAGGATTCTCGTGACGGCGGCGATCCAAGTCCGCCAGGGCTTCACGCAAAACCGTCTCCGCGCCGGAACGCAGCGTCTCATCATCCAGCGCCGAATATCCGGCGTCCATCGCGGTAGCAACGAACGTTGGGATCGTGTACGACATCACGGCCTCAACCGGAAGATTACGACGGCCACCCTCGGCCGCTGCCCACGCGAGTGCTTCGAGCGACTGCTCCGAACCATCGACACCCACGACGACAGCTCCAGCGCCAGGCGTGTTCTTCTTCTGCGCTTCTTCCCTGTTGCGGGCGTCCTCCTGCTTGCGTGCTTCCAAACGGATCGCGGCGAGGTCCAACGCCGACGTGTCAACGTTCGGTTCGTTGGCGGGAGGGGTCGGGGTGGTCTCTGGGTTTTCGGTCATGGTGAAACTCCTACAGATGATTCGCGTTTTCCGCGTTCTACTTCCACCGTACCCGCGAAACCTGTGTATCCGCGAGAAGTCGTGGTCTAAAACCGGAGATTAATAACAGCACTCACGATGCCGAAGGTTTAGTTTTACAGCACTCACGTTGCCCAAGATTGAAAGGACGATGGGGTGGATGCGTGGTCGCTACTTGTCGCCTTCTGCTGGTGTTAGTTAGTTAAAGCACCGGTGTCGGGAACCTTGCGGATCCCGACACCGTTGGCCGTTGAATCTAAAAACTGCGCGTTATGCGATCTCGTCCATACGCTTTGGTTCGTGCCAGATGTCGGCGCCGCGGCCCTGATCCATGCTGTCGAAACCGCCGTCGACGTAGATGATCTGGCCGGTCATCGAACGGTTGCCTTCCGACACGAGGAACGCGAGCACTTCAGCGATCGCTTCCGGCTGCACGGCGCCGTTCAGTGGTGCCGGCATGCCGCTCATAACCGCTTTGCGGCCTTCCTCGGTCGCGAGCAGCTCCTTCGTCATCGGGGTCTCAACAACGCCCGGGCCAACCGCGTTGATCGCGATGCCCTTACCAGCGAACTCCCCCGTCGGGGCGACGGTGCGAACCCAGGTAGCGATCGCACGCTTCGACGCCGAGTAGTTCGCGTAACCGATTTCCTGGCCCTTCTCCGCGAGCGCGGCGCCGTATTCGATGGCCTCGTCACGCTTGCCGTCCAGCAGAAGCTTCACCAGGTTCACGTCCGTCGGCTGAAGCGAAGCGGCCGATGCGGTGACAGCTACGCGCGGATTGTCCGACTTCTCGAGCAAAGGCTTGAGCGCCTCGATCGTGTCGACAGCGCCGAAGAAGTTCACCTTCACATCGAGTGGCGTCTGCGAAGCTGTACCAGCGTTCGCGACGATCGCGTCGATGTGATCGTGTTTCTCGCTGATCGCCTCAACCATGTCCCCGATCGACCCGATGTTCGTCAGATCGACCTCAAGATCAGCGCCCTTCAAGTCGACGCCAATCACGGTCTCGCCCTGCTGCCGCAAAAGATCCGCGGTAGCCTTACCGATTCCAGAACCAGCGCCGGTGACGACAACAATTCGAGCCATTGAACTCCACCCATTCCTTGAGATCGTGGATTAATGAGACGCCTTAATGATATCAACAGGGCCGCAAAGTATATAGCTTTCAAAGTGACAAAATAGCGACTTTCCAGGCAACACCTTGTAGCAGGTCATGTATCGCCGCGCAAACCCTCACAGGCGCGATGGCCTTGCAACCTCTCACCAACCTTTCACACAACCGCACATTAAAAAATCACAACTACAGCATCAATAAATCGACTACAAGCCTGCATCTATTCGATAACTTTCAAACCAATAATCATTCACCCGGCAACCTGACACCCCAGACCAACCCCACCCCGCATCGAACACAACCCCACAAAAGCGACCAACAACACCACGCAAAGCCGCGACATCAAGCCTCACCCCACGTCGTACAACAGATAGAATTCACACCATGTCATCACCACAAACCACCCAAACCACCAGTGGGTTCGACAAATACTTCAAGCTCAGCGAACGAGGCTCAACCCTCGGCCGTGAAATCCGCGGCGGTTTCGCAACCTTCTTCGCGATGAGCTACATCGTCGTCCTCAACCCACTCATCCTCCAAGGCGCCGACACCAACGGCTACGAACTCGGCATCGCCCGCGTCGCAGCAGCAACCGCATTCGTCGGCGGCCTCCTCTCCATCATCATGGGCCTCTGGGCGAAACAGCCCTTCGCCCTCGCAACCGGCCTCGGAGTCAACGCGCTCGTAGCCGTCACCGTCGCGACCAACCCGGGACTCTCATGGCAAGCAATGATGGGCCTCGTGGTCATCGCGGGTGCCATCATGTTCGTCCTCGTGCTCACAGGGTTCCGAACCGCAGTCTTCAACGCGGTCCCGGCAGGGCTTAAAACCGCGATCGTCGTCGGCATCGGCGCGTTCATCACACTGATCGGCCTCGTCAATGCGGGCTTCGTACGCACCGGCCCAGGCACCGTCGTCACCCTCGGCATTAACGGCCGCCTCGTCGGCTGGCCAACCCTCGTCTTCCTGTTCGGTCTGTTCCTCACCATCGCCCTCGTGGTCCGCAAAGTACGCGGCGCGATCCTCATCGGCATCATCGCGTCCGCGATCCTCGCGAACATCCTGCAGGCGACCCTCAACATCGGCGCAGGCGGCGAAGACAACCCGACCGGATGGGCGCTCGTCGTCCCAGGCCAGAACTTCACGTGGCAGCTGCCTGACCTGTCCCTCATCGGGCAAGCCAACGTCGTCGAAGCGTTCACCCCAGCATCCGTCGGCGCGATCGGCGCGATCCTGCTGGTGTTCGTAATCCTGCTGTCCATCTTCTTCGACGCGATGGGCACCATGGTCGGCCTCGCAACCGCGGCCGGAACGATCGATAAGGACGGCAACATCGAGAACGTGGACCGCGTACTGCTCGTCGACGCGGCGGGCGCGGTCGCCGGCGGTGGCGCGGGCGTTTCATCGAACCAGATCTTCGTTGAATCCTCCGCCGGTATCGCCGAAGGCGCGCGCACCGGTATCTCAGCCATCGTCGCTGGCGTCCTGTTCCTGCTCGCGATGTTCCTGACCCCGCTCGTCCAGTTCGTGCCGTTCGAAGCCGTCGCTCCAGCGCTTGTGACCGTCGGCTTCCTCATGATGAGCCAGGTCACCAACATCGACTGGAACGACATCGGCATCGCACTGCCAGCGTTCCTCACTATCCTGTTCATGCCGTTCACCTACTCCATCGCGGACGGCATCGGTGCAGGCTTCATCGCGTTCGTGTTCATCCGCCTCGTACAAGGCCGGGTCAAAGACGTCCACCCACTCATGTGGGTCGTCTCCGCGTTCTTCATCCTGTTCTTCGGGATGGGTCTAGTCGACGGATGGACAGGCGCCTCCGCCTAACCAAATCTCACCTTCGGCATTAAAATTGTAGAAATAATGCCGACCCCAGCGGGGCTGTTGCGACCAGTGAAAACTGGCCGCGGCAGCCCCGCTTTATGTTGGTGAGGTGGGGTGGCAGGCGTGGCGACGGCCGGCAATGCGGGGCGGCCGGGTGGCGGTGTGGCTCGGTGGTGCGGACCCGCGGCCGGCGGGTGGCCGGCTGGCGGCGGTACGGCCGTCGCCGGGGCAGCGCAACCGGCGCGCTACCGGCGCGCTTATGTAGCTTTGATGACTCTCGACGTCTTTCACGCTTGTTGTTATCCGCAGGCTCGGACAGGTTCAACAAGGCGAGGCGGCCGTCCCGTTATCGATTCCCGCGGAATTACAGGGAATCCGACCGTTGAAAGCTGTGCTCAGGTTGTGAATCTAATATGAGCTTTGTTCTTCTATGGTGCATCTAGTTGTGTTTGCCTACCTTAGTTTCTGGACGCAGTGACATGTTTAAGGGGCACATTCATGCCAGATCTAAGACGAAGTACTATCGCAACGGGACTCACGCTGGCTCTCGCGGTTGGGCTAGCCGCCTGCGGCGCTAATAACAACGACGCGGCGCCGGCTGATACGGCGCCGTCTGTATCCCAGGTGGCCGACACATCAGCCACACCACCGCCCGCATCATCGGCCGCATCGCCATCTGAATCAGCAGCGCCATCGGGACCATACGAGCCGGCCACATCCAAGCATCCGGCACGCAACGTTCCTGACCCGGGACCGCTGCCCAAGGTAGCGAAAGAGAAAAGCAAAGTTGGGCAGATAGCTTTCGCTGAGCACTGGTTCAAAGAAGTCAACTATGCGTGGGAAACAGGTGGCTTCCGGGACGAGTTCTGGGAGATCACTTCACGCGACTGCAAATACTGCCAAGCTGCCGAGAAAACGTTTGCGCGCATGAAGAAAGATAATGCTTGGATTGTCGGCGGATACAACCACTTCGAGAATATCCACGCTCCCAATAAGAAACTTGATGACGGAACGTACTACGTCACGTTTACCGCTTATGAAGAAGAGCGGGTCTTCTTTAGGCCTGGCGAGTCAGCAGCAGTAGAAACAACGGCAGCGGGCTCGACTGATGCAGGAACACTCATCTTGGAACGCAAGAATGACGGCTGGGAAGTCCAAGGGGTATACGGTGCTGGGCGCTAAAACTCGCAACAAGATCACCGGCGCTATTGCGGCAATCATCAGCTACTTCTTAATCGTCAATGGTGGTATTGCAAACGCCGCAAAGGTTTCCTACGACGGAGAAGGAGGCAGGTTGGAGGTACACGACGTGCAAGAGGAACGGAACGTCAAAACCCTTCCCGGGGCTTCTTCGCCAGAGCCGGCTACCGCTGCTCCGGTGCGGTTGGGTCCGCGGCCCGTGTGGCATCAAGCATGCAGGACCACGGGGGTCGCGGCTCGGTCTGGCGCGGTCACCGGATCGACCACAGTGGTTGGGACCGGCCTTCACCTAGCCGAGGTTCAGGACCGACGCGCTCTCAAGGCAGCTCGTACCCAAGCCTGCACCCACCGGGCCGTGAGCGAGTGTGGCGAACGATCCGACCTGCTCTACACGCGGACCGGGGGCCAGTCACGGGTCGCGTGCCGCTATAAAGGCAAACCATCTAAGCGAGCGCCAGAGCAGCGGCCACTATCGTTGACCGAAGTCCGGACCCTCGTCGCGTCAGAGACGAAGCACATCCGGGTCGATGCCGGGCAAGTGACCACGGATGCGATCAAACCCAACACCATCACCAACGCCTGGACCAACTTCTACCTCACCGGAAGCGACGGCGGATCGCCCACATCAGACGGTGTGATCCGTAAGAAGGTGAAGGTACTCGACGAACCCGTCACCGTAGAACTCACACCAAAACAATGGCGGTATACGTACGGTGACGGCAACGCTCGCATCTCACGCACACCAGGCAAGATGCTGCCCACCAAAGCTGATGTGTGGGAGACAGAAACCTCGACCTCCCACCAATACCGCAAACGCGGAACCTACACGGTTGAAGCCACCGTGACCTATACCGGCCGGTACAGCCTCGATAACGGTAAAACCTGGGACACCATCCCCGGCACCCTCGATATCAACGCCAAACCACTGAACATCCGCGCCTGGACACTCAAAGCCGTCAACGTCTCCGGGCCCTGCCAACCAGGCAACCCCACCAACGACCCCACCTGCGAAAAACAAGACCTCACCATCTTCAAACCACGCCAAACACGCTAACCACCACGTCTAGCGAGAACCCCCTAAGAGACCCCTTATGCGCAACCCGAAACGAACCACCACCACCGCAACCTTCCTCACCCTTGCCCTCGCTACCGGGTTGGCGGCCTGCGGAACCAATAACGACGACGCGGCGCCGGCTGATACCGCGCCGCCGGCTTCCGCATCGCCATCGGTGACCCAGGTGGCTGACAGCTCAGCCACACCACCGCCCGCATCATCGGCCGCATCGCCATCTGAATCAGCAGCGCCATCGGGACCATACGAGCCGGCCACATCCAAGCATCCGGCACGCAACGTTCCTGACCCGGGACCGCTGCCCAAGGTAGCGAAAGAGAAAAGTAAGGCCGGCCAGGTCGCGTTCATTGAGCACTGGGTCAAGGAATTCAACTATGGCCTAGAAACCAACGACCTGCGGCCCGAGTTCTGGGAAATGACCAGCAAGTCGTGCGACTACTGCCAAGGGCTGCGAGATGGCTACAAAGTCATGCAAACGCAGAAAACCTGGAACGTCGGCGGTGACTTGACTCTTAACGATATTTACCCCGATTTGAGGGAATACAACGACGGACTTTATGAGGTCCAATTCACTGTAACGGAGACTCCACGTAAACGATTCGCTCATGGTAAATCGAAGCCGATCGAAGAACTGCGGGGAGGAACGGAGTTAAACGCCTTCGTAAAGCTCCGCCGAGTCGACGGAAAATGGCAGATGGAAGGACTGTATCAAGTTGCGGAATAAACGGACTCTCGGCCTGCTTATGATCCTTCCGTTCATGCTTCTAGGTTCAGGCTACGTTTTCGCATCACCCGATGCATCCTTCGACCAAGAGGCGGGCACAGGCAGCGTTGAAGTCTCACAATCAGCCAGACATGAAACTGTCCATCGAACTAAACCTGTGGGGCACCGCACGAAACAGACCGCCGCTCCGGTGCGGTTGGGTCCGCGGCCTGTATGGCACCAAGCATGCAGGACCACGGGGGTAGCGGCACGGTCCGGCGCGGTCACCGGATCGACCACAGTGGTTGGGACCGGCCTTCACCTAGCCGAGGTTCAGGACCGACGCGCTCTCAAGGCAGCTCGTACCCAAGCGTGCACCCACCGGGCCGTGAGCGAGTGTGGCGAACGATCCGACCTGCTCTACACGCGGACTGGGGGTCAGTCCCGGGTCGCATGCCGATACAAAGGCAAACCATCCAAACAAGAACCACAGCAGCGGCCGCTATCGCTGACCGAGGTCCGCACCCTCGTCGAGACCGAAACGAAACGCATCCGGGTCGATGCCGGCCAAGTGACCACGGATGCGATCAAACCCAACACCATCACCAACGCCTGGACCAACTTCTACCTCACCGGCAACAACGGCGACACAGGCGGGTCCGACGGTGTGGTTCGTAAAACCGTGAAGGTCCTCGACGAACCAGTCACCGTGGAACTCACACCTCAAAAGTGGAGCTACAGCTACGGGGACGGCAACACCCGCACCTCCCGCACCCCAGGCAAGATGCTGCCCACCAAAGCACACGTATGGGAGACAGAAACACCGACCTCCCACCAATACCGCAAACGCGGAACCTACACCGTCGATGCCACCGTGACCTATACCGGCCGGTACAGCCTCGATAACGGTAAAACCTGGGACACCATCCCCGGCACCCTCGATATCAACGCCAAACCACTGAACATCCGCGCCTGGACACTCAAAGCCGTCAACGTCTCCGGGCCCTGCCAACCAGGCAACCCCACCAACGACCCCACCTGCGAAAAACAAGACCTCACCATCTTCAAACCACGCCAAACACGGTAACCAGCGCCAGACCAAGAGCCGGGGCCAGCAGATGTTTACTGCATCGGCTGGCCCCGGTCTTTAGTGTGTAGGTCACCCTGCGCCAAAGCGAGCTTCAAGCTCCGAGCTCTCAATTAACTGAGCTGGCAGCGGGTCAGACAGCAAGCCTTTAACCAGCTTCGCAGTATCCCCAAAGGGCCGATTCGACGCTCCCATCACGATGTTGCCTAGCCTGCGCCCCTTAAACACAGCGGGATCCGAAACAGCAATTATGTTGCCGAAGGTTGATTTGAGTGTGGGGAGTTCGCGCCGAATATTCACCAGGTCCGGGCCATCTCCCACATTCAACAGATACAGCCCATCCGGGGCTAAAACCCTCGCAACCTCAGCGACAAACCCAGAATCAACGAAACCATCCGGCGTCGCGTCGCCCGCGAAAACATCCCGCACAACAACATCACGGCTACCCGCCATCAACGTCGGCACAACATCCAAAGCGTCACCAGAGCGAAGACGCAAAAACGGCGCCTGCGGCAAAGCAAACCAGCCGCGCACCATTTCATTAAGCCGCGCATCCAACTCAACAACAACCTGGCGGGACTCAGGGAACTCCGCATTCACATAACGCGGGAAAGCCGCCGCGCCGCCACCCAGATGCAACGCACGCACACGATCCTCACGGCCAAAAAACATGCCCAGGACTAATGCCATCCACCGCATATACTCGAAATCGAGGTGCCGCGGATCTGACAAATTCACGCTCGAGGACGGCACCCCATTGACGAGCACCGTCCATGTGTCATCCGAATACGGATCCCGCTCTAACGCCACCACGCCAGTCGAAATCGGCCATTGGCCCTCCCGCAAATCCGCGGGACCAACCGGCGGAACATCCGCATCGGAATCAACACCACCATCGAGCGCTAAAGACTCGACCTGCAGAGCCTGCGAACGACGAGCCGCCCGCCCCCGCTTCCGGCGCGACGAACCCCTGCTCATGAATGCGTAGTGAGGTTCTTCGTTGGAACGTTGCGGATCATGCGGATCTCACGCGCACCAGACCACTCGTCCGGCAAATCCTCAACAGCGCCATCCGCAACGAAACCAAGCTTCGTATAGAAAGCGCGCGCCCGGGCGTTATCCTCAACAACCCACAAAATGCAGGAATCCTCACCGACCACGAAATCGACCAGCCGCGACGCGATACCGCTGCCATGCCACGCCTTATCCACGTAACACGTGAAAAGCTGCCACTTCGCGTGCGTTTCAAAACGGTCCTGGTCATCAAGCACAGGCGCCGCCGTCGCAACACCTACGACCTGGCCATCCGATGTGCGGGCAACCGCGAAGCGCGACTGATTCCCCGGGCGCTCCAACATCGCAGACCATGCCGCGACGTCCTTATCGAGCCGCGCGTCCATGTCATCCAGGTCGTCTTCGCCCAGATATTTGTCGTACGTGTCGCGCCAGCCCTGGTTTTTGACTCGCAGCGCATCCCTGACCGTCTCCGGCGTCATAGGTTCGATGCGGACATCAGTTCCAGCGGACGCCGGCGGGCTCGCCGCGGTAATCAGCGCAACCGCTGTACCCGTTGAGGTGTACTGATGCTCGCCGCCGAATGCCGTGGTTGCGAAACGAGGGTCATCCCGCAGAAGCTTGAGCGCACCATACATGCCTGTAGCGGCATCTATTGAAGCAGATTTCATGCCGGTTACGGCATATAGAGATTCGGAGGCCTTCGACTCCTCAGCCCACGCCTGTTCCGCAGCCTCCAAGTCCGCGTCCGCCAACACGTTCAAGCCACGCAAAATCACAACCGAACCCGGCGTAGTCAACCGCAAAGCCCACTTCAAATACGTAGCCGCAGACTCCGGGTCCGCATCTATCAACACCACATCAAACGGCGCCAACCGATTCCACGTCAACTGATGCAACGCCCGAACAGCGGGCCCCGCCTCAACATTCCAACGACCAGACCCCTCCCCCTCAGGGTCCAACAGACGCAAATTCTCCCGCGCCCTAGCCGCCCGCTCGCGATCAATTTCTAAGGCATGTAAATGCCCATCAGACGGCAACGCCTGCAAAAACCAGCCGGACGAATAACCCAGTCCCGCACCGATATCCAAGACGCGACGCGACCGCGTCAACGACGTCAACAAAGCCAACAGCTTTCCCGACGAAGGCGACGCACTCAAGTCGCCCTCCGCCTCCATCTGTCGGCGAATAGCCGCCAACGCATCCGGCTCATGGGCAACCGAAGACAACAGTCCTTGGAAGGAAAAATCCTCACCAGGAAAATCAGTCACTCAAACCTCCCAAAGCCACAACGCGAACCAGCTAAAACCAAAAACTAGTCGTCCGACCTTTCAATAGCGGACTCCAAGCGCTCAAGCTTACCGTCTATCTCACCTTCGAACCCAGGGCGAATATCAGCCTTGACCACCAAGGAAACCCGCGAACCGAACCGCTGCACCGCCTCGGTAGCCCGCTTAATCACGTCAAACACCTCATCCCAGGTGCCCTCGATCTCAGTAAACATACTCGACGTGCGATTCGGCAGCCCCGACTCGCGAACAACCTTCACAGCCTCAGCAACAGCCTCAGCAACAGAGCCATCAGCATCACAACCAGCACCAGAAGGCGCAACAGAAAAAGCAGCAATCATACAAAACAGCGTGCCACGTTTACCCCAGTAAGCCCAGCAAAGTGACAGCTTTTAACTTTCGGCAACGCTAGTGCTGAAAACCCACGCAACCCACTCGTTATCCACAGTTTTTCGAGCACTCACGTTGCCAAAGATAATTTATCCACAGATGTGAAAAAACCTGTTTATAAGACCCACAACACACTGCATCATGCATCTATGGGACGAAAACTAACACCACCACCCAAAGCACTCCACAACACCACTTTCACGCGCAAAGAAGCACTCCAAGCCGGCCTCACACCCGGCCAACTGCGTTCACACCAATACAAACGCATAGCCCCAAGCATCTACTGCCACCGCAACACCACACCCACCCCCGACGCAATCGCCCGAGCATACAGCCGCAGCCGACCCCGCATCGTTATCACCGGCATCCAAGCCGCCCAACACTACAAATTCCCGCTACCCCACTGGATCGAAAGCCCCACACACGACCCAAACACCCCAACACCACGCATCAGCCTCTGGTCCCGCACATGGCGGCGCGACCACCCCGACCACCACCTCGAATGGAACAAACGACGCCTCAAACCCGGCGACGTCACAACACTCCCCGATCCCGAATTCCCCACCCACATCCGCATCACCACGGTCGAACGAACCTGGTTCGACCTCGCCAACATTCTCGACCTCGAAAACATGGTGATCATCCTCGACCACATCATCCGCATCCCCAACCCCAAGTACGAAAACCGTGAAAAACCACTATCCACACCCGAAAGAATCGCAGCATTCATCGACGCCCACCCCCACACCCCCGGCATCAGAATCGCTCGGGAAGCGCTACGGCTCACACGCATCGGTGCGGACTCGCCGCAAGAAACCCGGCTACGACTCGCCTGCCGCGAAGCCGCTCTCCCGGAACCCGCGGTCAACAGGTGGATCGAAGACAACGACGGCCGCCGCATCGTCCGCCCCGACCTCACCTGGCCAGAGGCGAAAGTCGCATGCGAATACGATGGCGCAATCCACGAAACCGAACAGAAACGAGTGACCGACGCGCGACGCAACGCGCTCACCGCCCAGCTGGGGTGGCGACAAATCATCGTGAAAGACACCGACCTGTGCCGGCAAGAACGGCTCGGATGGCTCACGAAAGACCGCCTAGCAGCCTGGAACCAACTCGGCAACGGTAGGCAACGACCTGTTCGGCCGCTTGGTGTGCGGATCGGGCATTACGGCATCAAGCTGCGAGTATGGCAGCCAGTGGCTCTAGGGCTGGCGCCGGGGCTCTGCCAATCCCCAGTTATCCGCACAATCCGTGAAGCGCTCAACTACGAACTGGCCGCCTAAAAAGAGCAAGATACTTGACCCACCCTCCTTAAAAACAACCTTCGGCAACAAGAGTGCTGTTATATCGATAAAAATAACCAGACAGCCGACCAAACGACATTTCAGTACACCCCAGAGCGCATATCCATGAGCTGCACATAGACAGGTGCCGCCCTTTTCTTAACCTTCGGCATCGTTAGTGTCGTAATCCCCACTTTTACAGCAATTAAAGTGCCGAAGGTTAAAATTGGTGGGAAAATGGGGAACGTACACCCCCAACAACCCAAGCGAGGACTTCATGACCCGCGGCCTGTACATCTCCGCCACCGCTCCCGGCGCAGCCAAAACCATCGTCGCCGTCGGAGTCACCGAACTCCTGCACCGCCGCGCCACCCGCGTCGGCTTCTTCCGCCCCATCACCGAAGCCGACACCCCCGAAAACGACACCTCGCTCCAATACTTCCGCGCCAACTACGGCCTCACCCGCGAAAACTCCGGCGTCGGCCTCACCCGCGGCGAAGCCCACGAACTCATCGCAGCCGGCCGCACCGAAGAAATCTACACTCGCGCCCTCGAAACCTACTCGACCCTCGCTGCCAACACCGACGTCATCGTCACCGAAGGCACCGACCTCACCGGCCACGACTACGGCAGCGAATTCGAACTCAACGCACACCTCGCCAACCACCTCGGCTGCCACATGATCGGCGTCGTCAACGGCTCCAACAAAACCCCACACGACGTCGCCGAAGCCGTCGACCTCGCCCGCGACGCCTTCTACGACGCCAACGTCGCCCTCCTCGCGATGATCGTCAACCGCGCCAACCCAGCCCACATCAACGACATCCGCACCGAAGTCCGACCAGGCCGCTCCCACCGCAAGGTCTACGTCATCCCGGAACTCCCCGACGTCACCGCACCCACCATCGACAACATCGCCACAGCAACCAACGCCCGCCTCATCGCAGGCACCAACAACCCCGAACGCACCATCAACAACACCATCATCGCCGGCATGAACGTCGGCTACCTCCTGGAACGCTACAAAGCCGACGACACGTTCCTCATCACCCCATCAGACCGCAGCGACGTCCTCCTCGCAGCCGTCGCCGCGTCCCGCACCCTCGACTTCTATTCAACCGCCGGCGTCCTCGTCACCGGCCCACGCCCCGTCGATTCCGCGGTCCTGCCGATCCTCGCCGAAGCCCCGTTCCCCGTCTACGCGACCGACGACGGCACCTTCACCACCGCGCAAACCGTCGCCAACATCCACGGCGACGTCACCGACAACATCCCACGCAAGAACGCGGCCGTGCTCGCCGCGTGGGAAGAATCCGTCGACGAACACGAACTCCTGGCGCGCCTCGAACTACCAGCGCCCAACGTCGTGACGCCCGTCCGGTTCCTCCACCAGCTCGTCACCAAAGCGCAACAGGACCGCCGCACCGTCGTCCTCCCCGAGGGGCAAGACGAGCGCATCCTCCGCGCCGCTGAAATCATCACCCGTCGCAATATTTGCGACCTCATCATCCTCGGCGGCTCGGACGTCGAGACCCTGGCCCGCGAGAAAGGCATCGACCTCACCGGGATCAGCATCGTCGACCCCGAAACCGACCCTCGCACCGAAGAGTTCGCGCGCGAATTCTACGAACTACGCAAACACAAAGGCATCACCGAACAAGACGCCCGCGCCAAAATGTCTGACAAGACGTTCTGGGCCACGATGCTGGTCCACACCGGCGGCGCGGATGGCATGGTCGCAGGCGCGGTCGGCACCACCGCCGACACCATCCGCCCAGCCCTCCAGATCATCAAAACCCGCCCGGGCGCCGACATCGTCTCTTCCGTATTCCTCATGTGCCTGCCGGAGAAGGTCCTCGTGTACGGCGACTGCGCCGTCAACCCCAACCCGACCGCGGAACAGCTCGCGTCCATCGCCACCGCATCGGCCGCGACCGCACGCCAATTCGACGTCGACCCGCGCGTCGCGATGCTCTCCTACTCGACCGGCGCATCCGGTTCCGGAGAGGACGTGGACCGCGTCCGCGAAGCCACCGAACTCGTGCACGCCCAGCATCCCGACTTCCCCGTCGAAGGCCCCATCCAATACGACGCCGCCGTCGACGCCACCATCGGCGCCTCCAAACTCCCCGGCTCCAGCGTCGCGGGCCAAGCGACCGTCCTCATCTTCCCCGACCTCAACACCGGCAACAACACGTACAAAGCCGTGCAGCAATCCGCCGGCGCCGTCGCGGTCGGCCCCGTCCTCCAGGGACTCAACAAGGCCGTCAACGACCTCTCCCGCGGCACCACCGTCGCCGACATCGTCAACACCGTCGCCATCACCGCGATCCAAGCGCAAAGCCTCACCCCACGCCAGACAAACTAACTTCGGCAACAGGAGTGCGCTAAAACCCAGTTAGACTACGATGTGGTGGGCGCCTCACACACGCGCCACACCACGGAAAGTGTGGAAGGCTCAGGTGTTGCGGTGCGCGTTCTAGTGATGAACTGGGGGTCATCGTCCCTCAAATACGTGATCATCGACCCGGAAACAGGGGACGAAGCGCTCTCCGGGAATATCGAAGAGATCGGGCTCGGCGGGGTCGCCGACCACGGGGAAGCACTGGGCCTCGTCACCGAACACATGGACCGGGAAATCGGGTCCGACCACGGGGTCGACGCGGTAGGGCACCGCGTCGTGCACGGTGGCGAAAAATTCTCCGAACCCGCGCTCGTCACGCCCGAGGTCATCGAGGAAATCGACGCGCTCTCACCACTCGCGCCACTGCACAACCCGGCTGCCGCATCGGGCCTTCGCGCCGTATCGGAACAGTGGCCGGACCTGCCGCAGGTCGTCGTGTTCGATACCGCTTTCCACCGCACCATGCCGGAAAAAGCGTGGCGCTACGCGATCCCAGACGTGCTCTATAAGGAGCACGGCGTCCGCCGCTACGGGTTCCACGGCACCAGCCACGAATACGTCGCCGGCGTCGCCGCCGCAACCCTCGGCATCGCTAGTGCTGAATTCAACGGCATCGTCGCCCACCTCGGAAACGGAGCATCCGTCACCGCGATCCGCGAAGGCAAGTCCTACGACACATCGATGGGGTACACGCCGCTGGCAGGCCTGGTGATGGGGACGCGGTCGGGCGACCTCGACCCGTCGGTGGTCACGCAGCTCATCGAGCGCGGCCTCTACACGGCCGACGAGCTGGATGTCATGCTGAACAAACGCTCCGGGCTGCTGGGCCTGGCGGGGCGTTCGCATATGAAAGAAGTGGTCGATGCGGCGGCAACAAGCCCGGAAGCGCAGCTCGCGCTCGATGTGGCTGCGTACCGGTTGCAGAAGTACATCGGCGGGTATCACGTAGCGATCGGCGGGGCGCAATGCCTCGTGTTCACTGGCGGGATCGGCGAAAACTCTGCGCCTTTCCGTGAAATTGTGTGCCGGGGCCTCACGCCGTTGGGGATCGAACTCGATGAAGAAGCAAACAACAACGTCGCGAAAGAACCGACTGTGATTTCCGCCGAGGGTTCGGCAATCACGGTCATGGTCGTGCCGACGGATGAAGAGGTCGCGATCGCGAAAGCCACCGCCCACCTCCTCTCGAACCTTTAGCGACGAGAGTGCTCCAAAACGGCAGTTGTTTTAACCTTCGGCACCAAAATTGCTGAAATAAAGTTGCAAGCTGGAACGCTGCTTGGATGCGCTTGTCTTGACTCGGCAGCGCAATCACGGACTCGCCTTCCGCGGAATAACGACAATTTCTGTGCCGAAGATTAACGTCGGTGGGAAATCGAACCTCATAAGGCAAAATGGAACGTATGCCTCACGCCACTTCCCGCGAGGACGGTAAATCACCTGGCGCAACCGAAACTGACACGTTGCTTGAGCTCCGCGACCTTTCGATCAGTTTCAAGACCCGCCATGGTGTCGTCAACGCTGTCCAAGGCGCCAGCCTGCAACTAAACCGCGGCAAAACCCTCGCCATCGTGGGAGAATCTGGTTCCGGCAAGTCCACCCTCGCCATGGCGATCATCGGCCTCCTCCCCGACAACGGCGCGGTAACTGCCGGTTCTATAACGTTTGACGGCCAGGATCTAGCCACCTATTCCGACCATGAGTTTCAGCGTCTCCGGGGCTCCCACATCGGCCTTGTTCCGCAGGATCCGATGTCGAATCTCAATCCGGTGGCGCGCGTCGGGCGGCAGATCGCGGAGACGCTGCTGGTCAATAAGGCGGCAGCTAAGAGCACGGTAGATGAGCACGTCCTTGAGGTCATGCGGGATGCCGGTATCCCTAATCCTGAGGAGAAGGCGCATCAGTATCCTCACGAGTTATCTGGCGGGTTGCGGCAGCGTGTGCTGATCGCTATCGGGCTTGCATGCCAGCCGCGTCTTTTGATTGCCGATGAGCCGACGTCCGCGCTCGATGTGACGGTTCAGCGGGTGATCCTTGACCGGCTGGATGAGATGACCGCCGAGCGCGGAACTTCGGTTCTGCTGATTACCCATGACCTCGCGCTCGCCGCGGAGCGCGCCGAGGATGTGGTGGTGATGCATCGCGGGCGCGTGGTGGAGTCGGGGCCTGCCCGTCAGCTTTTGGAGAGCCCGCAGCATCCTTATACGCAGGAGTTGGTGCGGGCTGCGCCGTCGGTTGCGGCGGCTCGTTTGATGCCGGGCGATTTCACGGGCGCAGGCGGGGCGTACGATGCGGTGGCTGGTTCCGCTGAGGCGTCGCCGGCGGAGATGGATCCGCTGGTCCGCGTCGAGGGGTTGAGCAAGTCTTATCCGAAGCGTGGGGTGCGTGGCGAGGACTTCTTTGCGGCGAAGAATGTTTCGTTTGAGATTCCTCGCGGTTCGGCGGTTGCTCTTGTGGGTGAGTCTGGTTCAGGTAAGACGACTACAGCTCGGATGTTGTTGGGGCTGACTGAGCCGTCGAGCGGCCGGATCGAGTTTGACGGCGAGGACTTGTCAGGTTTGAAGAAGTCGGACTGGAAGAGGGTCCGTCGTCGTATGCAACCGATTTTCCAGGATCCTTATTCGTCGCTGAATCCGATGTATTCGATTGGGCGTATCATTCGGGAGCCCCTGGACGCCTATAAGGTGGGGACCCCTGCGGAGCGCCGCGACAAGGTGCGGTCCCTGATGGATGAAGTTGCGTTGCCAGAGGATTTGTTGGGACGGTATCCGTCGGAGTTGTCTGGCGGGCAGAGGCAGCGTATAGCGATCGCGCGTGCTTTGGCGTTGGAGCCGGATTTGCTTGTGTGTGACGAACCGGTGTCTGCGTTGGATGTGCTGGTTCAGGACCAGATTCTGAAGTTGCTGGGGCGCTTGCAGGCCGAGAAGGGGCTTTCATATCTTTTTATTTCGCACGATCTGGCGGTGGTGCGACTGATTTCGGACTATGTGTGTGTAATGAAGTCCGGTGAGCTTGTGGAAGCGGCGACGTCGGAGGAGATATTCAAGAACCCGCGGCACCCTTATACGCGAAAGCTGCTGGCGTCGGTTCCCGGAAACGAACTGAGCATCACGGATTAGCCCCTTAAACCATCTTCGGCATCGCTAGTGCTGAAATCGCCCCGTCAGGGGCTGCATTTCAGCACTAGCGATGCCGAAGGTTCTAAAAAGCTCAGTAGAAGTGGTCCTTGTCGACCACGTTCTTCATCTCTTCGCCTGCGAGCCACGCTTTCGCGTTCTCAATGAACAGGTCCACGACCCTATCCGGTTCCTTATCGGACAACGCAGCGTTGTGTGGGGTAATCATCACTTTCTCGTGCTGCCATAGGGGACTTTCTGGTGCTAAAGGTTCGCGTTCCGTGACGTCGAGTGCAGCGAAACTGACCTTTCCTCGGTCCAGCGCGTCAACCAACGCCGCCTCATCGATCACCGAACCGCGGCCCACGTTGACCACAACCGCATCGTCCTTCAAAGCGTTCAGGAACTCCGCATCGACCAGGTGCCGTGTAGCGTCCGTCCCGGGCAACGTCACAACAAGCGCATCCACTTCACCCAGCACGCTGTGCAGCTCATCCATCGGGATGACCCGCTCGAGTCCGTCAACCGGCCGGCCGGAACGCGACGCGCCCCAGACGCGAGCCCCAACAGCAGAAAACACCGCCGCGGCACGCGATCCGATCCCGCCGAGGCCCAGCACCAGCACGGTCATGTCGGCGAGCGCCCGCATCGTCCATCGAGGCTCCGGCCAATGCGAGTTCCGCTGGTCTTTCTGGATGCGCGGCAGGTCTTTCGCGCCGGCGAGCACACCGAATAGCGCGTATTCGGTGAGGGTTTGCCCGTGGACGCCTGCCGATGTTGTGGCAGTGAACGACTCGAGGCGTTCGGGGCTGATGTTGGCGCGTTTGATTTGCGCCCCGCCGCCGGCTGCTGTGGTGTGAACCCAGCGGAGGTTGTCGTTTCGCTGGATGATTTTGCCGAGGAGTGTCCCGGATTCGTCTGGCACTGCGAAGAGCGCGTCGGCGGTGGCGAGGATGTCTTCGTAGCGTTCTTGTTCTTCTGGGGTGCGTTTGAAGTTTGGGTCGCCTGGCCAGTCGCCGGCGTATCGTGCTGGTGGTTGCAGCTCGGGCGCGCTGACGATGTCGCATTCGGGTAGTTCAGTGATGATGCGGTTGGTGAGCTCTTCGTTCAGCGGGGTTGCAATAACGATGCGGGGGCGTGATTCGTTCTGCATGTCAGCTCCTCTGGGGTTGGGTTTGCATGCCATCCTATGTGGCAGCTTCTCCCCTGCAATAAAACCTTGGGCACCGAAATTGCTGAAATTCTGTTGGCGGAGTAAATAACTACAATTTTGATGCCGAAGGTTAACTTCTGAGGTTGGGGCGAGTGTCAGAGACCCAGCGCTGCTCTGAGGTCGGCCGGGTAGTTGCTGGTGAGCTCTTCGACCCCTAATTCAAGGAGATACCGGGCATCTTCGAGTCGATCTACCGTCCACACTCGGTGTTTTGTGCCTTGTTTTATCCATCGGCGTACGTGTTCTTCGTGGTCGCGGGTGAACGATACGCCCGGCCCCGCCATAAGCTGCGGATGCTCATCGAGTAGCTGCATTGCTACGTTTTGTCTCGATCTTTGTAGTTCCGTCCGCCGCTTGTTTTCGATGAGCATGCAGACTTTAGCAGCCCCGAAAACTTCAGTCATTCGTCTTACTGCAGTCGGACTGAAGCTCATAATAGAAGCACTCACGTTGCTAAAGGTTAAAGAGGGGTGGGTGGTGAGGATCTCCAGCACCGCGTCGTCGAGCTCGGGATTGTGCGCGGGCGTGTGTTTCACTTCGACGGCCACCTCGATCGGCCGCCCTGCCGCCGCCGCGATCTCCAGCAGCTCGCTCAACGTCAGCAGCTGTTCCCCTGCCCCGCCGTATTCAGCCGGCCATCTCGACGTTTTCCAGCTGCTGAAGTCCACCCTCCGCAGCTCCGCCAAGCTCCATTCCGAAACCGCGCCCACACCGTTGGATGTCCGCCCCAGCTTTTCGTCGTGATGCACCACGACCTCCCCGTCGCCGGTGAGCCGTACGTCGCATTCGAGGCCGTCCGCCCCGTCTTGGATTGCTTGCATGAACGCGGCGCGCGTGTTTTCGGCGTAGCGGCCTGATGATCCTCGGTGGGCGAATATGCGTGGCACGTTTTCAGCCTAACTGCTGTGCCGTGGCCGGTTAACGATGCGGCGCGGGTGTTTAGATGGAGGTGTCCGTTCCTTCTGGGGAGGTTTCCGTGCCGTCCACGTCTTTTCAACTCTCGCCGGCCCCCGCCGCCGGGTCAACCCTACCGACTGATGAGCAGCGCCGCCAGGCTCTTCGCAAAATGAAGTTCGTCGCGACGGCACTACTCGTAATTCTGGCTGTGATTTTTGCGGTGGGTTTCGCGTTGCAGGACCGTTACGTGTGGGCTGGCTACGTCCGGGCGGGCGCCGAGGGCGGCATGGTTGGTGCGTTGGCGGATTGGTTTGCGGTGACGGCGTTGTTCCGCAGGCCGATGGGTTTGCCTATTCCGCATACGGGTTTGATTCCCCGGAAGAAGGATCAGATTGGCGATAGTTTAGGCGTTTTTGTGCGTGACAATTTCCTCAATGATGAGGTTCTTGAGAAGCGTTTAGTGAATCTTCGTGTTGCGCAACCCCTGGGCGGCTGGATCGCTGATCGTGACCGTGCGGAGCGGCTTTCAGGCGAGCTTTTGACGATCGCTTCTGGCCTCATGGAGGTTGTGGCTGATGAGGATTTTCAGCGGGTCGCGGAGGGTTTGGTCCGTGAGCATGTGATTGAGCCTGAGTGGGCTAGCACGGTTGGCGTGGTTTTGGGTCGGGTTGTGGATGATCGTCAGCATGTTGCGGCGGTGGAGTCGTTGATTGATCAAGCGGCGGGCTGGCTTCAGGAGCATTCGGAGGTTGTTCATCGGCTGGTGTCTGATAGGACGCCGGGCTGGTTGCCGTCTCGTGTGGATCGGTTGATCGGTGAGCGTCTGCACCGTGAGCTGGCGAGTCTTTTAGTGGCAGCGCGTGCTGATGCGGCTCATCCGTTGCGTGTGAGTGTTGACGGCTGGTTGGCGTCGGTGGCTGATGGTTTGCAGCGGGATGCTGTGACGCAGGAGCGTTTTGAGGGTTTGAAGGTCTCGTTGGCTTCGGATCCTCGGTTGCGTCAGGTCGCGTCCGATGTGTGGGTTCAGTTGAAGCGGTCTGTTTCCGATGCGGCGGTGTCGGTTGATGCCCCGTTGCGTGAGTCTTTGACGAATGGCTTGGTTGATCTTGGTCGGCGGTTGGTTGGCGGCGATCCGTTGGCTGAGAAGGTCGATGCGTGGGCTGCGCAGGCGGCGCGGTGGGCTGCTGTGCGGTATAGGGGTAAGGCTGTTGAGTTGATTACGGATACTGTGCGTGATTGGGATGCGTCTCAGGCTACGGAGCGTATCGAGTTGATGGTGGGTAAGGATCTTCAGTTCATCCGGATTAATGGCACGGTTGTTGGTTCTTTGGCGGGTGTCACTATTTTCGCGTTGGCTAGCGTGGTGAGTTCTGTGGTTGGTTGATGTGTGCCATTTTCGGCGGCCCTATGTGAGGCTCGCTAGATACAGAAAGGGTGGGAACACGATCTTCGTGTTCCCACCCTTTCTGTGGTGTCGGACTGACGTTAGTGATGCAGCCCGATAGCCGTGTTATTCATGATCGTTTTACTGGCTGCGGCGACGCATGATGATCGTCAGCACGAGGCCTAGGATCACGAGTACGGCTGCAATCCCGATCACTCCAGCGACCTGTGCACCGGTCTGGGCTAGCGAGCCCGAACCTGGACCGTCGGTGTGGTCACCGGCGTTGTCGCCACTGTTGTCGCCACCTGGCATGCCCGGAGCTGGGACATTCTGGTCCTGGCTCGGTTCATCGGTTGGCTCATCCGTTGGATCCTCCGTCGGCTGATCCGTTGGCTGCTCGGTAGGAGCGTCCGTAGGTTCATCCGTCGGCTCGTCCGTTGGAGCATCGGTTGGAGCATCCGTCGGTGCTGGACCTTCAGTCGGGCCACTCGTCGGATCATCTGTTGGATCCTCAGTTGGCTCATCCGTAGGTTCGCCGGTCGGCTGATCCGTTGGCTGCTCGGTAGGAGCGTCCGTAGGTTCATCCGTCGGCTCGCCGGTTGGATCCGCGGTTGGTTCCTCGGTTGGGGTGTCCGTTGGTTCACCCGTAGGATCCTCGGTCGGTTCCTCCGTTGGATCCGGCTGTTCAGTCGGCTCATCCGTTGGCTCCGGCGTAGGCTCCGCAGTCGGTTCCTCGGTCGGCTCGTCAGTCGGCTCCGTAGTCGGCTCGTCCGTAGGATCCTCAGACGGTACTGGAGCCATCTTGATAGTAGCCTCAGACGACGCGGTCACCTCAGGGGCAGCCTCGAGGGCACGCGCGACAGCACTCATGTTGAACAGCGTCACACGCTTCACAGCACGCGCCTCGCCCTTGACGCCGTCGCCAAAGATCGTCGCCTTATTGACCAAATCCTCCTGGGCAGCAACATCCTCAGCAGTCACGGTGTACTCGGTAACACACGTCACCGACTGACCCGGCTGCAGCTGCAGGGACTTGTCCGCCACATTCACCTTGTCGTCCCCGACCGTGCACTCAAGAACAAGCGGATCCTTGCCCTCAACCCACGTGTCGACGAGCTGAACATTCTCAATAGCTACATCACCAGTGTTCGTGCCAGTGATCGTGAACGTAGCCTTCTTATCGGCATCAAGCGTGATCGCAGAAACCGGCTCGTCCGAACCCGGACCAGCAACGAGCTTCGTCAGTGACAGCTCAACCTTCTTCGGATCCGGGGTTGGTTCCGCAGTCGGCTCGTCCGTAGGCTCCGCAGTTGGTTCCTCGGTAGGTTCATCCGTCGGCTCCGGACCCTCAGTCGGGCCATCCGTTGGATCCGTGGTTGGTTCTTCGGTTGGCTCCGGCTGCTCCGTCGGCTCGTCAGTCGGCTCCGGACCCTCAGTCGGGCCATCCGTTGGATCCGTGGTTGGTTCCTCGGTTGGCTCCGGCTGCTCAGTCGGCTCGTCAGTCGGCTCCTCGGTCGGCTCGTCCGTTGGCTCCTCAGTCGGCTCCGGTTCCTCCGTTGGCTCCTCGGTTGGTTCCGGCTGCTCCGTCGGTTCCTCGGTCGGCTCGTCCGTTGGAGTATCCGTCGGCTCAGGCTCCTCAGTCGGCTCGTCAGTCGGCTCCGGCTCTTCCGGCGCTGCCGGCGTGAATTCCGCAGTCGCGGTCACGGTCTCAGCTTCAACGTCGTTGTAGCTACCGCGCGCTTCCGCCGTGTTCACGATCGGCTTGCCCGCCGCAACGTCTTCTTCCGTCACGGTGATCGAGCCCGTGCAGGTAGCGGTGTCCTCTGGGTCGAGGAAAATCTGCCCGTTCGCGATCTCCCGGCCGTCCCATTCACAGGTCAGCTCGCCGCCACGGTCTTCGAGCATCTTGTCATGCACGGTCACGTATTCAGTGCCGCCGGTACCGGTTCCGGTCACCACAATGCTGTAGGTCACGGTGTCGCCCGCGGTGAAGCCTTCTTCTGGCTCGTCGAGAATGCTCTTCTCGATCGCCAAGCCCGGCAGGCCAACTGCGGTCGTCGCCGTTGCCGCGTCACTCTCAACGCCTTCACCGGCTGGGGTCTTGCCCTTCACGGTCGCGGTGTTGACAAGTTCCGTCTTCCCCTCGGCGACGTCCTCATCCGTGACGGTGTACGCCGCGGTGCATTCGGTCTGACCGTTCGGTCCGAGGGTGTCATCTTCACAGACGACGTCGGCGCCGGCTTCAGCGAGCATCGGGTCATTGATCTCGATGTTGCTTACCGTCACGTTGCCATGGTTGTAGACCGTGAACATGTACTCGATCTCGTCGCCGATGGTGCTGTTGTCGGTACCGTATTCGCCCCAGGCTTCCTTGATCAGCTCGAGCTGAGCCGCCACAGCAGCTGGAACGACCTCGGCTGAGTCCGTCTCTTTGAGGGTCTGCGGCTCTCCCGATGCAGGGCGCGTCACAGCCTCAGCGGTCACGGTGTTCTTCAGCGGCTTACCCGCGTCGATGTCCTCCTGCGTCATCCGGTACTCGGTTTCGCAGTTGAGGGTCTCGCCTGCCTTCAGCGTGAACTTCTCGTCGTTCGCGTAGACGAAGTCGCCGTCAACGTCGCAGTAGAGCTCGAGCGGGTCTTTACCTTCAACCCAGGCACTCTTGAACGTGACGTCGTGCAGGTCCGCTTCGCCCGTGTTCTCAAGCGTCATCGTGAAGGTCGCGGCATCATCCGCGTTCTTCTCAACAGACTTCTCGCCGTCGACGAGGGTCTCAAGCTTCATCGAAGCCGCTGGAGCTGGCTCCGCAGTAGGCTCCTCCGTTGGCTCCTCCGTAGGTTCCGGCGTCGGCTCCTCGGTAGGTTCCTCGGTAGGTTCCTCCGTAGGCTCAGCCGTCGGTTCCTCCGTTGGCTCCGCAGTAGGCTCCTCCGTAGGTTCCGGCGTCGGCTCCTCGGTAGGTTCCTCAGTCGGCTCGCCCGTCGGCTCCTCGGTAGGTTCCGGCGCGGGATCCTGCTCCGAGAGGCGAATCACTGCAGTGTCGGAGGCCTTGACGGTGAGGGTGTCGTTGCGTCCTGAAAACTGGTGGACATACGAGTATGTACCACGAACCTGGGCTTCGTTTGTGAGGTCCTGTTTCGCATCGACGTCGGCTTGCGTCACGACGTAGGTTGCGGTGCAAGAGAACCGCTCACCGATCTTCATCGGTAGATACCCGTTTCCCTCTTCAAAGCCCGCCATGCTGGCGGAAATGTTCTTAAACCTCTCGTTAAGCTCTTTTTTGGTGTACTTGGTGCCGTCGGCTTTGAAAAGCGAGCACGTCAGCTTCAACGGGGTACGCCCCGCCACCCAGGTGTCCTTGAGGTACACCTGTTGCACCATCACGTTGGACGTGTTTTTACCTTCGATGGTGAACGTAGCTTTGTCGTCGACGCCCAGGCTCACGCTGTCTGCGCCGTTAACTTTCTTGGTCACCTCAAACCCGAGTTTTGGCTTGATGACACCGAAGTCAATACCTGCATGCCCAGTGGTTTCATTGACTTCGAGAGGCCTGGTAACCCACGGAGCACCCACCGGTGGGGTCCAGTCGCCTGCATGGCTCAGATCATCCGTTTCCTCAACCGGGTAGGCGACCACGACGTAGTTGCCATCTTCGACGCCCTCAAAGCTGTATCGCCCGTCCTCGCCGGTGGTGGTTTTGGCCACCGCAAGGTCTAGAGGAATCGTCCTCCCAGCGGTACCCAAGACCTTAGCGTCAAACAACCCAACCGTGTAACCCGCCAGCAGTTGCTCGCCGTCGTTATGGGTCTTATCCCAGTTGTCGTCGGTGTATACGGTTCCAGTGATCTGTCGTGGCTTCGCCTCTTGCGTTGCTGCCGCAGCAACAACCGTGTTCGCAGCCTGATCCTGAGCCGCCTGGCTCGGGACAGTCGCCGCGAACATCGTGCCAACGAGACCAACGGAAGCGATGAGGGACAAAACGCCGCGTGCGCGTCGTTTACGACCCGCGATGCGTGCAGATGTGAGGTCGGTACCCCAAGCCATAAGCGCTCCGCTCTATGTAGAGACATCGCGCCACACAGTGATAACCCCGCACAGTGATACTGAGGTGCACAGTGATATTGAGGTACACAGCGCTGACGCGATACGAGTGATATACAACACATGAGTGTACCTGGACTTTTCACAAGCTGAAAGACCGCTGTGAAAAGTTGCGTGGACTCCTTATCCACATCCCGGCTACGACCGGACGTCAGACTTCAAAGCACCCAACTTTACGCGCCCAGCAGGAACCCGCCGGCCTCAGCTCTCGAGCGCTTCCGGCCGCACCGCAGGCATATCACCGAACATCTCCTGGGCAGCCCGCACCACGCGGCGAGCCAACACACGGTTAGCTACACCACCGAAAGCCGCACCCACACCGAACGGCAGCGCCCTACCCACCGCGGACGCCGACTGCCGAGCAGCGAACTTCTTCAAAAACCGCGAATGCAGTTGCTTCCCCAGGGACGCATAGGATCCACCCGCGCCAATCGCCGTTGCGAAGAACGTGCGCATCCCCACCGTGCCACCGGATGCGATGACACCCGACATGTCTTTAATGATCTTGACGCCTTCTTCGCCCAGCATGAGCGCCATGACAAGCTCGCCCGCACGTTCCGGATCATTCACCGCAACGCCGTGCAGTTCCGCCATCCCTTGCGCATAGAGCGCGGTCGCTTCCAGATACCCGAGCGCAACCCCCGCGGAAAGCCCCAGGGATGCTAGCGTCCCGACCCCCGGCACGATAGCGGCCGCACCACCCGCTGCACCCATGCCGGTTACGGTGCGGACATAGTTCGTCTCAAGGATGCGCGCGAGCTCAGCCGGAGTCGCCGTAGGATGCTTCTCACTGAGGCGTCGAATGTATGCGACCACAGCGGGCCGCTGCCAACCGACGACGCGCTTGATGCCCCGTTCGAAACCATCACTGACGTTGCCGCTGTCAGTAACGATGCCGCGGGCAAGAAACTCGGTGGCTTCACGCGGCAACAACGCCTCAGTTTTGCTGTGTTTACGTGCCTTCCGGGCGCGCCGCGGTGTCTTTTTAGTTTGAGGTGCACTCTCAGTTGACATGTTCCCAGCCTAACGCGCAATGCGAGAGCCGCTCATCAGCGGCAACTCTCGGCCCGCAGTTCGCTAGGGTCAGCTAGTCGCGCTTCAACGTGACGTCTGCCCACACCATGCGGCGGGCGCCGGCCGATGAAGCCGATGAGGTTCCTGCGCTGCTCTTCTCTGCGACGGCACGGCTCATTGCGGCTTCAATCCCTGATTTCGAAATTGTGGAGCCGTTTGCAGCAGCCACATAATCGGAGCGGGACGTGCCACCACCGATGCGAGTCGCGTACTGGGTTGCGCACACAAAGTCTAGAATCGTGCGGATCTGGGGCGACGCATCGTCCTCACACTGCGCTCCCGCGCTCGAAGGCTTCGCAACGTCCAGCTCGCCCGAGTCCAAGAACGTTTCGAGCTCTTCCGCCGCGTCCTGACGCTTCTGCCCAGCGTTTTCATCCAACGACTCGAGGTCCGGGCCGAGCGCACCTAGAACAACAGCGTTAGCTTCCTGTTCCAAACCACCGTAAGCACCGGCGTCATCAGTCAGGTCACGCAGCTCATCGCTATCGCTGAGGTACATGTTGAGGAAACGCAACTGGTCAAGCCGACGGTCCGCGTCAGCACCTTCACCCTGATCCGATGTGAGGCCTGTTGCAACAACATGCACAGTTTCGCCGTCGACATCGAGCGGAACATCCCACAAGCTCGTCGAGTTCAGCGGCAGAACCGACCTCACAAGCTTGGAATACTTTTCCGTGTCGAGGCTATTGCCCGGGAGCTCACTCCAGATGAGGTCATTAAACGTACGGACCTCGTCCTGCTTAATTGGGTAACGCGAATACAAGATCATGGAGCGCTGGCCTTCGAAATGACCAACGCCAAATGCATCCCCGGCGTCGCCGGTGGAGCCGTTACCGTTCAAGTCCGCCCCCGACTGCACGCCCGCGTTAGTGGACGCGGCATATACGTACCGATAGTCGAGCGGGGAAAGATCCTTAGATCCAGCCTCACCGTCCGCCTGCGCCTCGGCAAGGTACTGGTCCTTGAAGATGTCAGGGACGTGAGTGTCCGTGTCAATGTCCGTGATCAGCAGGACATCAGGGCGCGTCTTCTGGATATTGCGCGCGAGCATCTGGGCGGCCTCATCTTGGCCACCTTCGAGGCGCTCGGCGAGCGCCCCTTCTTCGTCTTCGCTCAACCCGGCGTTCACAGTTGCTACGCGCAGCGATTCTTTTTCGCTGAGCTGCTCTTTCTTGCCATGCTGCGGTGACGCTGTCGAGTCAACGGTGAGCACGCTCGGCTGATGAGTCAGCGTTGCGGCTGAAGCTTGAGGGGCGACGCCCAGCGTTAGGCTGAACAGGGCCGCGCCGGCGGCCGCATAAAAACGTCGCATACTTCCACGGTAGAACGTTTCCCCTCAGATGCAAGAGAAAGGTGGAAAACTCAGCTCTCTCACAGCTGGGTTGTTATCGGATACTTCCTTGAGTTGACGCGGATCGAGCGCCCGATCATTGGTGGACCGTAACACTCGAGAACAGGTATCGGTATCTAATCGTGATCATTCCGTGACCTAATGCGGTGCTTGTTCGAAGTTAATCAAGCCCTTTGCTGTTGTGAGGCCTGTCACAAGGGGCATAGTGTTTGCATCCAGGACACGTTTGCATCCGCGAAGCGTTGCTCCGGAACGAATCCCTGCAGCACATCCCTCAAGGACGAAGCATGCATCGCACCAACAACAGTCACATATCTGATGCGAAGATCGACTGGCCGGCACTCAAGGACGTCTTAGCTGATGCCGGCTACACGTCACGCCCCGTGGGTGTCCTGTTCGCTGACCACTTCCAGGCCAACGCGAACGACCTCATCGCCCGGCTCGCTGAGGCAGCATCGCACCGCAGCACCGCCGCGCATCATGCCGGCACCGACGCAACGCTATCCACGCCGACCATCCGCGTCGCGAGCAAGTCCCTCCGCATCCGCAAAGCCCTCGACGCCGCGTTGGAGACCCCCGGCTTCGAAGGAATCCTGAGCTTCACCCTCCCCGAAGCCGTGTGGCTCGCGGAAAACGGCTATCGCGACATCGTGGTCGCCTACCCCAACGTCAACATCGACGCGATCAAAACCTGGACCACCAGCGAAGCCGCACTGGAACACGTGACTCTCATGGTCGACGACCCACAACAACTCGACCTCATCGACCATGTAGCCCCCGGCCACCCCGACCTCAAAGTCGCAGTAGAGCTCGATGCGTCCTACCGCCCCGCACGCGGTGTCATGATCGGCGCGGCACGGTCACCGCTATCAACCGCTACGGCCGTGACCAAGCTGGCGACCCACATCGTGGGCCGGAAAGGGTTCACCCTGGACGGGCTCATGGCCTACGAAGGACAAATCGCAGGCGAAGCAAACGCCGGCAAAACTCCGCGGCAAACCATCCTGCGGCGAATCCAAGCGGCCTCCGCGAAAGACATCGCACACCGCCGCGCAGAAACCGTGGAAGCGATCTCCGCGCTCACCCCGCTACGCTTCGTCAACGGCGGCGGGACCGGATCCATCGAAACCACCGGAGCAGAAGCCGCAATCACCGAAGTCGCGGCGGGATCCGGGCTCATCGGCCCCGGACTCTTCGACAACTACACCGCCTTCAGACCAGCGCCAGCGCTCACGTTCGGAATGGACGTTGTGCGCCGACCCAACAACAACACGGCAACAGTGCTCGGAGGCGGCTGGGTTGCCTCCGGACCTCCAGGACCAAGCCGTCTCCCCACCATCGCGTGGCCACCCAACGTGAAATACCGCGGCACCGAAGGCCCCGGCGAAGTACAGACCCCACTCACCGGGCCAGGCGCACGCAACCTCAACATCGGCGACATCGTATGGTTCCGCCACGCAAAAGCCGGCGAAGTATCAGAACGCATCAACAGCGTCGTAGTCATTTCAGGTTCCCAGGTCATCGACGAATGGCCCACCTATCGCGGCGAAGGGAAAGCATTCCTGTGAAAACCACAACAGCACCGCAGCCAAGCACCCAAGCCGACGCCCAGGGCCACGCCGCCAAAACCAGCAAGTCCGCCACCAAATGGACCAACTGGTGCCGCCTCTACCGCAGCGAACCAGCCGACATCGCAACACCACGCGACGAAACCGAACTCGCCGCGCTCCTTGCCCGCGCAACAGAAGAGAACCGCACCGTCCGCCCCGTCGGCGGAAGCCACTCCTTCACACCGCTCGCGCACACTGACGACATCCTGCTCGACATGCGGCACTTCCGCGGCCTCTACGCAGTCGACCCCGTGGGCGGAACCGTAACCCTCGGCGCCGGAACCCACCTCTGGGAACTCCCCGGGCTGCTTGAACCATACGGACTAGCGCTCGCCAACATGGGCGACATCGACCGGCAAACCATCGGCGGCGCACTCTCAACCTCAACCCACGGAACCGGCCTCGCCTACACCGGCTACGCAGGCATGATCCGTGCGCTACGCATCGCGCTACCCACCGGCGACATCGTCACCGCCTCCCCAACGCAACACCCCGAACTCTTCGAAGCCGCACGCGTAGGCCTCGGCGCACTCGGCGTCATCGTCCACGCGACCATCGCCGTCGTGCCATCGTTCATCCTCCACGCAGAAGAACGGCCCGTACCGCTCGCGGACACCCTCGAAAACTTCATCGACCTCTCCCGCGAACAAGACCACGTCGAGTTCTACTGGTTCCAGCACACCGACGTCGTCGCCCGCAAAATCAACCGCCGCTCCCCTGGCTTCGAAGGCGACAAACCGCTCTCCGGGTTCAAACACTGGTTCGAAGACGAACTCCTCAACAACGGCGGCCACCGGGCCCTATGCGAACTCGGCAAACTCATCCCCAAAACCGTGCCGGCACTGAATAAGCTCGCGGCACGCACGATGGGAAACCGCAGTTTCGCTGACACGTCCCACAAAGTCTTTGTGTCACCACGGCGCACACGGTTCCGCGAAATGGAATACGCGATCGACATCAACGACTACCAAGAGGTTTTCAGCGAAGTAGTTCGCACCGTCAACGCGTTCCCCGAAGGGATCACGTTCCCGCTCGAAGTCCGCGCCGCCAAAGGCGACGACGTGTGGCTCTCGACCGCACACGGCCGCGACTCCGTCTACATCGCGGTGCACCGGTTCTACCGCGAAGAACACAAGAAATACTTCGCGGTGCTCGAGGACATCTTCAAAGCCGCCGGCGGACGGCCACACTGGGGCAAACTCCACACTCTCGGCCCCGAAGACCTCCACGAGCGCTACCCGAAATTCGGGGACTGGCTTGAGGTCCGCAAGCAGGTCGACCCCAACGGAATCCTCCTCAACGATTACCTCGCCACAATGCTGGGGGTCTGAGGCGGCCTTGCTGGGGGCGAGGCCCCGTAGTAGCGACCTGCGGCTCCCTTAAACACATCAGCCTCGGAACTGACGCTTCGACGGGAAACCGTCGCGTCAGCTCCGAGGCTGATCTATGTGTGGGCCCACCGGGGATCGAACCCGGGACCAACGGATTAAAAGTCCGGTGCTCTGCCAGCTGAGCTATAGGCCCCAGCTACCCATGGTAAACGACACCCCCATAGTTTCCCTAACCCACCACTGCCGTGTACCCCGGCCGGCGGCCCAGTAACATCCGAACGCCATCGAAAGCGCGGGTTCCTACACTGGTAAAGATGAGTTCTTCGGCGCGTACCCACCACAAGCCGGCCGTGATGCCTCCCGAACTATTGGACCGTGAAGCTCCCGGCTCGGATCCCGCGCACCATTCTGAGGCTGCACACCTGACAGCCCAAGCCATCGTGCACCGCGGGCGCTCTGGTGTCGCGCCGGACGTCCTTGACCGACTCATCAAACTCGCCGACTCCGACGGCCTCCTTGAGCTCGCAGAACTGTGGTCCACATCGCCCGCAGTGTCCCTGCCGGGAACATTGTGGCGCCTCTACGTCCTCCGCCGAGCCGTCATGAACGACGCGGACCGCTGGTCTGCGCTATTCCGCGCCGGAAAGTCAGTGGATGACGTCACAGTCGTCGTCGCCGGGGTTGCCGACCCGCCGGGACCTGCCGAAATGGTTGAAGTGACCACAGCGATCCTCACCGGTGCATACACAGGCGACTTCGCCGTCGCGCTCGAACGGGCCGCAGCATTCTGCCGCGTCATCGCCGCGGGACAAGCAGCCCACGCCGACAGCGCCGAGGCTCACGCCGCACACCACGCCCGCTCACTCACCGAAAGTTCACGACGCCTCACAGCCACCGCATCGGACCTCCTCACATCCGCCGACATGTGGCGGCGCAACCACCTCGAATAGTCCGCGCTTGACGAACCCAGCCCACGGCGCGAATAACAACCGTGGCACTTGACGAGCCCCCGCCCCCATCTGGGACACTGGAAGAGACACCGGGCCGCGGAGGCCCCGGGCCCCAAATATTTGCCGCTTCGAGCGGCCTTCCGCCGAGAGGCGCCCCCGGCCCGGTGTCACTCAACCATCACGTGGCCCACGCTCCCCACCCGCCCGCTGCACCGGCGCTAGACTATCGCGGCAGCGCGCACATCTGAGGCACAACGAATTCATCAATCAGCCACATTGGTCTGTTAACCTTCACTCACTAGACTTCGAGCTGTAACGTCCCGCGTGACAATGTCCCAAGTGAGAATGAGGTACCCGTGCGTCTGCGGCTATTCCCCTCTGAGGCTAAAAGCCTCAAGTTGCTGAGCGGCATGTCTGAGCTATTGCACCAAGCCATCTCCTCAGCTGCTGAGCTCATCTCAGCGCCCGCAACCGAACGCACCGCCCTACGCGAAGCCATCAAAGAAAACCTGAACGAAGTCGACGACAAAACGTACACACTTCTCACCCACCTGCGGACCTCGTTCGTCAACCCACTGCCCCGCGAAGACCTCTTCACGTTCTCACGCCACCTCCGCAGCGCCATCGGTGCCGTCGACAACGCCGCCGGCCTCATCCCCGAAGCCATTCCGATGCGCTCAACCTCGCTCGCGGAGCTCCTGGAACTCATGGGGCAACAAACTAAAGTGTTCCGAAAAGTGTTCGCGCACCTCGCCCAGCTCGACAATGTCGAAGACGACTGGCTTGATCTCATGCGCCTAACCACACGCGGTCGTCACGCAATCCGCAACTGGAAACGTGAAGTCAGCGAAACCACCCGCGTACAGACAGCGCTATCCCAAACAATGCTCCTCGACGACCTCCGCGAAGCTCAATATGAGCTGCTCCAGGCCGTGAACCACCTGGGAACCATCCTGGTCAAGGAGTCCTAGAGATGGGTTTCCTCCTGGTGTTCGCGGTCCTGTTGTGGGCGCTAGTCACCTTCCTCAACGGGTTCCACGACGCATCCAACGCCGTTGCGACGTCAGTACGTACCCGCGCGCTGACTCCCGGGCTCGCGACGATCATGGTCGCTGGCTTCGCCGCCGCCGGAACCTTCCTATCTACCGGCCTCGGCATCGCGTTCCAAGACCAGTTCGAGCTGACCCTAGCTAGCGGGAAGGCCGGCCTCGTGATGGCGATCGCGACCCTAGCTTCCGCCGCGATGTGGTCACTATTCACATGGTGGCGTGGGCAGCCGTCGTCGCAAACACACGGAATGTACGGCGGGCTCATTGGCGCAGTGGTTGCCGCCATGACACTTGGGTACATGGAAAACACAGGCGTGTGGCTCGCGCTACTCATCGCCGTGTTTCTCCCGCTGGTCGTTACCGTGATCATTGCGCCCATGATGTCGATCCTGATCATGACCCCCATCGCGTGGCTCATGCGGTACCAAACCCCGAACTCTGCCGACCGCATCGGCCGCCTTTCCCAGGCCACCGCTACCGCGGCTGTGGCTTTCGCCCACGGACTCCAGGACGGCCAGCGTCTAGCTGTTTTCCTGCTTGTTGTGACGAGCACCGCCGGCATGGGTTTCGATTACGGCGACATGCTTGGCTTCGAAGCGATTACGGCGCTGATCCTCGGCGCAGGCATGGTTGTGGGCGGCTGGCGTATTACCTACACGCTTTCAACGCGGCTCGTGCAGCTCGACCCTCTCCGCGCCGGCATGGCGAAAGTTTCTTCGTCGCTGCTCGTGTTCTTCGGTTCGATCGCGTTCCACCTGCCGATCTCCTCAACCCAGTCGGTGACAACGTCCCTGCTGGGCGCGGGCCTCACACAGCGTCACGTGACCGTGAATCAGCGGCGCGTGCTCGACGTCGCGTCCTACTGGTTGATGACTCCGGTCGCCACGTTCCTCGTGAGCGCGATCCTGTTCTTGGCTGCTTCGCCACTCATCGGATAGCGATTCCGGCGCATCGACGGCTCCAAACCGCCGGTGTCCCAAGCCAACGATTCCGGCGCACCGACGGTCCCGCCCCAACGGTTCCAGCCCATAAACAACGATGGTGACGCCCGGTATCAACCGAACGTCACCATCGTGACATAGACCTAGAGCGCGGCTTAGCCGAAGCGGCCGGAAACGTAGTCCTCGGTGTCCTTCTGCTCTGGGTTGTTGAAGATCGTGGACGTCTCGTTGTACTCAATGAGCTCGCCTGGCTGACCGGTGCCTGCAATGTTGAAGAACGCGGTCTTGTCGGAGACGCGGGCCGCCTGCTGCATGTTGTGCGTCACGATGACAACGGTGAAGGTGTCCTTGAGCTCGTTGATGAGGTCCTCAACTGCGAGCGTGGAGATCGGGTCGAGCGCGGAGCACGGCTCGTCCATGAGGATCACGGACGGCTCAACTGCGATGGTGCGCGCGATGCAGAGACGCTGCTGCTGACCACCCGAGAGGCCGGAACCTGGCTTGTCCAAGCGGTCCTTCACTTCGTTCCACAGGTTAGCGCCGCGCAGGGACTTCTCGACGATCTCGTCACGCTTCGAGCTTGAGAGGCGCTTGCCGTTGAGCTTGAAACCAGCCAACACGTTGTCCTGGATGGACATGGTTGGGAATGGGTTAGGGCGCTGGAACACCATTCCGACCTCGGTGCGGACGCGGACCGGGTCAACGCCCGGAGCGTAGATGTCGTCGCCGTCGAGCAACACCTTGCCCTTGACGTGAGCACCCGGGATCACTTCGTGCATGCGGTTCAGGGTCCGCAGGAACGTGGTCTTACCGCAACCGGATGGGCCGATGAATGCGGTGACAGAACGAGGGTCAATCGTCATGTTGACGTCTTTTACTGCATGCGTGCTGCCGTAGTAAACGTTGAGGTCTGTGACGTCGATGCGCTTTGCCATGGTTTTATTTCCTTCACTTTGACCTGGTGGTCAGTGGTCTATGAGAGGTCTTCCGTAGGGCCGGGCTTTGAGTCGCCCTCGAACTTTAGCGGCCTGCCTGCTTCGGTGCGAACATCTTAGCGATGATGCGCGCGATCAGGTTCAGCAACATCACGATGATGATCAGGACCAGCGCTGCACCCCATGCGCGGAGGGTCGATGCGTCTTGCGCCGCTGGCGCCGCTGGGTAGTTGAGCTGGCGATAGATGAACACCGGCAGAGCCATCATCCAGTCCTTGAACAGGTTGAAGTTTACAACCGATGCGGTACCGGCGGTCACGAGGATCGGTGCGGTTTCACCGATCACGCGTGCGATAGCGATCGTGACACCCGAGGCGATACCGGAGAGCGCGGTTGGGAGGACGACCTTCATGACGGTGCGCCACTTGCGAACGCCGAGGGCCGCGGATGCTTCGCGAAGCTCATTAGGGACGACACGGAGCATTTCTTCAGTAGAACGGACCACAACCGGGATCATGAGAACAGAGAGACCAATTGCTGCGGAGAAACCGATCAACTGGGAGCCTGGCCGCAACTTGAGAACGTCAAGCATGACGTAGGCCGAGATACCTGCCGCGAACAGACCTGCGACGATCGATGGGATACCGGTCATCACGTCAACAAAGAAACGGATGACCTTAGAGAGCCAGTTGTCGCGTGCGTACTCGACGAGGTAGATCGAGGTCAGCAGGCCGATCGGAACCGAGATCACGGTGGCCGCGAGGGTGATGAGCAACGTACCGATAAGTGCGTGCTTAATACCGCCGATGAGCGGTCCGCCTTCACGGACGTGTTCGATGTCGGCTAGCGCGATCTGGCCCTGCATGTCAGATGCGAAGAACCCTGGAGCAAAGATTGCCTTGGAGCCGTTAGATACTACGGTCCAGATCACCGAGACGAGCGGAACCAACGCGATCAGGAAAGCGCCAACGATCAGGTTGCGCGCTAGATTGTTGGTCGCTTGGCGACGGTTTTCGACCAGCAGGATCGCGACGAAGTCGACGATCAGGAAGATGATGGCGGAGAAGCAGAGCCATCCGGCGATGTTGAATCCGATAAGGGCAACAATGGCTGCGCCGAGGATCAACGAGATCAGACCGATGAGCGGCTCGCCCCATCGTGGCATCTGCCCAGAGGTGAGACGGCTGCGGCCGTGGCGGCGTTCCCCCTCTGGAGCGTTCTTGCTGCGCTGTTGCGTCGCGTTCACTGGTTTTACCTCAGACTTCGGGGAGCTGCGTTCGTGATTCGGGTGGGTCATGTTAGTTCGCTCCGTCGAATTCCTTGTGACGGGACACAATCCACCGCGCAATCAAGTTCACGATGAGGGTGATGATGAAGAGGACGAGGCCGGCAGCGATGAGCTCGTTAGCGCGCAGGCCGGAGGACTCTGGGAAGTGCAGTGCGATGTCGGCCGGGATGGTCGAGTTACCGGAGCCGATCAGGTTGATGGTCAGGCCACCTGCGGAGAGAACCATTGCGACCGCCATGGTTTCACCGAGTGCACGACCAAGCCCAAGCATGACTGCAGACACGATGCCTGCCCGGGCGAATGGGAAGACCGCCATGCGGATCATTTCCCAGCGGGTTGCTCCGAGGGCCAGTGCCGCTTCCTCGTGAAGTTTAGGGGTCTGAACAAAGATTTCGCGCGAAAGCGCAGTAATGATCGGCAGGATCATCACTGCGAGGACGACCGCAGCGGTCATCAGGGTACGGCCGGTCTGGGATGGGTCGCCGAAGATCGGGATGAAGCCGAGGTTATCGTGCAACCAGTTGAAGATGCCGACCATGGCTGGGCCGAGGACTGCCATGCCCCATGCGCCGTAAACGACCGATGGGATCGCTGCCAGAAGGTCGATCACGTAACCGACTGATTTCGAGATGCTTCGAGGCGCCAAGTGGGAGATGAACAGTGCAACACCGATTGCGACGGGGGTTGCAAGGAGCAATGCAATGCCGGCAGCGATGAGAGTACCGATCGCTAGCGGCAGGACGTATTTGAAGAATCCTTCACCGCCCGTGATCTCTTCGGGGTTCGCGGTCAGCGCAGGAATGGACTGGGTGACCAGGAATACCGATACGAAGACCAGGATGACAAGGATGATGATGCCGGCAGCGAGAGCGACGCCGGAGAACACTTTGTCACCAACCCGGCCTTTGGCCTTTTCAGCAAGCGGGCCACTCTTCGGGGCCAGCGTTGGGGAAGTCACGAGATTGCTCCTGTGCGAGTGATTCCAGGGAAAAATTAAGGGCTTATACGCGGTGGCGGGCGGCCGGCAATGAAGCCGGCCGCCCTACACGTAGTGCGTTACTCTGCGACCTTGATGGAGTCGATTGCCTTAGCAGCGTTTTCACGCATGGTTTCGGTCATCGGTGCGGAACCTGCAGCTGCGTTGGCAGCCTTCTGGCCGTCTTCGCTGACTACGTAGTGGCCCCATGCCTGGATCATGTCCACGGTCGACTGATCCTTGTAGGAGGAGCAGTAGATGTGGTAGGAAACCAGGACGAGTGGGTAGGTGCCCTCTTCGGTCGAGGTGCGGTTAATGCGCACAGCCATGTCGTTCTCGTTCTTGCCTTCGAGGCGCTCCGAGATTTCGACGGACTTAGCTGCTGCTTCTTCCTCTGGGGCCTGGAAGTTCTCGCCAACCTTGATCTTGGCCAGGGTCAGGTCGCCAGCTGCGGACTTGTCGGCGTAACCGATTGCACCGTTGTTCTTCTGGACAACGCCAACGAGAGCGGAAGTACCCTGAGCTGCTTCGCCGCCGAGGTCCGATGGCCACTCTTCGACGTTACCTGCTGGCCAAGCGTCCTTGGCGTTCTCTGCGAGGTAGTCGGTGAAGTTGTCGGTGGTACCGGACTTGTCAGCGCGGTGCACTGGGATGATCTTGGTGTCTGGCAGGTCGACGCCCTCGTTCAACGCAGCGATCGCTGGGTCGTTCCACTTGGTGATCTTCTCAGCGAAGATCTTCGCAAGGGTCTCAGCGTCAAGGTTGATCTCGTCGACGCCCTCGAGGTTCACGACGATAGCGATCGGGGAGATGTAAGCAGGGATGTTGATAGCACCCTCTGGGCCGCAGATCTTCTCTGCGTCAGCAACTTCATCTTCCTTAAGGGCAGCATCGGAACCCGCGAAGGAAGCCTGGCCGGACAAGAATGCCTTACGGCCAGCGCCGGAGCCAGCTGGGTTGTACTGAACGTTCAGCTTGGACTGAGACTCCTGGAGGCCTGCGGTCCATGCGCCGATCGCAGATTCCTGCGAGGATGCACCTGCACCGGAGAGGGTGCCGGAAACCTGCTTGGCGTCGCCGTTGTCCGAGCCGTTGTTCGAAGATTCCGAAGTGTTGTTTGCCTGGCCACATGCGGTGAGGCCCAGGGCCGCGATGGACAGGATTGCAGCCGTACGGCCGAAGTGCTTAATCTGCACGGTCATTCTCTTTCATTCCTGGGGGAAGCGAGTGCCGCGGTTTTGCGGCGACATTTAGACGCTAACGACGCAAAGTAACAGAAGCTGAGGCCTTATATGAACAACAGGTGAACTATTCACCGAGATGCAAGAATAGACAGTAGACGTTAATCACAGCGGGTGTAAGGAGGTGCGCGGGATGGCCACACGCGGTCAAAAGAAGGTACCCCGTGCATCGTCCACTATCGCCCGCAACGTCAAAACTCGTTTCAAGGGCGGAATACGCCGGGTACAAATCTCAATGACCCGGATCATCTTCGCAACCGTAGGCTCCGTCTTTTCCTTCTGGTTCGCCGAAAAAGTGCTCGGCCACCAGCAACCCATCTTCGCGGCAACCAGCGCGCTCATCGTGCTCGGCTTCGCGAACACATCCCACATCCGCAGAACCCTCGAGGTCGCCGTCGGATGCACACTCGGCATCGCTTTAGGCGACGTCCTCATGACTCTGCTCGGACGGGGCGTGTGGCAAGCCGGCATCGTTGTTTTCCTCTCCCTAGTTCTGGCACGGTTCCTCGACCCGGGCGTCGTCTTCGCAACCCAGCTGGGCGTCCAGTCCCTCCTCGTGGTGCTTCTGCCCATCCCCTACGGAGGGCCTTTTACACGGTCTATTGACGCCGTCATCGGCGGTTCAGTGGGACTTTTGCTGATGCTTCTGTGGCCACGTGACCCACGGCGAGCGCCGGCCGCTAAATTGTCGGCGCTCTTGCGGGAGGTCAGTCAGTGTTTCCGCGAACTGGGTGACGGGCTAGAACGTTCCGATTCACAAGCGGCTTGGCACACACTGGTGCGGGTGCGTAACGCGAGCGCGCTCGTGGATCAGGCGCGACAAGAGCTCAATACGTCAACTGATTACGCGAAGTTGAGCGTTCTGGGGCGGCGGCACCGGAACGAACTAAGCGACCAAGAACAACTATTGGATGTTGCCGACCTGATTTTGCGTGGGCTCAACGTGGTCGCTCGGCGTGCGGCAGGGCTTCTAAATACGTTGGCGCCCGATGCGGAACAGCGCCAACGCTTGCATGTTCTGTTTGATGGGTTCGCTGACGCGCTGAATGCTTTAGCGAATTCCGCGGCGGAAACCTCAACCGGGTCTGCGAACATGATGCGGCGGCGTGCACGCTCCATCATGGAGGAAGTCGTGGGCGACTTGGATGCTTCGTCGTGGCGCAGCGGGACGATGCAGTTGCCCACGTTGATCATGCTGTTGCGGCCTATTGCAGTGGATGTTTTGCATGCCACCGGGGTTCCGCGCGATGCGGCGTCGGATTATCTGCCGCGCACCTAGGGCGTTGCCTTGGCGGGCTGCTGTGTCGGGCGTGGCGGCGCGCTTCGAGAACAAAGTGTCAGGGTATCTGCGTAGGGTAAAAGCATGAGTTCTACTGGGAAAAAGACGTCCCGAAAGTCGAGTGAGTTTCGGTGTCACGAGTGCGGTTGGGCGACCGTTAAGTGGGTTGGTCGCTGCCCGGAGTGCGGGACGTGGGGTTCTGTTGAAGAGGTTGGCCCTGAGCTGGGTCAGCTGACTCAAGTGCGGTCGGTGAGTAAGCCTGCGCAGAAGATCGCTGACATCGACTCGCAACCGGCGGTGCATCGGCCCACCGGTGTGGGCGAGTTCGACCGCGTTCTGGGTGGTGGCTTGGTTCCGGGTGCCGTCATCTTGTTGGCTGGTGAGCCTGGGGTAGGTAAGTCGACGCTGCTGATCGACGCGGCGGCGCGGTCTGCACGTTCTGGTTTGAAGGTTCTGTACATCTCGGGTGAGGAATCTGCCGCGCAGGTTAAGTTGAGGGCAGAGCGCATCGGCGCGATCTCAGACGAACTGTATTTGACGTCGGAAACTGATCTAGGGACGGCGTTGGGTCAGGTCGAACAGATCGACCCTGACTTGTTGATCGTGGATTCGGTCCAGACGTTGGCGTCAGCCGAAGTTTCAGGGTCCGCAGGAGGGGTATCGCAGGTTCGTGAAGTGGCCTCCGCGTTGATCGGAACCGCGAAAACCAAAGGCATCACCACAATTGTGGTGGGGCACGTGACCAAGGAAGGCACCATCGCGGGGCCCCGACTCCTTGAACACCTCGTGGATGTTGTGTGCCAGTTTGAGGGCGAGAAACACTCACGCTTGCGGCTCTTGCGGGCCGTCAAAAACCGGTACGGCCCCACCGACGAGGTCGGGTGCTTTGACCTGACAGATTCAGGAATCGAAGGGCTAGCGGACCCTTCAGGGCTGTTCCGCACGCGAACCATCCAACCCGTCCCAGGGACGTGCCTCACTATAACCGTTGAGGGGCGCCGTCCACTCATCGCAGAAGTACAGGCGTTGGTGACGTCAGCGACCACGCCGTCGCCGCGTCGTAGTACCACCGGTTTAGACTCCTCGCGGGTTTCGATGCTGTTAGCTATTTTGGAGTCGCGTGCAGGGCTCGCTCTGGGGCAAACGGATTGTTTCGTCGCGACGGTCGGTGGAGTCCGGTTGTCCGAACCGGCGATTGATCTTGCCGCGTGCCTCGCTGTCGCTTCTGCTGTAGCTGAGCATCCCTTGGATCAACGCATGATTGTGTTCGGTGAAGTTGGCCTTGCTGGCGAAGTGCGTGCCGTGCAGGATGTTAACCGGCGTATAGCCGAAGCACATCGTTTGGGATATCAGCGGGCCATCGTCCCAGCCTCCCCGAACGGGCCAGGAAAAATCCCGGAAGGCATGGACGTCCGGACCGTAACAAGCCTCGCGGAAGCCCTCCACCTGGCGGGCTTCACCCCCGCGGGCGAGCGCTCCTAAAATAGATAGGTCTTGACGTGCGTTGGCGCCTCGCCGCGCAGTGCGACGTGAAAGGTATCAACTCTCGTGACGCCTCGTTATCCAGAATACGTACGGGCAGACCACCATCGCTCCGACGAGCTGCAGCCCGAACAGGCTGAGACACTACGACAAGTGATGGTCAAAATCGCGCCAGGTACTGAGTTGCGTGATGGTCTTGAACGGATCCTCCGTGGCCGCACCGGGGCGCTCATCGTGTTGGGTTTCGACCGAGGCATCGAACAGCTGACCACTGGCGGGTTCCCTATCGATATCGAGTTCTCACCAACCCGGCTACGCGAACTCGCGAAAATGGACGGCGCGATCATCCTCTCCAAAGATCTGACCCGCATCCTTCATGCCGGCATTCACCTGGTTCCTGACCCGACCATCCCTGCTACCGAAACTGGCACCCGCCACCGCACCGCGGAACAAACCTCAATCCAAACCGGCTACCCCGTGATCGCGGTGTCCCAGTCGATGAACACCATCACGATCTACGTTGACGGGCAAAGGCACCAGTTAGAAGGGTCGGAAACGATCCTTGCGCGCGCAACCCAGGCACTATCAACGCTCGAACGTTACAAGACCCGCTTGGTTGAGGTCACCAACGCACTGTCCAATCAAGAGATCGAAAACGTTGTCAAGGTGCGTGACGTCGCCACGGTGATCCAGCGGCTCGAAATGGTGCGCCGTATTTCAGAAGAGATCCGCCGCGACATCCTCGAACTCGGCGTGAACGGGCGGCTAGTCGGCCTGCACCTCGAGGAACTCAGCACAGGTGCCGGGCCATCCCTATCGGTTGTTTTGCGTGACTACGCGAATGCAGCTCGGCGGGCAGGGATGGGTGACACGATCGTCGACATCAACCAGATTGAGCAGCAACTCGCCGCCCTGGACTCTCCGCACCTGGTTGACCTCGGGCAGATCGCGATGCTCCTGGGCTTCCCGGATGGAGCTTCAGATCTTGACCACCACGTGGAGCCGCGTGGGTTCCGTCTGCTTTCCGGCATCACATCGTTGCCGCAGCATCTGGTTGAACGCGTTGTCCAACGTTTCGACGGTTTGCAGGAACTCATGGCCGCCAATGTCGATGATTTGCAGAAGATCGAAGGCATCGGTGAGGGGCGGGCCCGCAGCGTACGTGAGGGGCTCAGCCGCTTCGCTGAAGACAGCTTGTTGGAACGGTACCGCTAAGCGCTGGGAGGCGTTGGCGGGCGAGCTTCCGCGCAGACAGTGTGTCTACTGGAGTACGAACGTTGCCGGTTTAGATTCGTTGTCGCCCAGGCTCACCTTGAGCTTGTAGGTTCCTGGCCGCGGCTTGGAAGAAATCGGTTGGCATTCCGGTACGGAGCGAACTCGGTTCCAGGTGAAGCGCGCATTTTCTTCCTGGCCTTTTTCGAGTTTGATTTTGACGTCTTCTGGGTCTTGTTGGCAGTCGCGGGTCGAGAAGATCCGGTCGTTGCCAGAAGTCACGACAAACTCTTGTTGGGTTGTGCCGACGTTCATGGTGCACGGCACGTCACCCGTGTTTTTCAGTTTGAGGATCAGGACCGGGTCTTCACCCGCGCCGTAGGACTGCTTATCCGTTGCAGCGCTCACCGTGATGTCGCCAGCAACGCAGTCTTGGCTGCCGTCGGGCTTAGGGCTGGGCCGCTCCCCTTCTTTCTCACCTTCGGCATCACCAGTGCTCTTATTTTTACCTTTAGCATCACCAGTGCTGCTATTTTCCCCACCCGGCTGCGTCGACGTTTGCGCCGTCTGTTTCTCATCAGCCTTGTTTCCACCGAAGACACCCGACACCCATTTAACGACACTCACGATGCCCAAGGTTATTAAAGTGAGGAGGAGGAGCAGGACTATCAACGCCACAATCCGGCGGCGACGATACGTAGCAGCTGTGGGTTTCTGATTCTCGGTGGCCATGTCACCAGGATAATCCGCTCACCTCCACTAACGAGCGAGCCACCGTATGATGTCAGACGTGTCCCACCCGAACCATGACCCCGCAACACACGCCGCCGGCCACTCAGACCCGGATGCCGCCCCCGCCTCCACCGTTCGGGCGCGCGTCAACGAATGGTTCCTCGCCAACGGCCGCGATCTCCCCTGGCGCCGCCCCGACGCAACCGCGTGGGGCATCCTCGTTTCGGAAATCATGTTGCAACAAACCCCGGTCGTGCGGGTTCAACCCGTATGGGAAGAGTGGATGGAGCGCTGGCCAACTCCACACGACCTCGCGGCGGAACCTGCCGGCGAAGTTCTACGCGCCTGGGGACGTTTAGGCTATCCGCGCCGAGCGCTACGCCTGCACGCGTGCGCTCAAGCGATCGCCACAGAACACGACGGCGTAGTCCCCAACGACCTCCCCACACTCTTATCCCTTCCGGGCGTCGGCGAATACACTGCCGCGGCCGTCGCTTGTTTCGCCTACCGCATCCCGGCAACCGTTGTGGAGACGAATATCCGCAGAGTTATCGGCCGGATTTTTCACGCGAAAGCGCTCCCAGGGCCAACGATGACGCGGGCTCAGTACCGCGCGGCCCAAGCGTTGATGTCCGCGCACCCGAACGAAGCCGGCGACGCCGCGGATGCCCACTACTCTCCGCCGGAGGTCACGGAGGCGAACACGTGGAATGCGGCGTCGATGGAGTTGGGTGCGTTGGTGTGCACGGCACGTAACCCTCGTTGCGGGGAGTGTCCGGTGGAGTCGTTGTGTGCGTGGGTTGCGGCGGGGAAACCGGCCGCGGATTATGTTCCGCGTGGTCAGGCTTGGCATGGGACGGATCGGCAGGTGCGTGGCCGTATGATGGCGGTTCTGCGTGAGTCGGATGGTCCCGTCCCGTACGAGATGATGGCGACCCGCGACGGCGCCGAGCGTGCCGCGTCAGCCGTCACGGAGTCGCGGTTGCGGTCTGCTTTGGTTGAGTTGGCGTTGCTTTCCGCGGACGATGAGCAGCGGGCTTCGTGTGTGCGTGGACTTGTTGAGGATGGGCTCGCGGTGTTGACCTCGGGGGGCGAGGTGTCACTCCCGGGGTAAGTGCCCACAGCCGCTCACCACGCCGCCCACGCATTACTTGCGGCTCACGAGTGGCGTGATGCGTTCTTCGACATCGGTGAGCGTGGTGATCATGCGGGTGTTGCCGAGGGTGTTTTGCTTGACGCGTGCGAGGTCGAGGAATTCTGCGACACCGTCGTCGTGGGAGCGCAAGAGTTCTTGGAACACTTCGGGCGCAACGGCGTCTTGTTGGTCCATGACTTCGAAGCCGTGTTTTTTGAAGAATTCGACTTCGAACGTGAGGCAGAAGACGCGGTGGATGCCTAGTTCGCGGGCGTCCTGGAGCAGATGTTCAAGTAGCATGCCGCCGCATCCGTGTCCGGCCGCGTCCGGGTGGACTGCGAGGGTTCGGATTTCGCCGATGTCTTCCCACATGACGTGGAAGGCGCCGCATCCGATGATGCGGCCGTCGGCGTCTTCGGCAACCCGGAACTCTTGAAGTGCTTCGTAGTACGCTACGGCTTCTTTTTCGAGCAAGATGCGTTGCTCGGCGTATGGACGCACGAGTTCGCGGATGTAGGTGACGTCCTGCGACCGGGCTGGCCGGACGGTGATCGTGCTGGGGTTGTTTGTTGCGGGGGTTGCCATGGTGTCCATCGTAGTTTGGTGACCTCAATATATGGGGTCTGTTAAGAAGTGAGCTGCGTCCCGTTCCGTGTGGAGCGGGACGCAGCTCATTGTTGCGCACGATGCGCGGTGGGCCTTATCTATTAGGCGCGGTCATCGGCGCCTGCCTCATCCGAGCCGGATTCGTCGGCGCCTACCTCACTCGTACCGGCCTCACCCGTACCGGCCTCGCCTGTGCCGGACTCAGACTCGTTCGTGCCGGTTGGTTCGGTCGATCCCGCCAGGATTGCGGCCGGGGTGGCCTTACCTTCGAGCTGATCTGGCCCGTCGACGGCGGTGAAAGTCAGCTTGCGTGAACCTTCTTCGCCTTCGACGTCGACCACAACGGTCTGGCCTGGCAGCAGTTCGCCGAAGAGGATCTTCTCGGAGAGTGGGTCTTCGACGTCGCGTTGGATGGTGCGGCGCAGTGGGCGGGCGCCCATCGCTGGGTCGAAACCACGGTCTGCGAGCAGGTCGCGGGCTGGCTGCGTGACCTTGAGCGAAATTGAACGTTCGTTGAGGCGTTCGGAGAGCCGGTCGGTGAACAGGTCCACGATCTGGACGATCTCGCTGTGCTGTAGCTGCGGGAACACCACGATGTCGTCGACGCGGTTCAGGAACTCTGGCCGGAAGTGCTGGCGCAGTTCTTCCTGGACTTTGGCCTGCATGCGCTCGTATCCCGTCTGGACGTCGGTTGTGGACTGGAAGCCAGTCATGACGCCCTTGGAGATGTCGCGGGTACCGAGGTTGGTGGTCATGATGATGATCGTGTTCTTGAAGTCGACCACGCGGCCCTGGGAGTCGGTCAGGCGACCGTCTTCGAGGATCTGCAGTAGCGAGTTGAAGAGATCGGCGTGAGCCTTCTCAACCTCGTCGAACAGCACGATCGAGAACGGGCGGCGGCGTACCTTTTCTGTCAGCTGGCCGCCTTCTTCGTAGCCGACGTAGCCCGGAGGGGCACCAAACAGGCGAGAAACGGTGTGCTTCTCAGCGTATTCGGACATGTCGAGGGTGATGAGGGCGTCCTCGTCACCAAACATGAATTCGGCGAGCGCTTTAGCGAGCTCCGTCTTACCCACACCGGTTGGGCCTGCGAAGATGAACGAGCCGCCTGGGCGGTTCGGGTCTTTGAGGCCTGCACGGGTGCGGCGGATCGAACGCGCGATCGATTTGATCGCTTCGTCCTGGCCGATGATGCGCTTGTGCAGTTCGTCTTCCATGTTGAGCAGTCGCGTGGACTCTTCTTCGGTGAGCTGCACAACTGGGATGCCGGTCGAGGACGCGAGGACCTCAGCGATGACCTCTGGGGTGACCTCAGAGATTTCGTCGAGGTCGCCGTTCTTCCACGCGGCTTCCTTCTCCTGGCGTTCGGTGATGAGGCGCTGTTCTTCGTCGCGGAGCTTGGCTGCGCCTTCGAAGTCTTGCGCGTCGATCGCTGATTCCTTTTCGCGGCGGATGTCCGCGATTTTTTGGTCCATTTCCTTGAGCTCCGGTGGCGCGGTCATGCGCTGGATGCGCAGGCGTGCGCCGGCTTCGTCGATGAGGTCGACGGCCTTGTCTGGCAGGAAGCGGTCGGAGATGTAGCGGTGCGCGAGCTGGGCCGCGGACTGCAGCGCTTCGTCGGTGATGGAGACGCGGTGGTGTGCCTCGTACTTGTCACGGAGGCCGCGCAGGATCTCGACGGTGAGCTCGACGGATGGTTCCGGAACCTGGATCGGCTGGAAGCGGCGCTCGAGGGCGGCGTCCTTTTCGATGTGTTTGCGGTACTCGTCGAGCGTGGTTGCGCCGATCGTCTGGAGTTCACCGCGCGCGAGCATCGGCTTGAGGATGCTTGCGGCGTCGATCGCGCCTTCGGCGGCACCTGCACCGACGAGGGTGTGGATTTCGTCGATGAAGAGGATGATGTCGCCGCGGGTACGGATCTCCTTCAGGACCTTCTTGAGGCGCTCTTCGAAGTCACCGCGATAGCGGGAGCCAGCCACGAGGGAGCCCAGGTCGAGCGTGTAGAGGTGCTTGTCCTTGAGGGTCTCCGGCACGTCGCCACGCACGATCGCTTGCGCGAGCCCTTCAACGACGGCGGTCTTACCAACGCCTGGTTCACCGATGAGAACAGGGTTGTTCTTGGTGCGGCGAGACAGGACCTGCATGACGCGTTCCATCTCGTGTTCGCGCCCGATGACGGGGTCGAGTTTGTTCTCGCGTGCTGCGGCGGTCAGGTTGCGGCCGAACTGGTCGAGGACTGCGGAACCGGATGGGGTTCCTTCCTTCTGGTCGCGGGAGCCGCCACCTGCTCCGGCTGGTTCCTTGGAGGAGTGGTAGCCGGAGATGAGCTGGATGACTTCCTGGCGGACAGCCTGTGGGTCTGCGCCGAGGCTGTTGAGAACCTGCGCGGCGGTACCTTCGCCTTCGCGGATCAGGCCGAGGAGGATGTGCTCGGTACCGATGTAGTTGTGGCCCAGCTGGAGGGCTTCACGCAGCGAAAGTTCGAGGACTTTCTTGGCGCGTGGGGTGAAAGGGATATGACCTGTTGGGGCTTGGGAGCCCTGGCCAATGATTTCCTGGACCTGCTCACGTACCGCTCCGAGCGTTACGTTGAGGGATTCTAGGGACTTAGCTGCTACGCCTTCACCTTCGTGGATGAGGCCGAGCAGGATATGTTCGGTGCCGATGTAGGTGTGATTGAGCATGCGCGCCTCTTCTTGGGCGAGCACCACAACACGACGGGCACGGTCGGTAAAACGTTCGAACATGCGCACACTCCTTTAATGACTTGCCTCCGATGCTACGCATCGAAAACGGTCGTTTGGCCCGTGTTCACCATCAGGTGAACGGTTTGGGGCCGTGTACGCAGATAGCGGAAGTGAATGGCGCGCGCACAGAGGTCGGGGCGCGCCTACACACGGGCCATGCCCGTCCCGCTGTGAGCCTACTCAGGTTTTATGCGCGGTGCGCTTCGCGGTATTTAGCGATGATGTCGTGGTGCAGGCGGCCGCGGTTGGAGACTTCATAGCCTTTGTCTTTTGCCCATGCGCGGATGCGTGCAGCTTCATCGGACGAGCGCGGCGCTGACCTGCGTCCTGCTTTGATGTAGGGGCGCAGGAAGTCGCGTAGCTTGTTGAGGTTGGCTTGCGAAAGATCGATCTCGTAGTGCAAGCCTTCGAAACCGAAGTAGACGGTGGAGTCCGCTGGCGTGCCGTCGATATCGTCAATGAGGGTGACTTGAACTTGACGTGCCATAGTGTTTCTCCGCTCCCATGTGAGTGTGGTTGGCTGGAAGCTCACAAAGCAATGAGCTTTGTGTAAAAATACTACGGTAGTTCGAGCGATCTGTCAGAGGGAATGTGCGTAATTCTCTCTAGTTTTTGCTTTTCCCAACCATTTCAGATTCGATTTCTTTCATCCGTTGCTCAACGGCATCTTCAAACTGAGCTTCGGTCAGCTTTTTACCTTCAGCTGCGGCTTCACGCTCGCGACGGTCGGCATTGACGATCGACCGCATGACCCACCAGAAAATGAGGATCAGCGTGATGGTTGGCAGCAAGACCGAAACGTATGGGTAAATAGCTTCCCAGATGGCGGCCATCGTTATGCCTCCGGCTTCAAGAGCGGGTAGAGGATAGTTTCTCGGATGCCCACGTTGGTGAACAGCATGACGAGGCGGTCAACGCCAAGGCCGGTACCACCCATTGGTGGTGCGCCGTATTCGAGGGCGCGCAGGAAGTCTTCGTCGAGCTGCATCGCTTCAGGGTCGCCGCCTGCCGCGAGTTCGGACTGGTGCGTCAAACGGTCGCGCTGGATCACTGGGTCGATCAGCTCGGAGAACGCGGTACCGCGCTCCATGCCACCGATGATGAGGTCCCATGCCTCGATCACGCCGTCCTTGGAACGGTGCGGGCGGGCGAGCGGCTGGGCCGCTGGCGGGTAGTCGTAGACGAACGTCGGGTTGATGAGGTTTGGTTCCACGATCTCGCCGAACAGCTCGATCACTGCGTTCTGTTCGTCCCAGTTCTCATCCCAGTCAACGTTGTGCTCTGCCGCAACTTCCTTAAGAACGTCGATGCTGGTCTCAGGGGTGATCTCGCGCCCCACGGCTTCGGAAAGGCCCGGGTAAACGCTCAACCAGTCCCAGTCGCCGGACAGGTCGATGGTGGTTCCGTTTGGTCCTGGGATCTGCAGGCCGCAACCGATTTCTTCGGCGGCGGCAAGGATGATTTCTTTGAGACGTGCAGCCATGATGAACTGGTCTGCGTACGCTTCATAGAACTCGAGTGTGGTGAACTCTGGCGAGTGCGTCGAGTCGACGCCTTCATTGCGGAAGATGCGGCCCATTTCGTAGACGCGGTTCACGCCACCGACGACGGTGCGTTTGAGGAACAGTTCGGTCGCGATGCGCAGAGTCATGTCCTGGTCGAACGCATTGAGGTGTGTCTCGAATGGGCGTGCCGCGGCACCGCCGTGGATGAGCTGCAGCATCGGGGTCTCAACTTCGACGTAGCCGTGAGACTCGAGCACGCGGCGGATCGCACGAGTGATTGCGGCGCGCTTGTAGATCATCTGGCGTGCTTCTTCACGCACGATGAGGTCTGCGTAGCGCTGGCGAACGCGGGTCTCTTCGTTGAGGTCGGCGTGCAGTACTGGCAGCGGACGCAACGCTTTGGAGGCCATCTCCCAGCGCTGAGCCATGATGGAGAGTTCGCCGCGGCGGGAGGAGATCACACGTCCTTCAAAGAACACGTGGTCGCCGAGGTCGACGAGGTGCTTGAAGTCCTCAAGCGCTTCCTCACCGACTTCCGCGAGCGAGATCATGACCTGCAACTGGACGGTTGAGCCGTCCTCTCCGCCTTCTTGCAGGGTTGCGAAGCACAGCTTGCCGGTGTTGCGCTGGTACACAACGCGACCAACGACACCCACGACGTCGTCGGTTTCTTCACCGCTTGCAAGGTGCGCCCAGTATTCGCGTACGGTCGCGAGGGAGTGCGTGCGGCGTACCCCTACTGGGTACGCTTCCTTGCCGGAGTCAAGGATTTCTTGACGTTTGGCCAGGCGCACGGCGCGCTGGTCGCGGTTGTCAACGGTCGATGTCGTCTCAGAAGAATTAGCGTTGGCAGTCACGCCCCCTATTCTAGCTGGCACCGCTGGCTTCCGTAGAAACCGGTGGACACACGCCCGGGGCCGATGGGGTTCGGCCCCGGGCGGGGTGCAACGGTCACCAGATGCTGACGCGTTTCTCAGGCGCGAGCCACATGCCGTCGCCTTCCTGGGTGCCGAAGGCTTCGTGGAAGGCATCGACGTTGCGGGCGGTCTGGTTTGCGCGGAATTCGGTTGGCGAGTGCGGATCGGTTGAGACCATGGTGACCATCGCTTCTGGTCGCGAGAGGCTCGCCCAGACGCGTGCCCACGATGTGAAGAACCGCTGGTTCCCGGTCAGCCCGTCGCTCTCTTCCTCAGGGTTGCGGCCGGTCACTTTCATCTCGGCGAGGTAGGCCTTGTGTGCGATGCCGAGGCCGCCGAGGTCGCCGATGTTCTCACCGAGGGTCAGTTCGCCGTTGACGGTGTGCTCTGGCGCTTCCGGCGGCACGAGCTTGCCGTACTGTTCAACGAGGTTCTTGGTGCGCGCTTCGAACGCTGCACGGTCGTCTTCTGTCCACCAGTCGGTGAGCGTTCCGTCGCCATCGAAACGGGAGCCTTGATCGTCAAAGCCGTGCCCGATTTCGTGGCCGATCACCGCGCCGATAGCACCGAAGTTGGTCGCGTCGTCGCCGTGGAGGTCAAAGAACGGTGGGCGGAGGATCGCTGCTGGGAACGCGATTTCGTTGAGCAACGGGTGGTAGTACGCGTTGACTGTCTGTGGATACATGAACCACAGTTCGCGGTTGACGCCGTCCTCGATCTTCTGCAGTTCGCGCTTGAGCGTGAACTGCGCGATCGCGGCAACGTTACCGACGAGGTTGTCGGCCGCTACGTCGAGCGAGCTGTAGTCAATCCATTCGCTCGGGTACCCGATCTTGGTGCGGAACTTCTCGAGCTTGACGAGCGCGCGCTTCTGCGTGTCTTCGCCCATCCAGTCGAGGCCGTTGATCGAGTTCCGGTACGCCTCAATCAAGCGGTCGACGAGGTGGTCCATGCGGTCTTTAGCTTCCGGTGGGAAGTGCTCGGCAATGAAGATCTGGCCGATGTCTTCGCCAACACCGGATTCGACGAAGGCAACTCCACGCTTCCAGCGTTCGCGCTGTTCTGTTGCTCCACCGAGGATATGGGAGTAGAAGGACCAGTTCTCGGTCACTACGTCCTTGTTCAGGTACGGCGCGCGGGATCGCATCACGTTGAACGCGAGCAGCTCTTTCCATGCCTCGAGCGGCTGTTCGATGAGCTCCTTGTTGAGACCTTCGAGGAAGCTCGGCTGCCACACGTCTACGACGGACCAGTACTTCTCGGAGATCCGCGAGCCGTCGAACCAGTGCCGCAGCAGCGGCGCAAGTTCAAGCAGTTCGTCGCTGTTCATCTTGTTATAGCGAGCCTGCGCATCACGGGTTTTCACAATGTCCCAGTGATGTGACGCGATGGCAGTTTCGAGTTCGAAGATCCGTAGTGCGGTACCAGCCGGGTCAGGATAGGCGAACAGGGTCAGCATCCGCTCGATGTGTGCGCGGTACGCTTCACGGATTTCCTGGTAGGCGTCCTCGCGGTAGTACGCCTCGTCCGGCAGACCGATCCCACCTTGGATGATGGTGAACAGGTTGACGTCCGGGTCTTTCGCGTCATTGGACACCCCGATGTCGAAGAATCCGTCGATGCCGACGGTTGAAAGCTCTCCGCTGAGCTTCATGAGGCTTTCGACGTCGTGGACGTTGTCAATCTTCTTCAGCAGGTCAACGACGGGGCTGATTCCGAGGGCTTCGATGCCCTCTTCATCCATGAAGGACTCCCAGAGGCTAGTGATGCGTGCGTCGCGCGCTGCATCCTCATCGTTGGCGTCTTCGCCGGAGGATGCACGCTTGCGGTGGCGTTCTACAGCTTTCTCGATGATGTCGCGCACATCGGCTTCTGCGCGGTCGCGGAGTTCGTGGAAGACACCGTATGCGCCTCGGTCGGATGGGATCTCTGAGGTGGAGAGCCATTCGTGGTGCACCCAGCGGTAGAGGTCGTCTTGTGGACGAGGTACGTCGCTAGTTTGGTTTTCGGCGTTAGCTGTAGAAGTCATGCTTCTAACGCTACCCGGCGCCTCGCGTGGGCTTCAAAAGTTTGTGGTGCTCTGTGGATCGCAGCGTGGCGTTTAAGTGTTTGTGTATACGCGGTTGAGCTTAAAAGAAAAGTGACAGGAGAAGAACCGAAAGGGGCTATCGGTCGCGAGCCGGTGGTGGTGGGGTGGCTCAAGCGGAACCGATAATCGGTCTTCTCCTGTCACGATTTGAAGGTATGTTCGGCGGTGTCCTACTCTCCCACAACCTCCCGGTTGCAGTACCATCGGCGCTGTGGGGCTTAGCTTCCGGGTTCGGGATGGGACCGGGCGTTTCCCCCACGCTATAGCCGCCGTAACTCTCTCACCCCTGACCCAACAGTCTCGTTGTGGTGTTGGCTGGGGAAACTTGTTACTACGTGTGCATAGTGTTCTGTATTCGGTTACGTGTGTGTCACCCCGGGTTGCAGCGTTATGGCTGCTGTGTTGGGGGTGGGTTTGTGGTGTGGTGACCGCTTAGTGGACGCGAACCCCTCGTTGTTTGAGGATGATGTGTTGGTGTGTAAGTGATCGGCCTATTAGTACAGGTCAGCTGAACACGTCTATGGTCCGTGCGTACACTTCCTGCCTATCAACCCAGTGGTCTAGCTGGGGGCCTCTCCCAAACAAGTTTGGATGGAAATGTTATCTTGAAGCAGGCTTCCCGCTTAGATGCTTTCAGCGGTTATCCTTCCCGAACGTAGCTAATCAGCGGTGCACCTGGCGGTACAACTGACATACCAGAGGTTCGTCCGTCCCGGTCCTCTCGTACTAGGGACAGCCCTTCTCACATTTCCTACGCGCGCAGAGGATAGGGACCGAACTGTCTCACGACGTTCTAAACCCAGCTCGCGTGCCGCTTTAATGGGCGAACAGCCCAACCCTTGGGACCGACTCCAGCCCCAGGATGCGACGAGCCGACATCGAGGTGCCAAACCATGCCGTCGATATGGACTCTTGGGCAAGATCAGCCTGTTATCCCCGAGGTACCTTTTATCCGTTGAGCGACAGCGCTTCCACAAGCCACTGCCGGATCACTAGTCCCGACTTTCGTCCCTGCTCGACCTGTCAGTCTCGCAGTCAAGCTCCCTTGTGCACTTACACTCGACACCTGATTGCCAACCAGGCTGAGGGAACCTTTGGGCGCCTCCGTTACCATTTAGGAGGCAACCGCCCCAGTTAAACTACCCATCAGGCACTGTCCCTGACCCGGATCACGGGCCGAGGTTAGACATCCGATACGATCAGAGTGGTATTTCAACAATGACTCCACAACCACTGGCGTGGCTGCTTCACAGTCTCCCACCTATCCTACACAAACCGCACCGAACACCAATACCAAACTATAGTAAAGGTCACGGGGTCTTTCCGTCCTTCTGCGCGTAACGAGCATCTTTACTCGTACTGCAATTTCGCCGAGTTCATGGTTGAGACAGCAGGGAAGTCGTTGCTCCATTCGTGCAGGTCGGAACTTACCCGACAAGGAATTTCGCTACCTTAGGATGGTTATAGTTACCACCGCCGTTTACTGGGGCTTAAATTCTCCGCTTCGAACCACAAGGGTTCTAACAGGTCCTCTTAACCTTCCAGCACCGGGCAGGAGTCAGTCCGTATACATCGTCTTGCGACTTCGCACGGACCTATGTTTTTAGTAAACAGTCGCTTCCCTCTGGTCTCTGCGGCCCACACCCGCTCACCCCAGCACGTGGGGGTCACGGGGCAGGCCCCCCTTCTTCCGAAGTTACGGGGGCATTTTGCCGAGTTCCTTAACCATGATTCTCTCGTTCGCCTCGGTATTCTCTACCAGATCACCTGTGTCGGTTTCGGGTACGGGCAGCTAGAACCTCACGTCGATGTTTTTCTTGGCAGTACAGGATCACCGGATCACCCACCAATTTGTGGGCGCCCATCAAGTCTCAGCCTCAAGTGGTGTACGGATTTACCTATACACCGGCCTACACTCTTAGACCAGGTCGATTCCATTGCCTGGCCCGGCTACCTCTCTGCGTCACACCTGTTAACACGTTTACCTCCACAATTCGGGTCCCACGCCGCACACACCAGCCAGCTACTAAGTAGCCAGTCAAGCATGCTTGGGGTGGTTAGCATCATCGCTTCGATATGGGCGGTTCTTCGCCGGTACGGGAATATCAACCCGTTGTCCATCGACTACGCCTGTCGGCCTCGCCTTAGGTCCCGACTCACCCAGGGAAGAAAAACTTGACCCTGGAACCCTTGATCATTCGGCGGACGGGTTTCTCACCCGCCATTCGCTACTCATGCCTGCATTCTCACTCGAACACGCTCCACCTGATGGTTTCCACCCAGGCTTCACCACATGCCCGACGCTCCCCTACCCACCCCACAATATGTGGAGTGACACAGCTTCGGCGGTGTACTTGAGCCCCGCTACATTGTCGGCGCGGAATCACTTGACCAGTGAGCTATTACGCACTCTTTCAAGGGTGGCTGCTTCTAAGCCAACCTCCTGGTTGTCTCAGCAACTCCACATCCTTTCCCACTTAGCACACGCTTAGGGGCCTTAGCTGATGTTCTGGGCTGTTTCCCTCTCGACTCATGAAGCTTATCCCTCACAGTCTCACTGCTACGCTCTCACTTCACCGCATTCGGAGTTTGGTTGACGTCAGTAACCTTGTAGGGCCCATCAGCCATCCAGTAGCTCTACCACGGTAAAGAAACACGTAACGCTGCACCTAAATGCATTTCGGGGAGAACCAGCTATCACGGAGTTTGATTGGCCTTTCACCCCTACCCACAGCTCATCCCCCCAGTTTTCAACCTAGGTGGGTTCGGTCCTCCACGTGCTCTTACACACGCTTCAACCTGGCCATGGGTAGATCACCCCGCTTCGGGTCTAGACCGTGCCACTCAACGCCCTATTCAGACTCGCTTTCGCTACGACTACCCCACACGGGTTAACCTCGCGACACAGCACTAACTCGCAGGCTCATTCTTCAAAAGGCACGCCATCACCCGTATAAGGGCTTTGACGGTTTGTAAGCGCATGGTTTCAGGCACTATTTCACTCCCCTCCCGGGGTACTTTTCACCATTCCCTCACGGTACTGATCCGCTATCGGTCATCAGGTAGTATTCAGGCTTACCAGGTGGTCCTGGCAGATTCACACGAGATTCCACGAGCCCCGTGCTACTCGGGTCATACGATCTAGCGGCGGAACATCATACGACTACGGGACTCACACCCTCTACGGTGCAGCACTCACACTGCTTCGTCTCCACGCCCGCACCTCACCAGCCAGCCACGGCAGTAACTGGACACATACACCCACAACCCCTATACCGCAACCCCTGCCGGGTATCACACGATACAGGTTTAGCCCCATCCGCGTTCGCTCGCCACTACTAACGGAATCACTATTGTTTTCTCTTCCTGAGGGTACTGAGATGTTTCACTTCCCCTCGTTCCCTCCATAACACCTATATATTCAGTGTCAGGTCACACACCTCACAGCATGCGGGGTTCCCCCATTCGGACATCCTGGGATCACCGTCCGGTTATCAACTCCCCCAGGCTTATCGCAGATTCCCACGTCCTTCATCGGCTCCTGATGCCAAGGCATCCACCATACGCTCTCAACAACTTACACACACAAGTGCAAACCATTGATTCATGAGCAACAAAACACAACCCACACAACCAGAAACTGGCTATGTCGGGTTGAGAAAATCACATACATGAAAACAACACCCCACAAAAAAGAGGGGGCGTCATCCTCACAAGATGCTCGCGTCCACTATGCAGTAACCAAACAACAACCCCACACCCACCAACCACCGCTCCATACAGAACAGAAGAAGGATCAGGCAGGGGACAACCAGAGAAACAACCACACCACACACGTGGTGGCCTGTTGCTCCAGGACCCAACAATGCGCCAAGACCCACACACCATAAAGGAGTGTGTGGTTTCGTTGATATTCCACCCATGAGCATGGCACCTGTCAACACCCGTGACAGCAGCACCACATATCTCTGACACCACCAAACACACGCATAAATCCATGCGGGTTGTGGCGTTGAGTGCTCCTTAGAAAGGAGGTGATCCAGCCGCACCTTCCGGTACGGCTACCTTGTTACGACTTAGTCCCAATCGCCAGTCCCACCTTCGACGGCTCCCCCCACAAGGGTTAGGCCACCGGCTTCGGGTGTTACCAACTTTCGTGACTTGACGGGCGGTGTGTACAAGGCCCGGGAACGTATTCACCGCAGCGTTGCTGATCTGCGATTACTAGCGACTCCGACTTCATGGGGTCGAGTTGCAGACCCCAATCCGAACTGAGACCGGCTTTTTGGGATTAGCTCCACCTCACAGTATCGCAACCCATTGTACCGGCCATTGTAGCATGCGTGAAGCCCAAGACATAAGGGGCATGATGATTTGACGTCATCCCCACCTTCCTCCGAGTTGACCCCGGCAGTCTCCCATGAGTCCCCACCATAACGTGCTGGCAACATAGAACGAGGGTTGCGCTCGTTGCGGGACTTAACCCAACATCTCACGACACGAGCTGACGACAACCATGCACCACCTGTGAACCAGCCCCGAAAGGAAAACACATCTCTGCGCCGATCCGGTCCATGTCAAGCCTTGGTAAGGTTCTTCGCGTTGCATCGAATTAATCCGCATGCTCCGCCGCTTGTGCGGGCCCCCGTCAATTCCTTTGAGTTTTAGCCTTGCGGCCGTACTCCCCAGGCGGGGCACTTAATGCGTTAGCTACGGCGCGGAAAACGTGGAATGTCCCCCACACCTAGTGCCCAACGTTTACGGCATGGACTACCAGGGTATCTAATCCTGTTTGCTCCCCATGCTTTCGCTCCTCAGCGTCAGTAACAGCCCAGAGACCTGCCTTCGCCATCGGTGTTCCTCCTGATATCTGCGCATTCCACCGCTACACCAGGAATTCCAGTCTCCCCTACTGCACTCTAGCCTGCCCGTACCCACTGCACACCCGGAGTTAAGCCCCGGGCTTTCACAGCAGACGCGACAAACCGCCTACGAGCTCTTTACGCCCAATAATTCCGGATAACGCTCGCGCCCTACGTATTACCGCGGCTGCTGGCACGTAGTTAGCCGGCGCTTCTTCTGCAGGTACCGTCACCCAAAAAGGGCTGCTTCCCTACTGAAAGAGGTTTACAACCCGAAGGCCGTCATCCCTCACGCGGCGTCGCTGCATCAGGCTTGCGCCCATTGTGCAATATTCCCCACTGCTGCCTCCCGTAGGAGTCTGGGCCGTGTCTCAGTCCCAGTGTGGCCGGTCACCCTCTCAGGCCGGCTACCCGTCGTCGTCTTGGTAGGCCATTACCCCACCAACAAACTGATAGGCCGCGAGTCCATCCCCAACCGATAAATCTTTCCACCCCCCACCATGCGGCAGGAGGTCATATCCAGTATTAGACCCAGTTTCCCGGGCTTATCCCGAAGTCAAGGGCAGGTTACTCACGTGTTACTCACCCGTTCGCCACTCATCCACCCAGTGCAAGCACCAGGCTTCAGCGTTCGACTTGCATGTGTTAAGCACGCCGCCAGCGTTCATCCTGAGCCAGGATCAAACTCTCCGCAAAAAACAAAAAACGATGTTCAAAAAGCGGACAACCACACGAAGAGACGGGAAAACGCCCCCACAGCATGGTCAACATCTAATCCAAGCAGAAACCCACACACCCTGACAGGGATCAAGAGCATGCAGGCAACCACCAAACAAAAAAATATTTGGTATCAACAAACAAACTTGGCACACTATTGAGTTCTCAAACAACAGACACCCAACCAGCTCGCTGCAGTGACCTGCAGTCCGCTCCGAAGGGCGCACTGAATACCGACCAATTTCTTGGTTGAGTTTCAGTGGGTTGGTCGCCTCAGTGCTCTCACGACCTCTTTCGGTCGGAGCCGTTCGCGGCGACAAGAGAAAACATTACGGCAGTTCCGAACATCGTGCAAATCGACGTGGAACCCTCACCAGCCAAGGAAATGTCCCCAAAAACCGCGTGATTCCGCGGTTTTGCATCGCACCAGCCCTTCAGTTCACCCGAAATTCACCGAATTTTTGTGGCTAGCGTCACTAAAAATTGCCGGAAAACTGTTTGATCACGCGAGAAAAGACCCACTTTCACCCGGAGCTATTCTCGTCAGATTATCCTCGCCGCAGCGCATCGAGCACTGCTGCCGCATGCGAATCTGAGATCTCGCCCCGGCCTACAGCCCTGGTGATGGCCGCCGTCGCCATTGCTACATAGAAGCCGTGCGCACCCACCGGCGCATCAGGCCCAGACCAGCCGCGACGCGCAGACTCCACCGCTTCCGGCGTCAAACCCCGCGCAAAACCAACACCCGCGCCAGAACCACTAGCGATCGCCGCATCAACAGAGGAACGCACCAACGGACCCAACGCCGCGCTCGGGTCGTCAACACCCACCGAGCTCAACGCATCCCACGCGTACGCAACCGACGCAGACACCGGCTCCGTAGCCACAGCTACGGCCGCGGCATACAGATCCCGGTCATCCTCATCGAGCACAAACGGTTCACAACCCAACTCAACAGCCAGCGCCAATGCAACCGGAACCATGAGCTTCGGCGCAGACACCGCGGCACGCGCACCATTCAACGCAGTGACGTCCATGCTCGTGCCGGTGAAGCGGAGCAGAGGGTGGATCGCGAGCGGAATCGCGCCAGCCTCCGCCGCGGGAGTCAGAACGTCGATCCCTAGCGCCGGCGATGTGTGGATCACCAACTGGCCCATCTGAAAACGCTGCGCAGCCGCAGCCGATGCGACTTCCTCCTTGATCGTCGCGGCATCAAGCGCGAACACGACGGCTTCGCTGCGTTCCAAGACGTCGGCCGTGGTCATGTGAGGGACGCCCGGAAGGATCGCCTCGGCGCGGTCGGCGGAACGCTCATCCGTAACCGAAATCCCAACGATCTGATGCCCCGCGGACCTCCACGCCGCCGCAACCACCGGACCCACGCGACCGGCACCAATAATCCCGATACCCAACCGCGGAGCGCGCGAACCCAAAGAAGAACTCAACGAACCAAAACTCACGACGCCTCACCCCAGTGGTTCTTATCCACCCAGCCCGCGAGGGCGGCGGCCCGCTCCGCCTGCTGCAGGATGAACGCTTCCGCGGTCTGTTCCGCCACATCGTAGATCTCGGTGTCCACCGGCCCCGCGGCCGTACCGATTGTGATGGTGGCAACGCCTGCCGACCTAGCGAGCGGCCCCTGCACCAACGCGACCCCCTGTGTGCGCTGATGCGGAACAAACGCGACCCTCTTCACCAGGCGTCCCGACGTGATGATCAGCATCGTCTGCGTGACCGCGAACGCCTGCCGCGGCCCCGCAATCGGCGAAAGCCAGCGCGCCTTCCGCGGACTAACAACAAACTCCGGCTCAGCGCTTGGCTGATCCACCGCCGCCACAACGAGCGGCCTGGTGCGGTCCGTCCCCGGATTCGGGATCAACGCAGCAACCACGGCGAGCGCCTCCTGGAACGTACCCACCGGCAACAGGACGTTGCTCTTCGCCTCAGCGAGCCCGTCGGACGGCACGTTCGCGATAACCCGCCACCAGCCGGTCAGCTTCCACAGCAACGGCTGCTCAAGACCCAACGCGTGCACACGCTCCGGCGGGACGGTGGTGCTGGTGGATTCGGTATAGCCGCGTTTCAAAACCAGGCCGTCTCGGCCGGCGCTCACCACGAAGCCACCGTTCGTGTTGACCATCGAGAACACGAGGCCGGCCCACGCGAGGACCAGCGGCCCGAAAACCACGAGAGGCCGTGTAAAAGAGGACGTGATGAGCGCGGTCACCACATACCCGAGGGCCACAGCGGCACCGAAACCCACATGACGCATCAACGCCGCCGTCACAAGGCGGCCCATCCGAACCATAACGAGGGGGCGTTCGGCCTGTGCTTGCGAAACGTCGATGTGTGGATCATGTGAATGCCCCATGTGCGGGTCGGTTATCGCTTGAGTCGACGGTTCACTCGAATGCTCGATGCGCGGCTCAGTTATCGCGCCGCTCGTCGCCTCGGTCTGTGCAGTCGCTTCAGCCTGCGCCGCGGCCGCCGCTCGCTGCTCACCGCGGGCGGCCCGCAAGATGTCTTCACGCAACTGCTTAGCCTGCCGGTACGTCACGTACTGGAGTTTCGCGGCGGCCTCTTGCGCATCGGCGACATGGAACTCGAGCTCAGCAAGGCCGAAGATACGCGCCAAAATAGGCCGATTGATATCAACGCTCTGGATCCGGTCGATGCGGGCGTGACGCACGTTCTTCATGAAGACACCCTGCCGCACCTCAACGCGGTTCTCCGTGATCCGATACCCCATGGCCCGCCACATGAACCACGAATACACGACCATGCCAACCGCAACGACAAGCGACACCCCCAGGATCAGCAGGTCTTCAGAGGCAAAATCAAACGACCCTGAAGAACCCTCCCCCTTGCCTTGGCCCTTACCCTCGCCGTCGACGCCGGACGAGCCACCACTCACAAACGACTCAACCCAGCTGCGCACAAAATTGAACGCCACCAGCGCGACAATAACCCAACCGCGCACCAGCGGCGTCGCCTTGTGGACCCGCTTCCACTCAACTTCTTCAGGAACGCTAGACACAACGCCCCCTAAATCCCGGCGAGCTTCTGCTCACCTCGCGCCGCGAGCTCATCACGCAAACGCTCGCCATCCGCTTGAGTCAAGCCAGGGATATCGGGCGAGCTCTCCGCCGCGGCCGTCTTAAACGACACCTCACACAAGCCATACCGACGCATCAACGGCCCCGACGTCAAATCAACATACTGAAGCCGGCCATAGGGCACCACCACAACCCGGCGGAGAATGATCCCCACGCGATACGTGAAATCGTTCTCCCGCAGCATCCAGCCCATGCTGCGCACACGCGGCCCAATCAGAAAAGCCTGAACAACCCCGCTCACCAGCGAGTACGCAGCCAGAATCCAGCCAGCCCATACAAGCCAGGTTGGCGCGGCCCACACATCGAAATGCGTCAACAGCCACGGAACACAACCCCCGGCCGCCCACGCCACAGTCGAGAAGAAATTCGCAAGATGTTGAACCTTCGCCAGCCGCGGATCCACCGGGATCCACTCATGATCCGCAACCCACGGCTGCGGCTGTGCAGGCTCTTGCCCGCCCGGCTGCGCAGTATCGGCAACCCGCGGTTCCTCGGCCGCGTGGACCGCATCGTCATGCTGCATCTGGAGCTCCTTCCGTTGGGCCGGGTTCGTCGTCATCATCCGAATTCACAGTGCACAACCGCTGCACCACGAGCCCCACCACGGCCACAATCACGCCAGCCGCCACCGCGAACACGGAACGCCAGAAAACCGGCGAGCCCACAGCGCCATGCAACGCCACATCCACCACAACGCCCGCATGGAAACCCGAAACCGCCAGCCCCACCAGCGCGGAAGCCTGGGCAAAAACCACAACGCGCACCGCCGCCAACGGGTCGATCCGCCGATCCGTGCGCCGCGTCCGCGACAAATACACCCACAAACCCAGCACAAACGCGACAACAGCCACCGCAAGCAACGCCGCCGACGACGTCCACCCCACCGCCCACACGTTCGCACCCGCAACAGCCAGCAGCGTCGACAGCAGCAACCCCGCAGCCGCGAACACGAACCAGCCAATCAGCAGCGGCAAAACACGCAACTTAATCACGATGCGGAAGCCCCGTCACCGTCGGAAGATGCAGTGCCGCTGGTCTCAGCGGCGGCGTCACGCGAGTCCGGCAGTCGATGCGCCGGATCCATATACGGACGCACCCCACCCAAAGGCTCAAGCTCACGCGCAACACGGAACACAGACTCCGAACCCACAAACGCGCCCGGATCCATCCACGACCACGGAATCACCACAAAACCACGCTCCAACGCGCGCGGATGCGGCAAAGTCAACAACGGATGATCACTCACCACAGAACCAAACGTGATGACATCCAAATCCAACGTCCGAGCACCCCACCGCACCTCACGAGTACGGCCATGCTCCAACTCAATACGTTGCAATTGCTCCAGCAAAGCGGCAGGTGACAACGTCGTCGAAACCTCAACGACCTGGTTCAAGTACTCAGGCTGACCCTCTGGGCCGCCCACCGGATCCGTCACCACCATCGGCGACTCACCCGTGACCGTGACGCCATCCAACGCCGCGATCTCCGCGCGCGCCAACGCCAACGTCTCAACAACGTCACCCAAGTTCGCGCCCAACGCGATCACAGCGATCACCGGGTACCCCGGCTCTTGCGTCAAAACCTCCGGAAGCGGGCCCTGCTCCACCTCATGCGGCTCCGATGCATTGAACTCAGAACCCTGCGAGTCAGACCCCTGCGACACAACAGCCTCCAACCCTACGAAGCATCCAACGTTATGAACGGCTGCGGCTCATCGTCACAGCCACATCGCCAAACGGCACCGAGATAGGCGCCTGCGGCTTGTGCACCGTAACCTGCACCGCAAGCGGAGCGAAATCCCGCATCAAACGGTCAACAATCACCGACGCCAACTTCTCAATCAAGTTGTGCGGGCCGCCCTGAATCTCCTCAACAACGGCCTGAGACATCAAGCCATAATCCAACGTGTCCGAAACATCATCAGACGCAGCAGACACCCGGAACGACGTCGCAACCTTCACATCGACAACGAACGTCTGGCCCTCACGCCGCTCATGGTCGAAAACGCCATGAAAACCTGTCGCAGAAATCCCGCTGATCGTAATGACGTCATGACCATCCCACTGGAAAGGCCTCACGCCTCAACCGCCTCAGCCGGGTTCACCCACGCACGAGCAACCTCCACAGCGTCACGCGTACCAGCAACATCATGAACACGCACAGCCCACGCACCCGACGCCGCGGCCAACGCGCTCGTCGCATGCGTAGCAGCATCACGATCCGCAACCTCATGCGGACGCTTACGCTCCTCCAACAAACGACCCAAGAAACGCTTACGCGACGTACCAATCAAAACGTCATGACCCAAAGCCACAAAACGATCCGTCGCATTCAAAACAGCCCAATCATGCTCAGCGTTCTTCGCGAAACCCACACCCGGATCCAAAATAATGTTCTCCCGAGCCACACCCGCTGCAACAAACTGATCCCGGACCTCCACCAGCTCCGAAACCACCTCAGCCACAACATCGCCATACTCAGCGTGATCCACCATCGTCTTCTGATCACCACGACGATGCGTCAACACAACACGAGCACCCAGCTCAGCAACAACCTGCGCCATCTCAGGCTCAAACGTCAGACCCGAAACATCATTAATCAGATGCGCGCCAGCCTCCCACGCCGCACGCGCAGTCGACGCATGCGTCGTATCAACCGAAACCACAGCACCCGCCGCAACAAGACCCTTCACAACAGGCACCACACGGGAAACCTCAACCTCAGGATCCACAAAATCAGCGCCCGGACGCGTCGACTCACCACCCACATCGATAATGTCCGCGCCCGCACGCATCATCTCAACACCATGCGCAATCGCCGCATCAACATTCAGGAAACGGCCACCATCCGAAAACGAATCCTCAGTGACATTCAAAACACCCATCACCAAGCAACGATCATGAGGCAAATCAGCCCAAGCATCCTCACGAGACTTCGCACGGATCACAGGCAAAGCAGACGTGTTAGGACCAGTACCAGGAGTTGCAGCGAGGTTGAACATCAACCGACCTTCCAGACGATTCGCAACGAACACGCGGCACAAAGCCGCCTACCCCTAGCTTACCCGCCACACAAAAAGCTAACGGCCATGCCCCATAATCAAGCCCATCGCCTCAGCACGCGTAGCAGGCTCACGCAACTGACCACGCACAGCCGACGTCGTCGTCGTCGACCCAGGCTTACGCACACCCCGCATCGACATGCACAAATGCTCAGCCTCAATCACCACAATCGCGCCGCACGGCTGCAAATGCTCCTCCAACGCCTCAACAATCTGAGTCGTCAAACGCTCCTGAACCTGCGGACGCCGAGCAAACAAATCAACCAGCCGGGCAAGCTTCGACAACCCCGTAACCTTGCCCGAAACACCCGGAATATAGCCGATGTGGGCGCGGCCATGGAACGGAACCAAATGGTGCTCACACGTCGAATAAAACGGGATGTCCTTCACCAAGACCATCTCCGAATGATCGATATCGAACGTCGTGGACAACAACTCAGCCGGATCCATATGCAGGCCCGAGAAAACCTCGGCATACGCACGCGCCACACGCGCCGGTGTATCCACCAAACCATCCCGGTCCGGATCCTCACCCACCGCCAACAAAATCTCACGGACAGCGCGCTCAATCCGCGGCTGATCAACCTGGCCAGCTACAGCGTCTGAATTCTCGCCCATCACATCAAAACCCTCGGAGTCCACATTCGACATGCTCACAGCCTACCGACCTACAACAGATCAGCCTCAATCAGCGAAGCCGAACGATGCAAAGCAGCCGCAACCCCCGCATCGTTCTCACGGCTCACAAACACCACCCCAAGCGAGGCCGCGGCATACCCCGGAACCCGCAACGGAACGGCAATCGAACTCACGCCATCCAAAACCTGCGAACGGCTCTTCGCATACGGGCGCGCGGCATCCCCGAACAACTCCGGGGTAGCGACACCGCGCGCCTCCAACTCCGCCGGCCCCAACTGGGCACGAATAGCCGCACCCGGGGCGCCAGCATCCAACGCATGCGACGAACCCGGACGCTGAACCAGCGCGGCACCGTCGGTCTTCGGCTCAACCGAAACCAACGTGACCACGTGATTCTGCGTCAAAACCGCAATGAACGCCGTCATCTGCAGATCCTGCGACAACCTCGTCAACTCCGGCAACGCGGCAGCCTGAACATCACGGTTCACAGAACGGGCCAAAACCAACAAGTTCGGACCCAACGTCACCACGCCATCCGACCCACGCACCACCATGTTGTGCGCCTCCAACGTACGCAACAGGCGGTACACAATCGAGCGGTGCAAACCAACCCGATCGCACAACTGCGGAATCGTGAGACCCTGCTCATGCTCCGCGATAGCCTCCAACAAACTCAGGCCGCGCGAGAGCGTCTGCGAACCCGCCGCAGACGCCCCCGCACGGCCCTCAGTTTCAACCGTCACAAAGACACCCAGTTCTTGAGAACGTTCTAGGACTCCGAGAGGACGCCCTTGAAGAACTCGCTCAGCTCATCAGTGGCATCCAACGGAAGGACCTGCGCAACATACTGGTCAGGGCGCACAACAACAACCACGCCGTCACGCGAGAGACCGCGCTCATCGAAAATGTCACGGCTGAGCGCAACAGGGTTCATTTCCTGACGCTCACGGTCGGCGTTGCCGAGAGCCGCGGCGAACACGTTCTCCCACTGCATGATGTTGTACTTGCCGTAGCGTGGGCGGAACACCTCGGGCGCGTCGAAGACCTCGAACTCTTCGTGCGACTGCTGGTAGATGACCTTGACGTCAAACCACTCGTGACGCGGGCGGCCGCCGAGCTCGCCACCAACCAGTGGTGAGGCTTCGTCGTCCTTAAGCCAGGCAGCGAAGTCATCCACCGCCGAGTGCTCGGTTGGGTGCGCGCCGTCAGCGAACACATACATGCGCCAGCGGCCATCGGCCTCAGCGAGGTGACCAAGGTGGACGCGCACGCCGTCGCAACGGCGGGTAGCCCACGCCGACTTGAAGCGCTTACCAACCGTGAAGCCCTCGGCGAGCGCCTGGTGCTTGGTGCCGCCGCAGACCATGGATGACTCGTATTCGGTCATGAAGCCCGCTGGGAACTCAGCGGTGCGGACGTAGAAGTCCTCGAGGTCGCTCGGGTTCTCGAATTCCTCTGGCTTGCGGGCCATCATCGAGGACCATTCCATGTCGAAGTCGATGAGGTTCTGGGCGATGACCTGGCGCTCACCCGTGTAGGTCGAAAGGATCTCCTGCGGGGCGGTGCCGAGCAAGGCGTGTGCGAGCTTCCAACCGAGGTTGAATGCGTCCTGCATCGACACGTTCATGCCCTGGCCGGCCTTAGCGGAGTGGGTGTGGCAGGCGTCGCCGAGGATGAAGACGCGCGGCATCTTCTTGCCGGCTTCCTCGACAGGGACGTCGTCGAAGCGGTCGGTCACGCGGTGGCCGACCTCGTAAACCGACCACCAGGCAACGTTCTTAACCTCGACCGTGTATGGGTGGAGGATCTCGTTGGCGTGGCGAACGATCTCTTCGAGCGGGGTCTGGCGGACCTTGCCGTCGTCGTCCGGAGCGGTTTCGCCGAGGTCGACGTACATGCGCGACATCGCGCCACCTTCGCGTGGAATGTGGAGGATCGAGCCGCCGTCGTGGGACTGGATGGCGCACTTGGTGCGCCAGTCTGGGAAGTCAGTTTCGACGATGGAGTCCACGACTCCCCACGCGTGTGCGGCCTGCTGGCCTACGCGGGTTGCGCCGATGTCGCGGCGGATCTGTGAACGCGCACCGTCTGCGCCGACGAGGTACTTGGTGCGGACCGAGAACTCTTCGCCGGCCTTTTCGCCGAACGTGTACCGCAGGTTGACGAGCAGTGGGTATTCCTGGGAATCGTCGCGTTCGTGGGAGAGGTATTCGATGCCGTAGTTCGGCTTCATGCGGGATGGCTGGTTGCGCATGAACTCGCCGAAGTACTGCATGATGCGCGCCTGGTTGATGATCAGGTGCGGGAATTCGGAGACACCGTGCGGGTCATCCGGAGCGAGTGCCGCGCGGACGATGTTCTTCGGATTTTCTGGGTCCGGCTTCCAGAACGCCATTTCGCGGAGGTGGAAGGCCTCGTCGATCACGCGGTTTGCGAACCCGAAGGCCTGGAACGTTTCGACGGAGCGAGCCTGGATGCCGTCTGCCTGGCCGACCTGCAACTCGTGTTCGCGGCGCTCGATCAGGCGCACATCGAGCTGCGGGAAGACTGAAAGCTGTGCTGCGGTCGTCATACCGGCGGGGCCTTCACCCACGATCAGTACGTCCATGACCTCCGGAAGGTCTTCACTACGGTTAATGCCGACGCCTGCGGCTTCCTTGATGAGGGGGTCTCCGGTCACATAGCCGTTGTGGTGAAACTGCATTCTGGCTCCATTGCGGTGAAACGATATCGCGGTCAAACGATCACAGAAAAGTTCGATATGCGAACACTGCATTCTGTATTCGCAACTGTGATCTATCCTACACTCTTCCCGAAGCTTGAAACAGTCTTTAACGCGCCGAGATGTGACCCCTATCCATGGGCCACATCCCTTTACTACCCGACGAGGAATGCTCTAATGATTCATAGTTTGCGCCCGTTTGATTCAGACAGCTAAAGCTGGATAACAGCTCGGGTGCTAACACACCGTGGCACGCAGATCTGGCCGTGAACGCGCCACATTCATCAAAGCCCCAAAACGAACCGTAGAAGGCTTCCTGATGTAGTTACGAAAGATGCCCCAAGAGTCTCCTCTTGGGGCATCTTCTCACAACGGAGATGCAGGATGGGCTACGCACCCAGACCCTGGTCCTCCAGATGAATCAATTGTTGCCTTGGTTTTGTTTGATCCACTCCGCCAATGCTGGGTAGCAGTTAGGGTGCTGGCAGATCTGCTCCCACAATTCAGGCTTAGTCGCTGCAAGCTGCTGCAAATCGGCAGCCGATGCGTCGGCCGGCACCGTCTCCCCCGATTCCTCAGCCGGTGATTCAGCTGGCTCCTGGGCAGTTACGTCAGCTGATTCCTGAACTGGTTCAGCTTCAGCAGCTGGTGTTGGCTCCTCGCTTACCTCTTCAGAGGTCTCAGCCACTGGCTCAACATTTACCTCAGGCTCAGACGTTGCTGATTCAGCGGAAGACAGCTCTTCCGAAGCCACCGACTCCGGTTCAGAAACAGTCGGCTCCGAAACAACTGGCTCGCTCTGAGCCGGCTCTTGGATCTCAGAGAATTGCTGCCCGTACTGTTCGGACGACTGCTGACCGTACTGCTGCTGACCCTGCTGTTGGTTACCCTGCTGCTGACCGTAACCGTAGGATCCGTACTGCTGAGGCTGGTTACCGTACTGGCCCTGTTGGCCGTAGCCACCCTGCTGACCATGCTGACCCTGCTGCGTGTACTGCGACTGCTGAGCGTAACCACCGTACTGGTTGTTCTGAGAAGACTGCTGGCCCCACGCGCCCGCGTTGGAGCTACCTGCCAAAGCTGGCTGAGCTTTCGCACTGAGGCCCTTACCCTTCAACTCCATCAGAAGTGCGAGAAGACCTGCAGCCAAAAGCAAACCGAACGCGATCAAACCAACGAAGGTACCGAACGCGGGACCCAATGTGACGCCGGTATCCTCTAGGGAGACACCGTACCGCCCAGCTTCCTCGCGGGCTTTGTTAAGGCGGGCACCGATCTGGATGAACATCACAATGTAGGTGATGACACCCATGGCACCAGCGGCAATCCCTGCGATTGGGTAGATCAAAGGTAGTGGCTTCCGCGGTACAAAAAACGTCACAACCGGCAGGACAACAGCAGCGATCACCAGAATCATCGCAAAGATCGCAAAAACACCAACGGAGTCCTCAAGTTCAAGAAGCGAACCAGACAGGCTCTCGCCCCCAAATGGATTCTTGGCCGACACCGCCGGCAAGAAAATCGCAATGAAACTAAGAACCGCTAGACCCGCGATGATGAACGGAAGCCAACCCGTCCAGTCTTTTGGAGCGGAAAAGCCCGGGCCAGCCTGCCCATAGGTCGACTGACCGTATTGCTGCTGGCCATATTGGTTCTGGCCGTACTGCTGGGCCTGACCGTAGCCACCCTGCTGGTACTGGTTCTGCTGCGCATGGCCATACTGATTCTGACCGTATTGCTGAGACTGACCCTGCTGACCGTAGCCAGTGTTGTAGCTCTGCGCAGGCTGGTGCTGTTGGAACTGGTTTTGCTGCTGCGACTGCTGCTGCGGTTGCTGCTGACCACCACCCGACTGGCTATCGATCCACTCAGCAAGAGCCTGATAGCAATTAGGGTGCTGACGCACCGCGGAACGCAGATCCGGACGCGCCTGCGCGATGTTCATCAACGCATTCGCATCCAAGTGCGGATTATTTCTAACATCCGCCTCAGTCATTGAGGAAAAGTCAGGGGTGTTCATAACAACCTAACTAGGCGTCGGTAACAGATCAGTTCGATCTTAGAACAGAAAAGCCCGTTGGTTCTAGCCCAGTTAGCTCCAAGCAACACCTAACGAAAACACGCGCTAGCGAGCTCAGTGCAACGAATTAGGCGCCTGGTCCCTGCGGTTCCCCGCCTGGCAACTCTGTTCCTCCGGCCGGAGGATCGACAACCGTCACACCATCGCCCGGCTTCGGTTCGGTTCCCTCACCCTGCGGGTCGCGCTTGATGTCGCGCTCACCACGCACTGGCGGCAGATCCTGACCAGGGCGAGCCTCGTCGAACAGCCACTGCTTACGCTCCGGAAGCTTCACGAGGTCATGGAAGATCTCCGCCACCTCAGCCTGGTTCAGCGTCTCGCGGTCCAGAAGTTCCTTAGCCAAGCGGTCCAGAACATGGCGGTTCTCAGTCAGAATCTGGTACGCCTCAGCGTGAGCGTTATCCAGGAGCTGACGAACCTCCTTGTCCACAACCTCGGCCATGCCCTCGGAGTAATCGCGGGTCTGCCCAGCTTCACGGCCCAAGAACGGCTCACCGTTACCAGTGCCGAGCTGGACAATACCCACCTCGGAACTCATCCCGTACTGAGTCACCATCTTGCGGGCAGTGTCAGTTGCCTTCTGAATATCGTTCGATGCGCCCGTGGACGGATCGTTGAACACGATCTCCTCCGCGACGCGGCCACCCAACGCATACGCGAGCTGATCCAACAGCTCCTGACGGGTCACCGAATAGCGGTCCTCCGTCGGCACCACCATCGTGTAACCCAGGGCGCGGCCACGCGGAAGAATCGTAATCTTCGTAACCGGAGCTGAATGACGCAAAGCAGCCGCAACCAACGCGTGACCACCCTCGTGGTACGCCGTCACCTGACGCTCATGCTCACGCATCAAACGGGTACGCTTCTGCGGGCCCGCCATGACGCGGTCGATCGCCTCATCAATCGCACGGTCATCAATCAAATGCGCGTTAGACCGAGCCGTCAACAACGCAGCCTCGTTCAAAACATTCGCAAGATCCGCACCCGTGTAGCCAGGAGTCTTCTTCGCGACAGCCTCAAGGTCAATCCCATCAACCAGCGGCTTATTGCGCGCGTGAACCTCAAGAATCTTCTTACGGCCAGCAAGATCCGGCGCCTCAACAGGAACCTGACGGTCAAAACGACCCGGACGCAACAGGGCCGGATCCAAAACATCCGGACGGTTCGTCGCAGCAATCAAGATGACGTTGGTATTCGCATCGAAACCATCCATCTCAACCAGCAACTGGTTCAGCGTCTGTTCACGCTCATCGTTACCGCCACCGATGCCGGCGCCACGCTGGCGGCCCACCGCATCGATCTCATCAACAAAAATGATCGACGGCGACGAACTCTTAGCCTGCTCAAACAAGTCACGCACGCGGGACGCACCCACACCAACGAACATCTCAACGAAATCGGAACCCGAAATCGAGAAGAACGGAACGCCCGCTTCGCCAGCAACAGCCTTCGCAACCAGCGTCTTACCGGTACCCGGAGGGCCATACAGCAAAACACCACGCGGAATCTTCGCACCAACAGACGCGAACTTCTGCGGATACTGCAAGAACTCCTGGATCTCGCGGAGCTCCTCAACAGCCTCATCCACGCCAGCCACATCCTTGAACGTGACCTCCGGCATGTCCTTATTGATCATCTTCGCCCGGGACTTACCGAACTGCATGATCTTGCCGGAACCACCCTGGGCACGCGACATCAGGAACAAGAACAAGCCGAGGATGATGATCATCGGCAACAACAGACCCAACGTGGACAACAGCCAGTTGCTCGTCTGCGGACGATCCTCAAAGCCCTTCTCCGGCTCCGCCGCCGCGATCGCCTTAGCAACCTCTTGACCACGCGTCACCGAATACGTGAACGTGACCTTCTTACCTAGGTCACGGCCCTCATGCTTAACCGGATCCGAAGTGGTGAGTTCAACCCGGTTACCGTCGTCGTTCAGTTCAACGCGGGTAACCTTCTTGTCCTCAAGGAGCTTCAAACCAACCGACGTCGGAACCTCGTTACGCTGCCCGCTCAACAGAACGGACATACCAACCATGAGCCCAACGACACCCAGAATCACCCAGAAATACCAGGTTTGATACAGCTTCTTCTTAGGCTGAGTCGTCTTGTCCATTGATGCGCTGACGCGCCTTCCTCTTAGCCACAGCGCCTACCCCACCTGTCGCTGCCAGCTGTTTTCGCCATCGCCGGCTGCTTTAGGGCGGCTGTGAACCGACTTACATACTTTGAAGTTCTAGGTTACCCCTCGCCTGCCGCGAAAGAGGCACCCGCGCTACTCCGCGGGCTACTGCTCGCTCTGGTACACGTGCGGGGCGAGCGTTCCGAGCGCATCCAGGTTGCGGTACTTCTCCGCGAAGTCCAAGCCGTAACCGACCACGAACTCGTTCGGAATGTCACGACCCACGTACTTGACATCGATATCAACCTTGACCGCATCCGGCTTGCGCAGGAACGTGCAGATCTCCAGCGAGCGCGGGCCACGCGACTTCAAGTTTGAAATCAACCACGAAAGCGTCAGGCCCGAGTCGATGATGTCCTCAACGATGAGCACGTCGCGGCCCATGAGGTCGGTATCAAGGTCCTTCAGGATCCGCACAACACCCGATGACTGCGTGCCGGAACCGTAGGAGGACACCGCCATCCAATCCATCGAAACGTTGGTCTTCAACGCGCGCGAAAGGTCAGCCATGATCATCACGGCACCCTTGAGAACACCGACGAGCAGAAGGTCGCGGCCGGCGTAGTCCTCATCGATTCGTGCGGCCAGGTCGCGAACAACCTGATCGATTTCCTCACGCGACATGAGTACATTTTTTAGGTCATCGGCGACGTGTTCTGGCTTCACGAACTTCCCCTTTTTACACGATGTTGTGGCCGGCGGCTTCGAATGTGCAAAGCCGCTTCATTACATGTTTGCACACCGCGGGGTTCTCTGCAGGATTTGTGCGCAGATTTGTGCGGTTTCGTGCGTCTTTATGCGTCCGATGCGGTGGATGCGTCCGATGCGGCAGCCGGCGGGCGCCCGATGAACCGGATGACGCTGTGGTCAGGTGTGGTTTTGATGCGGTGGGCGGTGACGTAGCCGTCGAGCTGGATGGGGCCGGCGGAGCCTTCGCCTGCGGTGAGGCGTTCGAGTGCGGCTGTGCGTTCAGCGGTGGGGGCGCGTCCACCAACGGTTTGCGCGGCGATGCGGAGTACGCGGGTGCGGATCGCTTGTGGCGCGTTTTTGAGGAGGTAGCGGTCGAGGTCCCATTGCATGGGTGCTCGGCCTGACGCGCGTGGGCCTTCGAGGACGTCCGGGGTTTCGGTGAGCGCGCAGGCTTGGAGTGCGGCTTGGGCTTCGTTGTCGAGGTGTTCGGCGTCGTGGCGGGCTTGGGTTGCGGTGCGCACGAGGTTGGCGAGCGCACCGTCGCCGAGGATCCGCGTGATTTCGGGCAGGAGTTCAAGCCGGACCTTGTTCCGCAGCGCGAATTCGGGGTCTGCGTTGGTGGGGTCCTCCCACGGCTCCACTCCGTAGGCTTCGCACACGGCTTCCGTGTCTTCGCGCCACACGTCGAGGAACGGGCGCAAAACCCGGCCACGGCGATCCGGGATCCCGGCGATTGCGCGCGTACCGGATCCGCGCGCCAACGCGAGCAGGACCTGTTCCGCTTGGTCGTTCGCGGTGTGGGCGGTCAGCAGGAACTCGGCGCCGACTTCCTGCCGTACCAACTCAAGTTCGCGGTATCGAGCCTCCCGCGCATCGTTCTCTGTGCCTTTACCTGACACCACGATGCGGCGGATCACCACGCGGTCCACGCCGAGTTCGCGGCACGCTTGCGCGGCGCCTTCCGCGGCTTCCGCGCTTCCCGGCTGGAGCTGGTGGTCCACGATCGCCGCCGTGACATGGCCTGTCAGGTCCCCGTCGCGGCGCATCTGCCCGCACACCGCGGCGAGCGCGAGCGAATCCGCGCCGCCGGACACCGCGAGGACATAGTTGAGCCCGCCGGGTAGCCGGTTGCGGAGGGCTTCGCGGGCGCGTTGGATGCGCCGGAACTCTGCGGGAGGGATGCGTTCGTTGTTCATCGTGGCGGGGTTTCGTTGATGGTTGCCGGTTATCGGTGGCCGCTTATTGGCAGCCACAGTCGGCGAGCGCGGTTGCGACGGCGTCGGCGGAGGCGCGCGCAGAATCCAGGTTGCCTTCGACGTCGTTGAACAGGATCGAGAATCCGAGCGGTCGGCCCTCCTTAGTTGTCACGACGCCCGTAAGAGATATGACGTCGATGAGCGTGCCGGTTTTGCCGAGCACGAGCGCCTTGGCCTTGGTCCCGTCTAGGCGGTGTTGCAAGGTTCCGGTGGCGCCGGCACGCGGAAGCATTGTTGGTATGAACGCCAGATCACGACGGATGCGCTGGGCTTCCTTCTTGGCGCTGGCTGTGCTGGGGCCAGCTTTCTTGGTGCTAGCTTGGTCGCCGGCGTTGAGGGTTAGCGCCATGGTCTCGGCGAGGGTGCGGGCGGGAACACGGTTTTCTGGGGAGAGGCCGCTGGCGTCGCGCATGATGAGGTTGCTGGTGTCCACCTCGAGTTCCTTAAGGACGCGGGTCACCCCTTCGACGGCGCCCTCCTCAGTGCCGCCGCGGCCCAGTTTGATGCCTACGAGACGGCCATAGACTTCGAGAATCACGTTGTCTGAGTGGGCTTCTGCGTAGGCGAGCTGTTCGCGTACAGTCGCTGAGTGCACCGCGGCGAGCTGACCTTCAACCGTTCCCGTGTTGAACGGGTCAACCTCACGGAAGCCGGGTTCCGCATCGTCATCCACCGCCGTAACCTCGGAACCCAATGCGTCCTTCAGGTTCCCCGCGAACGTCTTCAACGCCGCGGCATCCGGATGCCGCACCACCGGCGAGGTATGCGCCGCGTCAGTGCGGCCCGCGAACACGGCGATCGGCGAAATATCGGTGACGTTATGGCTGGACACCAGATCATCCGACCAGTCAGGGTGCAGCTGTTCGCCGCTAAACATGCGGGTATCCACACCAACCGTGAGCGAACCGCCGGACTCCTCTAGCGCCCCGGATGCTTTCAGTTCTTTAGCGGTCTGCTCAGCCAGCGTCTTCAAACCAGCGCGACCATTCGCAACCTTTGGGTCTCCAGAGCCCGGCGCGAGCATCACATCGCCGCCAGCAACCAGCCACACAACGGGCGCCTCACCATCCCGATGCTCCAGCACGGTCCGCGTAACCCACGTCTGCTCCAACCCGAGCGAAGCCACCGCCGCAGTGCCCGTCAAAACCTTCAACGAAGACGCCGGAATCAAAGCCGCGCCGTCACCAACGTGAGCGACCTGCTCGCCGGTCACCGCATCGACCACCGAAACCTCAACCCGACCCGGGCTGCCCTTGATTGCCGCATCGACCTTTTCCTGCAACACCGCGGCGTCCGGTGCCGGCCCCGACTCACTCAACGGAGCCACCGGCAGATCTGGGACCTTAGCGGTAGCCGCAGGCTCATCCGGGCGCCCAAAATACGCGGACGTGATCTGCGTTGTAGCGACCAACAAGAACGCCACAACCACAGGGATCAGGAAGCGACGCTGAGATCGGGAACGCGTGGTCATGAATGGAATCCTACTTCGCCGCCGTCGGTTACCCTTTAAAACTAGAGAAAGCCTGCGCCTTTCGGCTAGGCATCCCGTCGCTAAACAGGCATCCCACCGTTAAAAGGAGTGCACACATGAAGCACGATGTAACCATCGAAATCCCTGCCGGTTCCCGTGTCAAATACGAAGTGGACCACGAAACCGGCCGCATCCACCTGGATCGCGTGCTGTTCACCCCTATGCAGTACCCAACCCACTACGGGTTCTTCGACAACACCCTCGGCTTGGACGGCGACCCGCTGGATGCGCTGGTTTACATCCCAGACGTTGACCTGCACCCAGGCGTTGTTGTTGAGGCTCGCCCGATCGGTGTTTTGAACATGACCGATGACGGCGGCGAGGACGCGAAGGTTGTGTGCGTTCCTTCCGACCCACGTTTCGATCACATCCAGGACGTTGAGGACTTGGGCGAGTTCTTGCGCCAGGAGATCGAGCACTTCTTCACCCGCTACAAGGACCTTGAGCCAGGCAAGTGGGTCAAGGTTGAGGGCTGGGCTGACCGCGCGGCCGCTGAGAAGGAACTTCAGGAGTCGATCGAGCGCTTCAAGGGCTGAGCCCCCTGTTCCATGTGACTTTGACGCAGCAGAACACCCGCGACGTCGGCGATGGCGTGGGTGTTCTGCTGCAGTCGCTTAAACGGTCGGTGGGCGATGCGGCTGATGGTTTCGCTCGGACCGTGGGCGATGAGGCGGCCGGCTTTGTTGATGACCCTCGCGATGCGGTTTTGGCCGCATTGACGGGGCTGCGGCCCGGTCCGAACGGTGCAGTGTTCCGGGTGGGTATCGGGGTTGCTGGCGCTGACGCCGGCGATGCGGCGGCGGCTCGGTCTCGCGTGGCTGTTGAGCGGACGGTGCGGGCGCCGGTTCCGGTGGCTGTCGAGGCGGGCCCGGCTGGTGTCGCGCTCGAAGGCCTGCCCACCGCACCGGAAACTGCGGCTGCCGCTGAGGGCGCGTTGATCCTGTTGGGGGACGTGGTTGCGCGCAGGTCTGCCGCCGATTGGGCTGTGGTCGACCTTTTGCTTCCGGGCGTGCGGGGGCAACAGAAAGCGATCGCCGAGGCCCTAGGGGTCACAGTCCAGGCGGTATCCCAGACGGTTGCGCGGGCGCGCTGGCGCGAAGAAGTCGCGGGCCGAGCAACAGCAGAGCTGCTGTTGCGGCTAGCTGCGACCCTCGTTTAACTACTCTGCGCAAGCTCCGAAACCCTGCGCAGGTTGCGTAGGCGGCTACTACTCAGCGACCACGCGGAACGTCGTGACCTTCGCATCCTGCGCGCCACGCACATAACCCGTAGGTGAGGTCGCTACCGCCTGCAGGAACTTCACGATCTCTTCCGTGATCTCTTCACCCGGCAGGACGTTCGGGATTCCCGGCGGGTACGCGGCCAACGTGTCCGCGCTAATGCGGCCCACCGCATCTTCCGCGGCAACCACATCGAAAGCGTCCGCGAAGTAGGCATCGCGTGGCAGCAAGCGCATCGTGCCGGCCTTCGGGATCTCAGGGAACCGCTCTCCTTCGGCGCTGAGCGCTTCAACAGCGTGACCGGGCGTGGTCGCTTCCCACGCGTCCGTAGCCACAACCACCGAGTTACCCGAAGCAACTGGGATGTCGGCGGCATCTTCATCGACTGGGTTCTGCGCGGCATCCGCGACAGCACGCAGCGCCTCGAGAGTACGCTCAACCGCAGGGGTCGCGAGCGCACCAAAAATGATGACGATGGTCGTGGCGGTGGACATTTCGCAGTAGATGTCGTGGTCGGCGATGAGTCGCTGACGAACCCAGTGGCCCGTGTGGCCCAGACGCGAAACATCCACTGGGATACGTAGCGTATCGATCTCGTGGATGTCATCGAAGTCGCCAAAGTCATCCGAAAGCACGCGGAAACGGTCATCCTGACGCAACGCTTCGCGCAACTCTTCAGCACCACGCAACGCGTCTTCGATGCGGTCGCGGCCGTTGATGAGTCCGTGGCGGGCGACGTCGAGGGTGCCTTTAAGAATGTTCGAGGCCGAGGTCGATCCCGTCATCGTGTAGGCGCGCTCAACGAACGGCTCAAGCTTCTTAGCAAGCGGGCCGTGGCCAAGGTGCAGCATCGCGGACTGCGTGAGCGAACCGACGAGCTTGTGCGTCGAAGAAATCACGAGGTCGGCCCCAAGGGCTACTGGAGAGCCCGGCAGGTCAGGGTGGAAACCGAAGTGCGGGCCCCAAGCGCCATCCACGATGATCGCGGCGTCGTGTGCGTGAGCAACCTTAGCGAGCCCTTCAACATCGGCCACCGCACCGAAGTAGCTAGGCGAAACAACATAGATGCTGTCGACCTTCCGGCCGGCTTCAGCTTCCGAGGTGAGCGCCTCATCGAGCGCTTCTGGCGTCAAGCCGTGGGTCACGCCGTTATGGGTATCCACATTCGGGACAACGAAAGACGGCATGAGCCCTGCAAGCAGAATGCCGTCAGTAAAACTTGAGTGCATTGCGCGCTGAACCATAACGCGCTCACCGAGTGCGCGCACCGCGATCGCTGCGGTGCGGTTCGCCTGGGACGCGCCGTTGGTCATGAACCACGTACGGGAGGCACCCCACGCCTCCGCAGCGAGTTCAAGCGCCTCATCGAGCGGAGTGTTTTCGCCAAGGTCGATGCCGTCGGTCATCGGTGGGACATCGAGCGCAACACCTCGAGGGCTCAGGAAGTCGACGAGTTCTGGGTAGGAGCGTTCAGCGTCACATCCGTGGCCAGGAACCATGATCTGAAGGGTGTCGCGTTCCGCATGCTCAAGGAGGGCATGAGCGAACGGTGCACGATGCTGTGCTGGGTTCTGGCGGGCGGTGTCACCAACCTGACGGGCGGCCTTGTTGAGGTCGGAGGCCGGCTTTCGCATAAAAGTTTCCTTGAGCATAACCTCCATGAGAACACGCTAGTTCTTCTATGTGAACGGGTTATTTTTCTGTATGGCTCTATACTCAGTATGGAGCTAGCTCAGTAGCGCTCACTCGTTTCTACCCCGGCCACAAAGGCACATTCATGCTTGATACGCGACAACTCCAGGCGCTCGATGCGATCGCACGGCACGGTTCGGTCGCTAAAGCCGCACGCTCGCTGGGCTGGTCGCAACCCACGGTTGACCATCATTTGGGCAATCTTGACCGCGCGGTTGGTTCGCAGCTCACAGTCCGTGACACCCGCGGCACGCGGCTAACGCACGCGGGTGAGCTCATGGCGGAGCGGGCAGCGGAGATCCTCGCGTTATCGGAGTCCGCGCTTCGGGACACCAGGGATCTTGCTCGCTTGGGTCGTACCCGCCTCAAGTTGGGTATCTTCCCCACCGCGGCCGCGCGCCTGTTGCCGTCGATTGTTCGCAATGCTGAACTGCTTGGTTTCGAGGCTGAGCCGACCCTTGAGGAAAGCCCGGATCTGATCCAGCACATCAAGCGCCGGGATCTGGATGCGGCGATCATTTACGCGGTCGAGGGCTATCCGCTGGCTCTCGGTCCGCGTGCGTTGCGGATTCCTTTATACAAGGATGAGCTCTTATTGGCGGTCCCTACGGATCATTGGGCGGCTGAGCGCAGTGTTATTCGCGCTGATGATTTGGCGCCGCTCGCACGTGAACGCTGGGCTTTGGGCACCAAGGAAGGGGACCCTATGGACCAGGTGGTCATGGATGTGTTCGCCGGCGCGGGGCTTCAGCTGAACATTTCGACGCTGCGCACTGATGACCTGCCGTCGCTGCTTGGCTTGGTGGGTGCGGGGCTTGCGGTGGGTTTGATTCCGCATCTTGCTGAGCACATGGTGAACGACGATGTTGCGTTGGTTCCGTTTGAAGACGCACGTTTCGCGCGGCACTTGGAGCTGGTTGCTCCGTGGGCTTCTGGACGCACGGGACACGCTGCGAAACGGCTGGAGGCCGCGGTCCGCGGCGCTATCGCTGAAGTCGAGGACTAGAAAACTACAGCAGTGAGTTCAGGACGTCGGCGAGGCCGTGGTCGTTGACGTGGCCGGTGACTTCGCCGGCTGCTGCGCGGACCTCTTCAACGGCTTGTCCCATCGCTACGCCGCGTTCGGCCCATGCCAGCATTTCGATGTCGTTGCGGCCGTCGCCGACCGCCACGGTCTTTTCGATCGGGAAGCCGAGCCGTGAGCGCAACGCTTCGAGTGCGGAGCCTTTCGTTACGCCGTGCGCGGCGATGTCGAGCCACGCGGACCAGCCGACGGAGTAGGTGACGCCAGAGAGGCCGATGCCTTCGACGGCACGGCCGAAGTCTTCCGCGGTTGAGTCGGTTGAGAACACGACGAGCCGCACCGCATCGGCTTCCATCATTTCCTCGAGGCTGACGCCGCGGGCCTGGACGCCGAAGCTCGCGTCTTGGAAGCGTTCGGTCGAAAGGAAGTCGCCTTTGTCTGTTTCGATCGCGAACTTCGCCACGGGGAGCGCTTCCTGGAGGGCCCGCAGAGCCGGTTCGGGGTCAAAAGTACGCCGGTCGACCACCGAGAATCCACGCGAATACGCGGGGTCGAGCTGCGCGGTGACGCCGCCATTGGAGGAGACCACGTGGCCTTTATCGATCCCCAAAGCCTCCGCAACAGGCAACGTCGCAGGGAGCGAGCGGCCTGTTGCGATGATGACTTCGTGGCCCGCCCGCCTGACTGCGTGGACGGCTTCGCGGACGGGTTCGAAGAGTTCGCCTGAATGGTCGACGATGGTGCCGTCGACGTCGAGGCAGATCATGTACGGGCTGTTCTCACTCATCTCAACCTTGCTCTTTCAGCTGGGATTCTTTGTGGGGCGGGCCCTCGGGTAGCCGTGCGCTCTAGCTAGCGCGGCACGGCTACCGCTGGATGGGTTCGAGCTTTTCCATTCCACCCATGTATGGGCGTAGGACTTCTGGGATGGTGACCGAACCGTCGGCGTTCTGGTGGGTTTCCAGGATCGCGACGAGCCAGCGGGTGGTTGCGAGCGTTCCGTTGAGCGTCGCTACGGAGCGGGTGCCCTTGCTCTTGCCTTCCGCGTCGGTTACGCGTTCACGCACGTTGAGGCGGCGGGCCTGGAACGTGGTGCAGTTCGATGTGGAGGTCAGCTCGCGGTAGGTTCCTTGGGTTGGTACCCACGCTTCGCAGTCGAATTTGCGTGCGGCGCTGGTTCCGAGGTCGCCTGCCGCGGTGTCGATGACGCGGTAGGCGAGCCCGAGGGACTGCAGCATTTCTTCTTCCCACGCGAGCAGTTGCTCGTGGAGTTCTTCGGCTTGTTCTTGCTGGCAGTAGATGAACATTTCCAGCTTGTTGAACTGATGCACGCGGATGATGCCGCGGGTATCTTTGCCTGCGGAGCCGGCTTCGCGGCGGTAGCAGGTGGAGTAGCCGGCGTACTTGAGGGGACCGCCGCTGAGGTCGAGGATTTCGTCGGCGTGGTAGCCGGCGAGCGCAACTTCGGACGTGCCGACGAGGTAGAGGTCGTCTTTTTCGAGGCGGTAGATTTCGTCGTCGTGTTCGACGTCGAAGCCGGTTCCGCGCATCGTTTGTGGGCGTACGAGTGTTGGCGTGATGATCGGTTCGAACCCGTTGCGGAGTGCGAGGTCCATGCCCATGTTGATGAGGGCCATTTCTAGGCGTGCGCCTACGCCTTTGAGGAAGTAGAAGCGGGATCCGGAGACTTTCGCGCCGCGTTCCATGTCGATCGCACCGAGGATTTCGCCGAGTTCGAGGTGGTCTCGCGGTTCGAAGCCTTCGGCGGTGAAGTCGCGTGGGGTTCCGAGGGTTTTGAGGACGGCGAAGTCGTCTTCGCCGCCGGTTGGGATGCCGTCGATGATGAGGTTGGGGAACGATGCGGCGATCTCGTCGCGCTGTTCCTGGGCTTTGTTTGCGGCGGCTTCCGCGGTCTTGACTTGGCCGGCGAGCTGTTTGACGCCTTCGAGGAGGGCTTGTTTTTCTTCGCCGGAGGCTTGAGCGACTTTCTTACCGAACGCTTTTTGTTCTGCTCGGAGTGATTCGAACTCGGCGAGCGCGCTGCGGCGTTCGGAGTCGGCCGTGAGAACGCGATCAACGAGTTGTTCGTCGGCTTCGCGGGCGCGTTGGGATGCACGGTATTTCTCTGGGTTTTCGGCCAGGTCTTTCAAGTCGATCATGGTTATAAGCCTACCTGTCACGTGCATTTTGAGGGGTTTGTTGTGCCTTGTGTTGTTCATAGTTGCGTAGCCTGGCCGGTAATCTATGGTGACGACCTGTTCGTGAACCGGTGTGAAAGGTTTTGGTGCGTTCGTGGTTCAACCAGCGGTGATTTTGAACGGCGGTAAGCCTGGTTTGGAGGCGATCCGCGAGGAGATCCGTGAGGTTGCGCGGGCTGAGGGTTTGGCGGAGCCGTTGTTTTTTGAGACGACGGAGGATGATCCGGGGGCGGGTCAGGCCGCGGAGGCGTTGGCTGCGGGTGCGGATCTGATCATTGTTGGTGGTGGGGACGGCACGATTCGCGTTGTTGCGGAGTATTTGGTGGGCCGTAGCGATGTTGAGTTGGCTGTTTTGCCTCTGGGCACGGGGAATTTGTTGGCCCGGAATATGGGTATTGATCCCGATGATGTTTCGGGTGCGATCCGTACTGCATTGCTGGGTGAAGTGCACCAGGTGGATGCGTTGCGGGTTGAGTTGGTCAAGCGGGACCGGTCTGTTGATTCGCAGTTGAGTCTTGTTGCCGCTGGCGTGGGGATCGACGCGGAGGTCATGTCGAGCACGAATCACGTGTTGAAGAAGGTGATTGGTCCGGGCGCGTATGTTGTGGCTGGCTTGCAACGGTTGGCGGGTTTCCCTAAGGAGGCTCGTGTTCGGCTTGGTGAGGGCGCGTGGGAAACGGTTGATTTCCGCACTATTGTGATGGCGAATGCGGGCTTCATTCAGGGCGGTATCGAGTTCGCGCCGGGCGCTTCGATGTCTGATGGTGTGCAGGATGTGGTGTTGTATAGGCCGCGGACGGCGTTGGGGTGGTCGATTGTGGGCCTGAAAACGCTGTGGCATAAGGATTTGCGCACGCGGCTGATGGCGCATGTGCAGACGCGGAAGATTTCGGTGCGCCCCTTGAAGCCTGTGATGGCGCAGATCGATGGTGATCCGGTGGGTGAGGTGACGACGTTGACTTCAGAGGTTGTGAAGCACGCGTTGCGGTTGCGTGTTCCTCGCCCGGTGGATCGGTGTTCTCCGGGTGGGGATTTGCTGGCGATGCTGCCAGAGGGTTTCCGGAAGGCGCTCGGCGTTCTGCGCAGTTAGCGCCGGCGTGCCGGCTTACGCTGGGTTGTTGCCCGCAAGGATTTCGTTGAGCCAGGCGTCGGCGGCTTGGTAGGCCTCGGGCGTTGCGTGAGGTGGCACGTTGACGACCACGGGGGTAGCTGATGGGTAGGAGCCGAGGTACCGGATATAGGTGCTGATCCTGTGCAGCCCGTGGAGTACTTCTTCGACTCGGGGTTCGCTGATGTGGCCTTCAAGGTCGATCGAGAAGAAGTATTGGCCGAGCCCGGTTCCGGTGGGCCGGGATTCGATGCGGGTCAGGTTGACGCCGCGGGTTGCGAAGTGGTCGAGGATTTCACGCAGGCCGCCGGGGCGGTCGTGGGTCAGTTCGACGACGATCGTCGATTTATCTGATCCTGTCGCTTCTGGGATGCGGCCAGGTTTCTGGACCATGACAAAACGCGTAACAGCGCCGTGGTTGTCTTCAATCCCTTCGGCGAGCACCTTGAGGTTGTGGCGCTCCGCTACCAACGGCGAGCAGATCGCTGCCTGATACGCCGGGTTCTCTTCAAGCAGCCCGAGCGCGCCTGCCGCGGTTGATGATGCGGGCAGGAAATCGACATTCGGGATCGTGTTTTGTGCCCATTGCCGGCATTGGGCCCACGCGTGGCCGTGGGTTGAGATAGTTCGGATCTCTTCAAGACTCTCGATGCCAGGTAGTGCAGCGAGTTGGAAGGTCACAGGGATCACGGCCTCGGCAACGATATGGAGCGAGTCGCCTGCCGCGATCGCATCGAGGGTCGCGGAGACGCCGCCTTCGACGGAGTTTTCGATGGGCACGACGGCCGCGTCAACCTCACCGTCGCGCACCAGCTGGAGTGCTGCGTCGACGTTGGTGGCTGGGATTCGGTTGTGCTCAGGTTCCGCGGCGGGCCCAGGGAGTGTGAGGAGGGCCTGTTCGCAGAAGGTTCCGGCTGGTCCCAGGTAGGTGTATTTCACGGTCGCAATGTCCTCATATGCGCAGATATGTATATATCGCCTGTGTATGCTCAGCGCGACATACACAGGCGGAGTCCGCTACGGGTGTGCGCGGCTAACTTGATGCGGCTTACTTGATGCGTGGGGTTTCGCCGTTATCGCATTCAATCGGCTTGCCGGCATCAAGCCATGCGCCGGAACCGCCTGCGATGTTGAAGACGCTGTACCCCTGGTTTGCAAGCCAGCCGCAAGCCTGCATCGAGCGGCCACCGGTGCGGCACACAATGTAGAGGTCCTCGTCTGGATCAAGCTCTTCGTAGCGCTGCATGAGTTCACTCAACGGCAGGTGACGCGCACCGACGATGTGCCCGGCGTCCCATTCGTCTTGTTCGCGAACATCGAGGATCGCTGCGTTCTCTGGGACGTCGTTGACGCTGACGTTTTCGAAGAGGTCTGACATGGTGTCCTCCTTGCTCACGGTGTGGCCGGTATTTGTGGTTCCCAGCCTACAGATGTCCCACTGTATCGAGCGCCTCTGTGTTCTTTGTTTTCGTGGGGCAGTTTGTTTTCGTGGTGTGCTTTGTTTTCGTGGCGTTCGTGTGACGCTGTGGGTGCGGGTTGGCATCATGGTTGTATGAGTTTTGAGATTCCGGAAGCGTTGTCTGGTGTTCCTCGCAGGGTTGATGATGGTTTGCCGCTGGCTAGCGAATTGCGGCGTCAGTTGCTTGCGGGCGAGATCTCCGCGGTTGAGATCGCCCAGGACGTAGCTGAGCGGGTGCGCTCCAAGAACCCCGACCTGAACGCGGTCGTCACGTGGGATGAGGACATGCTGTTGGCTCAGGCGCGTGAAGCCGACGATGCGCTGGCCGGCTTCCGCGGCTCCGCCACCGCAGACCCTGCCGCCGCATCGAACTCCGCCGGCGATGATTCTGCCGCATTGGGTAAGCGCGTCCCGCCGTTGCTTGGGTTGCCGATGGGCTTGAAGGACGGCCTAGACGTTGCGGGTCTGCCTACTACGCACGGTTCTGCCGCGGTGGACCATGGGGTCGTGGGCGAGGATGGCTTGCACGCGTCCCGGTTGCGTTCCGCTGGTGCGAATCTCTTCGCCAAGACGGCGGTTCCCGAGTTTCTCCTTTCGTGCCATTCGGAGAACCCTATTCATCCGCCTGCTCGGAATCCGCTGGACGTTTCACTCACTCCTGGCGGCTCCTCGGGTGGCGCTGCCGCGGCGGTCGCTGGCGGTTTGATGCCGGTTGCGCCGGGTAATGACGGTGGCGGTTCGGTTCGTATTCCGGCCTCCGCCACGGGGCTTGTGGGCCTCAAGCTGGGCCGCGGCGCGATGGTTGAGGACATCACTGATGAGGACGGCACCGTGTCTGCCGTTGACCGTTGGGGCGCCCCGAAGCTCGCCGTGACTGGCCCGTTGGGGCGAGACGCTCGTGACGCCGCGTTGATGCTGGATGGCCTGCTGTTTGATCGTTCGCGGCTTGCGGCTGGTCACTCAGCAACCCCGGCCTTGGACGCCGTAATCAACACGCTGGATCATTCCGAGGGTCTCTCTGGCCTGCACGTGGGCTTCACGCGTGCGAGCGCGTTTGATGCCGCGTTGCCAGTCGAGATCTCCCCTGCCGCCGAGGCCGCTTTCGCACGGGCTTGCGCGGTTTTGGAGCGCTTGGGAGCCGCGGTCGAGGAGTCCCCGTGGGAAGCTCCGAGCGACTACGACGAGACGTTCCGCAGAGTCTGGACCGCCGGCCTGGGCCGCGCCCCGATCCAGTATGAGGACAAGCTGGGTGACCTCGCGGCGTCGTTCCGTACTGAGGCGCAGGCCCGCACCCCGCAGGAGCAGGAGAACGCGAATGAGCGGCTCCTGGAGATCGGTGGCGCGATGTCGACTGCGTGGGGTTCGTTCGATGTTGTGGTGACCCCTGCGATGGCTGACACTCCGCCGCGGATCGGTTATTTCACGGAGCACGATGGCGCAACGGACTACCGCTTGCAGTGCCTGTACACGCCGTACACGTCGATGGTGAACGTCGCCGGGGTGCCGGCTGTGACCGTTCCGGTGGGGTGGACTCCGGATGGGTTCTCGATGTCGGCTCAGCTGATCGGCCGGATGGGTTCCGAGCTCCAGTTGTTGTGCATCGCGGCGTTGATGCAACGTGAGCTGGCCTCGGAAAGCCTCATCTAGGCGAGCTACGGCGTGGGTTGCAGTGACACCGCCACCGCAACCCACGCCGCGTAAGCACCGCCTACAGAAGCTCTTTCAGCAGTTTCGACTTGGTTGCCCCGTATGGCGGGTAAGCGACCCTCAGGGTGTCCAAGCGTAGCGGCTTGGACAGGGTTGGCCGGTCTTGGCTGAACTCGTCGAAGCCTGCTTTGCCGTGGTACTGACCGATTCCGGAAGCGCCGATGCCACCGAACGGCAGCGATGGGACCGCGAGTTGGATCACGGCCGCGTTGATGCAGATTCCGCCGGCACGCACGTTGTCTTCGAAAACCCGGTGGGTTCCTGCCTTGTCAGAGAACAGGTATGCGGCGAGCGGGTCTGGCCGGTCTTCGATGAAGTCGAGTGCGTCATCGAGCGTATCCACCTCGATGATCGGCAGGATCGGACCGAAGATTTCCTCTTGCATGACGGGCGCCTCGGGGTCGACGTCGGCGAGCACCGTCGGGGCGATGTAGCGGTCCTCTACGTCCGCTGTTCCGCCGGTGACAACGCGGCCTTGGTCGAGGAAGCCCGCGAGCCGCTCTGCATGGCGTGGGGTGATGATGCGCGGATAGTCAGGTGAGTTCTGCGGGTCTGCGCCGTAGAACTGTTGGATCGCGGCAGGCAGTTCTTTCTCAAGCCCGCGGCTCACGCGTGAGCCGACCGCGAGGATGTAGTCGGGGGCCACGCACGTCTGCCCGGCGTTCATGAACTTTCCGTACGCGATACGGCGCGCGATCGTCTTGATGTTGCCGTCCACGACCACTGCGGGGCTCTTCCCGCCGAGTTCGAGCGTGCACGGCGTCATCTGTTCCGCCGCCGCGCGGTAGACGATGCGTCCTACCTTCTCGGAACCGGTGAAGAAAATGTGGTCCCACTGTTCTTTCAGGAGCTCTTGGGTTTCTTCTGCGGCACCGTTGACGACCGCCACAGTCCGGTGGTCGAGGTATTTCGGGATCAACCGCGTCAAGACGTCCGCGGTAGCAGGCGCCAGCTCGCTCGGCTTGAGCACAACGCAGCAGCCCGCGGCGAGCGCCGCAACGAGCGGCCCAAGCGTGAGGTTCACGGGGTAGTTCCACGGCGCGATGATGAGCACGAGCCCTTTAGGCCGTGGCATCACGGTGGCCGATGCAGGGGCCAGCGCGATGGGCGAGGACACTTTCCGGCGCATCATCCAGTCGTCGAGGTGGCGGCGGGCGTGCTCAATTTCGCCCTGAACAACTTGCAGCTCAGCCACGGAGGATTCGGTTGCTGACTTCCCGAGGTCTTCGGCGAGCGCCTCGAGCAGTTCGTCACGGTTCTCTGCGAGCAGCTTTTCGAGCGCGTCGAGCTGGGCGATCCTGAAGCGCCGCTTGTGGGCAATGCGAGAGTGCGCGCCGTCGCGGATGTGCGTGACTGTCTCGTGGAGTCCACGCTTTTCTACGCCTTCTGGGGCGGTGCGGATGCGGGCAGCGTTTTCAGGTGTGACGTTTGAGGCCATCATGTTTCGATCCTATGGGCTCGGATTCGCGCGGCCAAGAACATCTCTCGTCTGAGTTCGTCTGTTCGCATGCCGCGGAGTAAAATAACGCTTCGACCCCACCATGCTTTCGCGACGCTGTGCGCCGCGGTCAGGGATGCCCGCGTATTGTTCGGGCGGGGTTTCGAGGACGGCGTCATTCAGGGAGAACCATGCTAGATAAGAGCAAGCCGATGTTCAGCTGGACTGTCCACGGCGATGGCCGCACCGTTGCACCGAACGCAGCTGTTGCCCCTGATGAGCGCCTCCACTGGCCGCAGACCATCGGCATCGGTGTTCAGCATGTCATGGCGATGTTCGGCGCGACTGTGCTGGTTCCGGCGCTGACTGGCTTCCCGGTGACCACGACCCTGCTGTTCTCGGGCCTCGGAACCATCATCTTCTTGCTCGTGACGGGCAACCGCATCCCGAGCTATCTCGGTTCTTCTTTCGCGTTCATCGCCCCGGTCAGCGCTGCGATGGGCCCGGGCCGCGATAACTTCGGTGCCGCGCTCGGCGGCGTGCTCGTGACGGGTTTTGCCCTGTTCCTGGTGGGCGTCATCGTCAACCGCACCGGAACCGGGTGGATTCACGCGCTCATGCCGCCGGCCGTGATGGGCACGATCGTCGCGCTCATCGGCCTCAACCTCGCGGGCTCGACCGTCCCGAAGATGAAGGAATACACGCTCACAACCTTCAGCACGATGGCGGCTGTCGTGATCTGTTCCGTCCTGTTCCGAGGGATGCTGGGCCGGTTGTCGATCCTGCTCGGCATCGTGATCGGCTACCTCGTCGCGCTCCCGCAGGGTGAAATCGATTTCGCCCCCGTTAAGGAAGCCGCGTGGGTTGGCCTGCCAGCATTCCACCACCCAACGTTCGATCTGCACGTGATCCTGCTGTTCCTGCCGGTTCTGTTCGTTCTGATCGCAGAAAACGTGGGCCACGTCCGCACCGTCGGCGTCATGACGGGTAAGAGCTATGACCACCTCAACGGTAAAACCCTCATGGGTGACGGCCTCGCGACGATGCTCGCGGGTGCCGCGGGCGGCTCTGGTACCACGACCTACGCCGAAAACATCGGCGTCATGGCGTCCTCCCGCGTGTATTCGACCGCCGCATACTGGATCGCCGGTTTCGTCGCGATCGTCTTGTCTTTCATGCCTAAATTCGGCGCCGTCATCGCGACCATCCCACCGGGTGTTCTCGGCGGCGCGGGCATCGTGCTCTACGGCATGATCGGCATCATGGGCGCCCGCATCTGGGTTCAGAACCAGGTCGACTTCGGCAACCCGATCAACCTCATGACCGCCGGCGCGGGCCTCATCATCGCGATCGCCCTCAATGGCGGCGAGAACGTCCTCATGATCGCGGGCCTGACCCTCGACGGCATCGCGCTCGGAACCATCGCAACCCTGGTGATCTACCACGTGATGCGCGGAATCGCTCTGTGGCGCAAAACCGTCCCCACCCAGGTGGACGAACCACAAGGCGCCAAGCCTGGCAAGCTAGGCTAGTAGATCCAAGAGGTGCACAAGGGGCCGCGCCGTCCTAGGATGGAACAGACATGAGTGAATGGGTAGACACCTGGAAAACCGAGGGCTGGCAGGAGACCGCCCGCGGCTGGGTTCAGCACGCCCTCGACGTGCTCGGAATCGAGTGCGAAGCCGAGCTCACCCCTGTGTCTACAACGCTCGCGGCAACCGTCTACAGCATCGAGACTCCCGCGGGAACCATCTATTTCAAGGCCACCGCCCCTGCCCGTGCAGCGGAAGCGACACTGACAGCGCACCTCGCTGCGGTCACCGAAGGCCACGTTCCCGTCCCCATCGCGGTGGAACCGGAACAAGGGTGGATCCTGAGCCCCGGCATCGGCACCCCACTGTCTTCGCTCATTCCACAGCGGCAGCGGGGCCACCGCGGCCACACTCCGAGCCCTGAAGAAAACGAAGCCGCAACCGAACTCATCGGCCGTGTCCTCACAGAGGCCTCGGACCTCCACCAAGCCACCGTAGTCAACAGCGAACGCCTCATGAACCTCGGCGCGCTCGCCTACCCCGACAACTCCTGGCCAGAGCACTACTACAACGCGCTCGACATCCACGCGAGCATGCCAGACAACCATCCGCTACGGATCGAAGACGAGACGCTCTCGTTCCTCGCACGCGAAGCACGCCACCTCGAGGACGCCTCCGCAGCGCTCGCCTCTACCCAGTTGCCGTTGGTCTACAACCAGCTCAACCCCGACAGCGAAAGCATCCTGCTACCCGACTCCCGCCGCAACCCGATCATGTTCATCGGCTGGAGCGCCGCGTCCTACACCAACCCACTCCTGGCCATCTCGGGGATCGCTCCAGAACTCAGCAGCGTCCTCCGCGCAGAGCCAACCCAGGAACCCATGAAGGCCCTCCTGACCAACTACCTCGCGCCACTCGCAGTCGACTCCCCCACCAAGGTCGACGACCTGTTGGAATACCTCATGCCGGCAACGTTGCTCGCCCACGTGCGCAGCTACCTCTCGCTCATGGAGCTGCTACGCGACGCGCACCCAGAGACCCAGGCGGAGTACGCGCCAGAAATCCGCGCGCTCCTCCACTACGCCGTGGCCGCCGACCCACGCCACGGCCGCACCACCGGCGAACGCCAGCACGGCCGCCGCGCACGCTAGCGGGAAGGGACTTCTCGGGGTCGCCGAGCGGGGCTCACTGGGCCCACCGGATCACAAGCGCTTCAAGACCCGCTCAATCTCAATTGCAACCGAATCCTCATGCACCGGACCAACCACACGGTCCGCAGCATCGGCAACAATCTGATAATCCGGGCCCACCGCAACACCAGTGCCAGCCCACGCGAGCATCGGAATATCATTCGGCATATCCCCGAACGCCCACACATCCTCACGCGCAACACCCAAAGAGGCCGCGAAATCACGCAAACGCGCCGCTTTGTCGACCCCCGGCGCGGACATCTCCAACAACGCGACATCGAACGCAGAATGCGTCAACGTCACAACATCATCCACAGCACGCCCCACCACAGCCGCGAACTCAGACGCCTTACCCGACGGCCGCTTAGCCAAAAGCTTCACCGTACGCTGCGCAACCGCCTCATCGAAATCCAAACCTGACTCCGAAACGCGGGCACCCACATCAACAAAACCCGCGCGATACCGGTTCGGAATAAACCCCGGCTCCGCGACGATCCCCTCCAACGTCTCCGCAGCAAACAACGCATCCGGAGCCGCAAACAAAATCCGATCCCGCGCCTCACGCATCGCGTCAGCACCAATCTCCGCAGCCTCCACTACCAAGCCACGCGAATCATCAAACAAAACAGCCCCGTTATACGCGATCACCGAGCCCAAATCGCCCAAACGATCACGCACCGGACCCAGCCACCGCAACGGACGCCCCGTCACCAAAACCACATGCACACCCGCATCACGGGCAGCATGCAAAGCCTCAACAGTCCGGTCAGACATCGTCCCATCACGACGAACAACCGTCCCATCCAGATCAGTCGCTAGAAGCTTCACAACAAAACCCCCTCGCGACCATCCGCCACCGGACCAACCACATCCAAAATCCGCTCACGCGACGGAATATTAGCCCCCTCCGACTCAACCGCCAACGCGCCAGCAGCCAACGCCACGTCCAACAAACGCGAAACCTGCGCCTCAGACAAAGCACTCACCCGCTCAGCAGCCCCAACACCACCACAACCGGCATCAACCAGCGCAGAAATCACCGCCGCCATCACAGCATCACCCGCGCCCACCGTATCCACCACATCGACAGACCGCGCCGCACGAACCACAACATGCTCAGCCGTCATCGCGACCGCATCGCTACCACCACTCGTCACCACAACAAGCGAAGGCCCCATAGAAAGCCAACGGCTCGCCGTCTCAAACGCAGAAGACTGCGGATACAACCACTCCAAATCCTCATCCGAAGCCCGCACCACATCGGCCAGCGCAACAACCTCCTCAATGCGCTCAACCTCAACCTCACGCGTACCCGCCGTATCCGCGCGAACATTCGGATCAAACGTCACCAACGCACGCCCACGCGCCTTACGCATCGAATTCAACACAGCAAAACGACCCGGATCCAACGAAGCCGCAAACGAACCCGAATGCACCACCAAAGCCCCAGCAGCCAACTCGACTAGCTCGTCATCAGCCGGACCAAGATCCCACGTCAGCGACTCAAACAAATACTCCGCACGGTCATCAGAACCCACCGAACCACGCGCAACAGTCGTCGAACCAGTCATAGGCGGCGTGAAAACCTCAACGCCTTCACGCTGCAACGCCTCCAAAACCATCCGGGCCGCATCATCGTCACCCAGACGCGTCGCAAACGTCACCCGGCCACCACAACGCGCCAACCCCACAGCGACATTCAGGGGCGAACCACCCGTATGAGCCGAAACACTCCCGTCGGGCTTTTGAAGAACATCGACGAGAGCCTCACCAATCACCAACATGCGCGCAACCTACAACAATCACTCAACCCAGCACTAGCGGGCTCGGGAATTCAGCGGACCGGGGACTCAGCGGCCAGGGAACTCAGCGGCCTGCTTGTTAACAAAAGCTTGCCGCCCCACGCGCGAATCCTCCGAACCGAACACGGCCGAAAACGCACCCAATTCAACGTTCAGGCCATCACGGACCGTGAGCGTATCCGCCTGCGCCATGGTCCGCTTAGCTTGACCGACAGCAACCGGGGAGCGCCGAGCAATCGAGGCGACCAGCTCATCAGCGCACTCCAACAACGCTTCCTTATCCGGGCACACGCAATTAACCAGCCCAACCTCGAGCGCACGCCGAGCTTTCAGAGGATTGCCGGTGAGGATCATCTCGCGAGCCACACCCAGCGGGACCCTGCGAGGCAAACGCACACACCCGCCAAAGCCCGGAATGATGCCCAGGGTGATCTCCGGCTGACCGAACGACGCGTTCTCAGAAGCGATGATCCAATCGCACGCCAATGCCAGTTCGCAGCCGCCGCCGAGCGCATGGCCGTTCACCGCGGCGATCACCGGGACAGGTAGTGCCTCTAACGCCAGGGTGACCTTATGCATCGACTCCGCATACGCGCGCGCCTGCTCCGGGTCGTAGTCGCTCATCTCAACGATGTCAGCGCCCGCCGCGAAAGCCTTCTCACCTTCGCCTGTGATAATCACGGCGCGGAAAGGCCAGCCCTGCTCGGGTGCCGATTCTAGGAGCTGGACGCACTTGGTGACCACCGCATCAAGGTCAGCGACCACCTGAGTGGACAACGCATTCATCGCTTGCGGCCTGTTAATGCTGACAAGCAGAGCGTCCCCACGCTCAGAAACGTTGACTGTTGAGAACTCCCCAAACTCCATGGTGCACCTTCTGCGGATTGAGCCTACGATTCATCCTGACTATAACCAGGGTGCACCGAACTGTGCTCATTGTCACCTTCAAAAGGGGGCTCATTGTCACCTTCAGAAGGCGGAGATCACCTTTGAACAGCAGACATCTCAGAGCAGAATTGTCAGAAAGCTCTACCCTTCGACAGCATCTCCCTTAGAAGATAGCTTTGCCGCAATTTCATTCACAATGCATTCACTCGCCTTGCGGGCACGCTCGGCGCTACCCGAAGAGATCGCAAGAGCCAGCGCATCATGCTGATTCAGCATCGTTTCACTCGGATGCGTCAGCTGCCCATCAATAGTCACACTACGGCGGATCATCTCCCGGAGTACCACCGGCGACATCCGAAACAGCGAGTTGCCACTGTGAGTGAAAATTAGCTCGTGAAACGCTGTATCAATACGAATCAGCTCTTCCACATCACCCGAGTCCGCAGCATCACGCAATTGACCAGCGAGCTGAATGATCTCATTTTTAATCTCGCGCGAAGCGTTCAGCGCCACCCCAGCGGCCGCTAACGGCTCTACCGCCTGCCGCAGCTCGATGAGTTCACGGTACTGTGTTTCGCCGTACGGCCCTGACAAACGCCACGACATAACCTGCGGGTCAAGTACACGCCACTGGTCCGCACCAGTAACGATCAAACCCACGCGGCGCTTCGCGTACATCAAACCCATGGACTCCAAAATTCGCATCGCATCACGCGCAACCGTGCGAGACACATCGAAATGGTCCTGAATGTCGTCCAACGTAAAACGCGCGCCGCTACGAATATCGCCATGAACGATGCGACGGCCTAGATCCGCGACCACAGTGTTACGCAGAACGTGTGACGACGAGTCAGGCCCTTCAATGAGTGTCTCTTCAGTATTGTCATGATCGCTTGTCGTCATGGGGTTGAATTCTCCTGATTATTTTTCTGATGTAAGGTCAATGCGATTTATCAATCATCGGCTATATTCTCTGATTGATATTTCTATCTGACTCGGCTATTTTCCCACACATCTCGCATGAAGAGCGCTCATATTCACGTCGATTAGATCGATTTAGATGAATTAAATAGAAACAGTCACGCACTTTCGGGGTCGCTGAGACGCCCACACAGGCAAGCTCCTAGAGAACAGCGTATACAGCGAAAGTTAGTGCTTCCTGCGTACTTTTCGAGAAAAACCTGAGCGTCTCACAGATGACCGCTGAGCAGAGCCTTTTCGAGACGTCCTAGCTTTCTGCTGGGCAGGAGTTTTCTGTTTGCCGGACTGAGCCGTTTTCTCCGCCATCTGCGCTGAGGCGCGCGAGGATCCCGCTCTGCGCCCACGCAAAATCCCCACGAAATCCTGAATGACAGCTTCACGGGATTCGCGTTCAGTGTCCGAAAGCTCCGTATCAGTAACCACATCAGCAGAGTCCGGGTGCACCCAGACAACCGATACACGTGTGCGGGGCTCTACCTGCAGCCGGCGAACCACCACGTCCTTACGGGAAAGCATCCTTGCTAACGGAAAAGGTAATTCGGCTACAGCCCCAGCGCCAGTGGCGACGACGTCAACCATCATCCGTTGCCCGGAAACATCATCCGGATAGTCCGCTGGGTCGAGGCGCATCCATTCAGCGGCGTCTCCGAGCGGGATCGAATCGTGTTCGTCCCAGTATTCAGCGTCATGATCCCGGGCCGCAACAATCGCGGCGTCCTCGTCATACAGGCCGACCGCATGCAATCGCACACCACCGGGGAACTCACGTTGTGTCAACGCCTCATCAACGTTGTGGCGCACCAACGCGACATCCACGCGGAAGCGAAGCAGCTCATCGAAGGCTACGGAATCAGATACGCCCGCGATCAGCTCAACCGTGACGTCAGGGCGGGCTTCACCGAAGCGTTGCAGCCACTTATCGGGGCTGGTCCCGGGTGCGCACCACAGACGCAGACGGTTCAGCTGCGCGGGCATATCTAGTGAGTATGGAAAGTTAGTTTCCGGAGGTTCGGACAACATAGACGTCGCATGGAGCGTTATGCACGACGCCGGTAGCGACAGAACCGAGCACACGACCGAGACCATGCGTGCCAACGTTGCCAACGAAAATCACGTCAGCATCGTGCTCTTTAGCGGCCTTGATCAGGGCATCAACCGGCTTACCGAACATCGCTGCCGTCTCTACCTTGAGCTCAGGTTCCTTCTCCACGAGACGATCAGCAACACGGCGAGCGAGGTCACCCGCGAGGTCAGCGTCATCGAGAACCCACGTATCCGTGCCGATGTTGACAACTTCAGTGTTGTCCTTGGAGTGAGCCGAAACCACAACGAGGGTGTCGCCAGTGCGTGCTGCCAGCTCTGCTGCGCGAGAAGCAGCTTTGAAGGCAGTCTGCGAGCCGTCAACGCCAACGATGAAAGTGCCCATGGTGTACTCCGTATCTATATCTGGTCAGTCTTGAACTGATAATAACCGCCCAACACGCCTTAGAACAGTCCTAAAGCTCAAGAACTCAACCAGATGCCTTACTTATTCGAGTTGAAGGCCGGGCACTTCTTAGCGAATTCATCAGCGTTGTCTTTAAGGTCCGAAGAAGTTGCCTCTTGAGACAGCTGAGTGATCTCCTGCATCACTGCAGGATCAACCTTGGTAGGGTCCTCCGCAGTTGCGACCTTCGCAGCAGCTTCCATGAGCTTGCCGGTCAACTCGACTGGTTTAGCGTGCTCGGAGTCGTTGTGCTTCTCCGCAGCCTCACGCAGGCCCTTGCCGGCTTCCCCCGCCTTGGCAGGGTCTTCCTGGATGATCTTCTCGAGATCCTTCGCCTGCGAAACCCCAGCCGCTTCCAACGCAGCTGTCGCATCCTCACACAGCGCTTCATCAGGATTCTTTGAGCCGCAACCGGTCAGGAAGGCCCCCATCAAGCCAAGAGCCGAAAGTCCTGCAACTAGACGCGTACCGTGCTTCATCAGTCTTCCTCCATCAAATATATGGTCAAGATAGGTTTTTACACCCTATCGGAAGCACTCGGGGCTCCGAGGGTTTCAGCCCGGAATGGAAGTAAATAGTGAGTGAACTCTGTCCTCGCAGGCTCGCAGGAGATAGCAGAAGCTACGAACCCGAAGGTGCGAAAGCCGGGCATTTATCACCGAATTCATCGGCCCTCTCTGCAACTCCAGGCTTGGCGGCCTGTTCTGCTGCACTCTTCAGTTCGTTTTGCAGCTCCTGATTATCCGGGTCTTTATCGAGCCTAGAGGCCGTGGTCATCATCTTTCCCATGAGACCAACGGGCTCAGCGTACTCGGAGTCGCTGTATAGGGCAGGGCATTTCTCTTTGAACCGCTGGGCATCCAGTTTGGTCTCTGGAAGTTCGGCTTCTTGGATGAGCTCGGCGAGGTGTTTCGTCTTGGCAGGATCAACCTTCTTGGGGTCTGTCTCGCCCTCGAGCCCCGCCAGGCTCTCGAAAAGCCGGCCAGTTAGGTCGATCATTTCTGCGTACCTAGAAGCCTGGTTCTTTTCCGCTGCCTCGCGAAAGCCCTCGCCTATTTCAGCGAGCTTAGCGGGGTCTTCCTTGGCGAGCGGAGCTAGTTCCTCCGTGTTTGGAGCGCCTGCATCCTTGTACACCTGCGTCGCGTCGTGACACAGCTGTTGGTCCGGGGTTTTCGGCGTGCAGCCCGTCAGAAACGCGGCTGCTAAGCCGAACGCGGACAAGCCTACGACGAGGCGGGCACGTGGCGAACGGCGCTCAGCTGCTGTGGTGCGTAGTTCCCGGCCAGTTTGCATGCCCGCCTCCTAGTGAGTCGCTAGGCAGTTACTTATCCAGACACAAAAGCAGGGCACTTCTCGGTGAGCTCTTTAGCGCTCTTGTCTATCTCGGGAGAAGATGCTTCTTGATTCAACTTGGTGAGTTCTTGCATGGTTTCCGGATCCATCTGGCCAGGGTCCCCGCTAGCCTTCGCGGCAACCTCTAACATCCTGCCCGCCAAGTCGACCGGTGCAGCATGCTCGGAGTCTTTGTTCTTATCCGCTGCCTCACGCAAACCCTTACCCACCTCGGCTAGCTTTGCCGGGTCGTTCGCAAGCTTCTGATCCAGCTCCTGCGTGTTCGACGCTCCCGCTTTCTCGAGGACCGCAGTTGCATCGTCGCACAAAGCTTGATCCGGGTCCTTAGAGCCACAACCGGTCAGGAACGCCGCAGCCAATCCAAAAGCTGAAAGACCTGCAACCAGGCGCGTACCGTGCTTCATGAGTCTTCCTCCACCGAGGTTGGGTCTATCGTGACTCTTACAGACTACGGGAAAGACTTCGAGCGCCACAGACCTTATTCGTTCTCATCGGTAAGGCCTGCGAAAGGCTCGCACTTCTCAGAGAGGCCCTTCCACTGCTCCTCGACCTTACGTTGCTCGTCCGCGGGAAGGCCCCCCTGAAGTAGGCGACCTGCGTCGTCAGCGTCGGACAGGTCGTAGATATCCCGAGACTCTAGCGCCGCGGTGACTTCTTCGCACAACCCTTCATCCGGGTCCTTACCTGAGCAGCCGGTCAGGAACACGGCCGTCATACCAAGAGCGGACAGCCCCGCAACAAGACGCGTACCAGGTTTCTTTTGTTTTCCTCCACGACAACTAAGCCGAAACTAATTCCCTCCAAGCTCGCCGCTCAAGCGGCCGTGAACCCTGCGGCTCTTCTCGCTCATCCCCTCAAGGACAAGCCGCTTACCTTGTTCCGCATATGTTGCCTCAACGCTATCCAGCGCAGCAACCGAGGATGCGTCCCAGACCTGGGCTTGCGACAAGTCCAGACTCACCACATCCGGGTCCTCGCCGTAGCGGAACATCGTCGTGAAGTCGTTACTCGAACCGAAGAACAGCGCGCCCCGCACCCTATAGACCGCCCGGGCCACCTCATCAGCCGGCGTATCAGCGGAAAGCACATTGCCGTCGTCATCCTGAAGCTCACGGTCAACGCGCACCACGTGCGCAACCTGCCGCACGAACACCACAGCGGCCGTCAGAACACCCACAATCACGCCGATCGCAAGGTTCGACGTCAACAAAACCGTCGCGACCGTCACCACCATGATGGCCGTCTCCGACTTCGGGAGCGTATGCAACGTCCGCGGGTGAATCGAGTGCCAATCAAATGTCGAGACACACACCATGATCATGACCGCAACCAACGCCGCCATCGGGATCTGAGCGACCCACTGATCAAACACCAAAACCAAAACCAGCAAGAACGCACCCGCGCAGAACGTCGAAATACGCGTGCGCGCACCCGAAATTTTCACGTTGATCATGGTCTGCCCGATCATCGCGCAACCACCCATGCCACCAAAGAAACCCGACGTGATGTTCGCAAGGCCCTGACCCCATGACTCACGCTTCTTATTCGAAGAGGTCCCCGTGATGTTATCCACCAACTGGGCCGTCAACAAAGACTCCATGAGACCCACCAAAGCCATCGCAGCCGCATACGGGGCGATGATTTGCAGGGTCTCCCACGTCAACGGGACATTCGGGAAAAACAACTGAGGCAAACCATGAGGTAGCTCGCCCTGGTCCCCCACCGTCGGGACCTTAATATCGAAAATCATCACCACAGCAGTGATCACAACCACCGCGACCAACGGCGGCGGAACAGCGCCAGTGATCTTAGGGAACAACCACAAAATCACGATGCCCGCCGCCAACAGCGGATACACAACCCACGGAACATCAATCAGCTGGGGCATCTGCGCCATAAAAACCAGAATCGCGAGCGCGTTCACAAACCCGACCATCACCGCGCGCGGAACAAAACGGATCAGCTTAGAAACACCCAGCAGCGCGAAAACAACCTGAAGAACGCCCGCCAACAAAACACACGCAACGAAATAATCGAAACCGTAGTCACGCATCAACGGCGCAATCACCAACGCAACAGCGCCCGTCGCGGCAGAAATCATCGCCGTACGGCCACCGGCAATCGCGATCACAACCGCCATGATGAACGATGAAAACAGGCCCACCGCCGGGTCAACACCCGCGATGATCGAAAAAGAAATCGCCTCCGGGATCAATGCCAGAGCAACCACAAGGCCCGCCAGAACCTCACGCACCAGCTTCCTCGGGGACTTCAACGCACCCAGCGTTGAAATCTCGTACTGCCGCACCAAAGGATCACTATGCGGCTTGCTCTCTTGTCCCCGCGCCATCGGCACTCCATTCCTTATATATAGACGCTCGTATTCCGGGCACCACCGGACAGTCCGTCACCAGACGCTTAAAGAGTAGGGGTTGAACTGCCCGTTGAAGGCTAGACTTACGATATGTCCGTTTCTGAATTGTCCGCGAGCACCCAGGACTATTTGAAGGTGGTCTGGTACCTCGGTGAATGGTCAGACGCCCCGGTAACACCCAAACTCATGTCAGACCGGCTGGGGCTCAGGCTCTCTTCCGTGTCCGATGCCGTCCGTAAGCTCACCGCCCAGGGTCTACTTGACCACGCGCCTTACGGCGAAGTGACCCTCACAAAAACCGGACGCGAGCACGCGATTGCAATGGTGCGCCGGCATCGGCTGATCGAAACCTTCCTGCTCGAAACCCTAGGTTACCGGTGGGATCAAGTGCACGACGAAGCAGAAACGCTCGAGCACGCGGTGTCAGATTTCATGATCGAACGGCTCGATGAGCTACTGGGCCACCCAAGGCGTGACCCGCACGGCGACCCGATCCCTACCGCAGACGGCGACATCACCCTCCCGGACGCAATCCCCCTTACGGAACTCGAGCCGGGGTCAAAGGCGCGGGTTGAGCGGATCTCCGACGACGATCCACAACTGTTGCAGTTCCTCGCAGAAAACGGCATCCGTTTCGGAACACTCCTCGAAGCGCACCCTAGTGCGCCATACTCCGAGACAGTTGAAATCCTCGTTCAAGGGCAGACCGAGCCCCTCATGCTAGGGCGTGCCGCTTCTGACGCTGTCTGGGTAGAAGCCTCGTAACAACGAGCACCGCCGCAAACACCAGCCCATAGAACAGCGACATCCCTGCGCTGGTCGCAGCGTTGAGCACATACGCGACCCAGAACCCGGCGAGCGCTCCCCCGATGGCGATGAGCGCGGTGAGTGCAATCATGACCGGTAAGCGGGTGGTGAGCAGGTAGGCGGTCGCTGGCGGCACCACGACGAGGGCGATCACCAGGATCGCGCCAGCCGCGTTGAACGCGGCGGTGATGGTGACGGAGACGAGGAACATGAACGCGGTGTTCAGGAGCCTCGAGCGGATGCCGAGGCTCGTTGCGAACTCGGGGTCGAACGTCGTGACCTTGAGCTTCGAATAGAACAGCGTAAGGAACACGACGTTGATGAGAAGCACACCGAGCATCACGTACAGATATGCAGGGCCGAGATGTGTTCCTGCGATGATGAGCGGCTGCCAGGCCGCGATGTTGAGGTCGCCTGCAAGGACCGCGTGGGTATCGAGGTGGATGTTCGCGAATTCAAGCGTCACCAGGATCACGCCGGCACTGAACAGAGCGGGGAAGATGAGACCTTGCGGGGCGTCGCCGGTCAGCAAGCCTGTGCGGGCAAGCCATTCGCTTCCGAGCACCACAACCAGCCCGGCGAGCGCAGCGGCGAGGATCAGTAGCGGTGAGTTGAAGTTACGGGTGAGGAAGTAGCCGAAGATGATCCCGGGGAAAATCGCGTGGCTGATGGCGTCCACGAGCATCGAGTTGCGCCTCAAGACAACAAAGACGCCGGGAAGGGCGCACGCCAGCGCGGTCACTACGGCGAGCAGCATTGTGCCAACAACGAAACTCACGGCCGGCTCCCTTCATGCAGGTTCCCTTCGTGCAAGAGTTCGCGTTTGAGGTGTGCGCGGGCACGGGCGCGCGATACGGCCCGGGTGATGATGCTGCGGCGCGGCGCGAACAGAAGCGAAACCAGGAAGATCGCGAACAGTGTGAGCACGATGAGCGGGCCGGTTGGCACTTTCCCGAGCACGATCGACAGGTAGGCTCCCACTCCACTGCCGACGCCGCCAATTACGGCGGACAAAGCGACCATGCTTGGCAGTGTGCGTGTCCATTGTCTGGCGGCCGCTGGCGGGGTCACCACGAATGCGACCATGAGGACGAGCCCGACAGCCTTCACACCGATGACGGTCGCGATGACGATAGTCACGAACATGAGCGTGTCGATCGTGCGCGCCCTGAACCCGAGCACCGTGGAGTGGTCCGGGTCGAAGCTCCGCAGTGTGAACTCTTTCCAGAACACCAGCATGAGTGCCACAACGATCACCCCGATGGTGATGCTGGTTGCGAGGTCCGCAACGGTGATCACTGACGCGTTGCCGAACAGGTAGTCCTGGATGCCGCCTTTGCCTGGGTAGGCGCCATTGGCGATGATGCGCATGAGTAGCATCCCGCCGCCGAAAAACACGGTGAGCGAGATGGCCATCGCGGTGTCGATGCGGATTTTGGAGGTGAGGCTGATGCCGTTGGCGAACAGCACGGCGATGGTTCCGACGATGACCGCGCCCAGGATCAGCCCGATCATGTTGCGTCCATCGGTGCCCAGCACACCGACTGCGGTGAGGAACGCGAGCAGCGTACCTGGCAGCGCGGCGTGCGAGATCACATCGCTGATGAGCGACTGTTTACGCAGGTAGGCGAAGGATCCGAGCGCACCGGCTACGAGCCCGATGGTCATGGTTCCGAAAAACACCATCCGGTAGGTGTGGTTGCTGAAGAATTCTATGAGGCTCACGATGTGAACTCCAGGAACGCATCGTCTGTTGCCGTGACCTCGTAGGCGACGCGGATGTTCTCCCGCGTGAACGCCTGTTCTGCCGGCCCGGAGGCGATGATGCGGCGGTTCAGCAGGGTCACGTGGTCGCAGTATTCGCGCACGGTTGCGAGGTCGTGGTGCACGATCACGACCGTTTTGCCTTGCTTCCGGAGCGTGTGCAGGACCGAGACGATAGCTTGCTGGCTTTTCGCATCGATGCCTTGGAACGGTTCGTCCATGAAATACAGGTCCGGAGCTTGCACCAGTGTGCGGGCGAGGAACACCCGCTGGCGCTGCCCACCGGAAAGTTCACCGATCTGCCGCGAAGCAAGATCAGCGATCCCGGTCTGTTCGAGGGCAGCGACCGCGCGGGCTCGTTCCTTCTTTCCCGGCCGACGAATCCAACCGAGCGATCCGTACGTTCCCATCGTGACCACATCGAGCACCGTGGTTGGGAAGTCCCAGTCCACACTCGTGGTTTGTGGCATGTACCCGACTCGTTTCCGCGCACGCGAAAGCGGCTGTCCGAAAAACTCGGAGGTTCCCGTCAGCGGTTTCACGAGGCCAAGCATCGCTTTGATGAGGGTCGATTTCCCTGCACCGTTTGGCCCAACGATGCCCATAACAACTCCTTGCGGCACCGTGAAGTCCACGTTGCGCAGAACGGGCACCGCATCGTAAGCAACCGAGAGGCTGTGGGTACTGCACGCGGGAGCGACGAGATCTGTCACGGCTATTCTCCTGAGGTTTTCAATGCTTCAGCTACCGCGCGAGCGTTGTGTTTGAGGGCGCCGATGTAGGTGTCCATCGGGGCCTCGGCACCCAAGGAGTCTGCGAAGAGCTCTTCCTTGGACACCTCAACATGCCAGCCGCGAGCTCGTACAGCTTCCTTGAGGCTTGTGATTGCTTGAGGGTTGGCCTGATTGTCCTGGAAGATGACCGGAACCTTGTTGTCAGCAATGAACTGAGCGAGCTTTGAAAGTTCAGCGGCGCTGAGCTTCGCTTCGGTTGAGACGAAGTCGGTTGCGTGCACATCGAGGTCGAATGTCTTACCAAAGTAGTTGAACGCGTCATGACCCGTGACGAGGATGCGTGGCTTGATCTTCCCGTCAGCCAGAAGATCGCGTGACTCATCTACCGCCGCATCGATCTCTTTGACGTAGCCCTCAGCGTTGGCTTTGTATTTTTCTGCGTTATCCGGGTCCACTTCAGCGAACTTGTCGGCAACATTTTTTACGACGAGCGACCACGCTTCAGGGCTGTTCCACACGTGTGGGTCGTGGAGCGCGTTGCCCTTGTCATCTTTTTCAGGCCAATCCAGCAGGAGGTTCTTTGGGAGGTTCTCCCCCACGGCTACCTGCTTGTCGCCGAGGCTCGTGAGCAGGTCAGTCATCTGTGCTTCCAGATGTAGGCCGTTCCAGAACACCAGGTCTGATTTCTGGATGGTCTCGATGTCCTTGGTTGACGGCTGGTAGGTGTGCGGGTCGCCGCCGGGGCCGACCATGGTCGTGACCTCGGCATTGGGCGCGATGTTCTCAACAGCGTCGGCGAGGTACCCGGTGGTCGCGTAAACCTTAAGCGGCTTGCCCTCACCGCTCACGGCAGGGCCGGAGTCGGAACACGCGGTGAGACCAAATGCCGCAGTCGCGGCGACTGCAATCCCCGCGAGGAGTTTCTTGACGATCTTCAAGAGAAGCAACCTTCCATTTTCAGTGATTATGGGCGCGATGTGTGACCCATGTGGACTGACTGATGCGCCCTGCCCGAAACCCACCATGTTGTGCGCGTCTAAATATAATGTTCGGCTACACGTAGTTGCAAATGAAGTGTGCTCGTAGTCGGCGCTAGAAAGGCAATCGTGAAGCATGAACTAGCGGAAGGCAGCGGACACAGACGGGTCGGAACACTGCCGAAGTACGCGGCTGAACAGAAAGCACAAGGCTATTCAAGGAGCCGGGCAAGCTGCAGAAACAAAAAGAGCGGTGTTGTAACCAGAACCTATTCGGTCTGCGCTACAACACCGCTCACAATCGTGCGCGAGGGGGGACTTGAACCCCCACGCCCTTGCGGGCACTGGCACCTGAAGCCAGCGCGTCTACCAATTCCGCCACTCGCGCGTAGTGTTTGTTCCCCTCACGTTGAACCCGAATGCATCAGATACGTGAAGACAACAGAGAAAAGCCTAACTGAGGAAGCCGGAATTTCATAATTGAGCCCGCTACTCACCTGCTCGCAACGGCTGACGCAACCCCGGCATCGAACGCAGAAGCCAGGAAAACCGCAAGGATTTCACGGTTTTTCAACTCTAAACACGTGGTTTAGGTAAGATCGGAGAACGATGTGGCCAACAACTGCCGTGCCCGAAAACAGGAAGTACGGTAGAAGTAGGACGCACCGCAACGCCTCGTGCACCGCGAGCGTGACAGTAAACAGATGGAGAGGAGGTTCGTTGTGGGAATTGTCAGAGGATTCGAAAAAGGACTAGAACGACTCGTTTCACGCGCCTTCCGCGGGAACTCCAACGGGACCATCAAACCCGTAGAGATCGCCAACCTGATCCGCAACACGATGGATGACGAATCTTTCTCCATCTCCGAAGGCCGCACCGTTGCGCCGCACTCCTTCACGGTCCGGCTCGGCACAGACGCGTTCGCCCAAGCACGCGAATGGGGCACCGCACTCGCGCAAGAACTCGCTGACGTCGCACTCGAACACGCGCAGCGCCAAGACTATTCGCTCCGCGACGCCGTCACCGTGACGTTCCGCAAAGATGAGTCCCTTCGACCAACCAAAATCGAAGTCGACGCGTCCCTCGGCGGCACCAAAGCGCCAACCACGCCGCGGCCCCGCCCAGCTGCACGGCCACACCTCACCTCCGCGGAACAACAAGCAAGCACGCAGCACATCCGGCCCAACACCAACCGGACCCCCGTCATCGAGCTCGACGGCAACCGTTACGCGTTGAGCGCCGACACCGTCGTCATGGGGCGCGCAGGTGACGCCGGTCTGCACATCAACGACCAAGGCGCCTCCCGCCGCCACGCCGAAATCATCCGCCGTGGCGACCGCATGTTCGTCCGCGACCTCGGTTCCACCAACGGAACCTACGTCAACGGAACCCGTATTCAAGGTGAAGAAGAGTTGCTCGACGGCACGATCATCGCGATCGGTCACGCCCGCCTGACCTTCTCTTGGCAAAACGCCCCCGAAGGAATGAGCTAACCTCATGGTCCCCTTGGTAGTGACGCTGTTGCGTCTAGCTTTCATTGTTTTCCTGTGGATCTTGGTCCTCATCATCGTGATGTCGATGCGCCGAGACCTCGGGGTAGGAAAGCGCACACGCATACAGCAAGCAGGCGCCGCAGCAGGGTCTTCCGGCCCCGCCCCCGGAATGCCCGCCACACCATCGTCGCCGCCACGCCAGATCGCGCACGCCCTCGTGGTTGTCGACGGCCCCGGCGTCGGAACCTCAGTGCGTCTAGCGGCGAGCCCAATCCTGCTGGGTCGCGCCCAAGAAGCAAGCCTCGTGCTCGCAGACGACTACGCGTCCTCCCGCCACGCACGCCTATTCCCGCAAGGAACCCGCTGGTTCCTCGAAGACCTCGGCTCAACCAACGGAACCTACGTAGACGAGATGCAGCTGACCCGGGCCCAGCCGGTCGAAATCGGCCAGCGTATCCGCATCGGTAAAACCGTGATGGAGTTGCGCCCATAATGGCTCTGTATTTCGACTTCGCCGCCCACTCCGACGTGGGGTGTGTGCGCCGCAAGAATGACGACTCCGGGTACGCGGGGCGTCACTTCGCCGTGGTCGCTGACGGCATGGGCGGGCACGTCGGAGGCGACGTCGCCTCCGCATCGACGGTCCTAGACCTTGTTCATTTGGACCGCGCCGATGTCGAGGATCCAGACACGATCCTCGCCGACGAGATCCAGTCGGCCAACATCATCCTCAACGAACTCGTTGAACAAAACCCCAAGCTTTCCGGCATGGGCACCACCGTGAGCGCGATCCTGCTGAACGATTCCAAGCTCCACCTCGCCCACATCGGCGACTCGCGGGCGTACCGCCTGCGCAACGACACGTGGGAACAGATCACCAAGGACCACACGTTCGTTGAGAAGCTACTTTCTGAAGGCCGCATCACCGAAGACGAAGCGAAAGTTCACCCGCACCGCAACGTGATCATGCGTGTTCTGGGAGACTCTGACGCGTCCCCTGAACTCGATATGGCGGTCATCCCAGCAACTGCCGGGGAACGCTGGATGCTGTGCTCTGACGGCGTGAACGCTGTGGTTTCCGAGGAGGAAACCGAAGAGATCGTCCGGACTGCCTCGACCCCGCGGGAAGCCGCGGACCGCCTCGTAGAGCGGACCCTGGAGCTTGGCTCACCGGATAACGTCACCGTCGTAGTTGTAGACATTGTTGACGATGCGGAATCCCCGCCGTCTGAAGAGTTCAGTAGCACTGATGAGCCTTCGCCTGACACGGGCCAGATCGAGGTTGCCCGCGGCGGTGACCTCGCCGCGAACCAGGCACTGTTGCGTTACGAGATGGCGAACCGCCCGCACGAGCTGGTTGGTGCCGCGCAGCTCGCTACCGAGTCTGGACAGATCCCGATCGTGACGCAGCGTTCGGGCGAGCGACGCGCGGCAGCGTTGCTTCAGCATCGTTCTTCCGAGCGTGAGCGGCAGCTGGCTTTGGCTGCTCTCGAGGAGGAGCCTTCTAAACGTCGCTTCGGATGGGTTCTGCCAACAACGCTCGTGGTTTTGATCTTGATCCTCGTGACAGGCGGCTATTTGGGCTACGCGTGGACTCAAACCCAGTACTACGTGGGGGTCCACCAGGGCAAGGTCGCGATGTTTAAGGGCATCTCTCAGGACTTAGGCCCTATCAAGATGTCGAGTGTGGATACCGAATCGAAGGTTCCGCTCGAGGCCTTGCCTGAATACACGCAAACGCAGTTGAAGAACGGTATCGCTACGCAGTCCCGCAAGGACGCCCAGCAGATTCTGCACGATGTTCGCATCACGGCCCAGCAGTCGTGCCCGGTGGTTGCACCGTCGCCTGCCGAGAGCGGCGGAGCTGACGGTTCTGCGGGGTCATCTAGTGGCAGCGGAACCGTGGAGCACGCGGTACCTGAGTGGTGTGATGAGTTGCGTGGTGATATTCAGTGAGCGTCGCCGTGAATCACGTGAAGAAGCAGCCAACGCGCCGTAACACCGAGCTCTTCCTGCTTATTTTGGCGTTGGGCGTCACTGCGATGGCGGAGTTTTTGGTTTCGTCGACCGCGGGCGCCTCATGGAACGATCAAGCGTGGCTTCCACACGTTGCCGTCTTGGGTGTATTCGGCTTGGGCGTCAACATTTCTTTGCGCATCTGGGCTAAATATGCCGATCCATACATATTGCCGTTGCTGGTGGCTTTGAACGGTATTGGCCTGGCGATGATCCACCGCTTGGATCTTGCTGGACCGCCGGAATTAGCTACCGCCGCGCAATCTCAGCTTTTATATTCCGGTGTTGGCATGGCTTCCGCTGTGCTTGTTTTGTGGGTCATCCGCGATCACCGCGTGCTTCGCAAGTTCACATACCTGTGGCTCGCGATCTCGGTTGTGCTCTTGTTGCTACCGATGATCCCCGGCCTCGGCTATGCCGACTATGGGGCACGAATCTGGATCCGCATCGGATCTTTCTCGATCCAGCCGGGCGAGTTCGCGAAGGTTACCCTCGCGATCTTCTTTGCAAGCTACTTGGCGTCAAAACGCGACCTGATCCTGCTGGCGGGCCGAAAAATCGGCTCGCTCCAGTTACCGCGCTTCCGCGACATGGCGCCGATGCTGATTGCATGGTGCATCGCGATGGGCATCATGGTCCTGCAAACCGACCTCGGTAGCGCGCTCATGTTCTTCGGCCTGTTCATGATCATGATTTACGTGGCTACCGGCCGTATCTCGTGGATCCTTATCGGCGGCGGCCTCGTGGCACTCGGCGGCATTTTCGCATACATGTTCATGGGTCACGTGCGTGCGCGCTTCGATATCTGGCTCGACGCGTTCAACCCTGACCTGTACTACCGCAATCCAGGCGGTAGCTATCAGGTTGTTCAAGGTCTGTTCGGCATGGCACACGGTGGGCTTGGGGGAACCGGCCTAGGCGCTGGCTCTCCAGAACGCATCCCTGTCGCCAAGTCAGACATGATCTACGCTGCGCTCGGTGAAGAGCTGGGTCTCGTGGGCTTGTTCGCGATCGTGATGCTGTTCTTCTTGTTTGTTTCCCGCGGGATCCGGGCCGGCTTGGGTGCACGCGACGGCTTCGGGAAGCTCCTCGCTACCGGTTTGGCTTTCGCTACGGCATTCCAGTTCTTCATCGTGACTGGTGGCGTTTTGCGCCTCATCCCGCTCACAGGTCTGACCACTCCGTTCATGTCAGCAGGTGGTTCCTCGCTGCTCGCTAACTGGGTCCTTGCTGCGTTGCTGTTGCTCATCAGCCATAACGCTCGCCGCCCATCGACGGGTGGCCTGCTCAGCAGCGACGATGATTCGTTGCTCGCAAGCAAGCTTTCCGCTCCGAAAAAGCCCTCGGCGCTCGATGCCCGCGAGGACTCACGTGAAGATGCCAGCTCAACCGCAGGAGGTGTTACGTCAGCATGAATCCCGCAATTCGCCGCACATGGCTCGCTGTCGTAGCCCTTTTCTTGGCGATCCTGATGGGCACGACCTACGTACAGTTCATCGGCGCTGAGAAGCTCAACAACAACGCGCTCAATACGCGTCCGCTCATGGCCAACTATGACCGGCCGCGCGGCGCGATTTTGGTTGGTGGCAAACCGATTGCGCAAAGCATCCGGACTGAAAACGGCCCGTACAAGTACAAGCGAACCTACACGGATTCGAAGCTGTACTCCGGCCTGACGGGTTTCTATTCGCTCGCTAACGGCGCTACCCAGCTTGAAGCGACGCAAGAGACGGTCTTGTCTGGCACGTCAGATGATCAGTTCTTCGATCGCTTGACGAATCTTTTCACCGGTAAAGAAGACCGCGGCGCGGACATCGAATTGACGATCGATCCTGCCATCCAGAAGGCCGCCTTTGATGCGATTCCGGACGGCAAAAAGGGCTCGGTTGTTGTTACGGATCCGCGTGACGGCCGCATCCTTGCGATGGCCAGTAAGCCGACGTACGACGCGAACGACCTGTCCGTACAGAACTCTGATCAGGTTTCGAAGAACCGCGCCAAGCTCGAATCTGTTCCGGGGCTGTCGGTCAACTGGAACCCTGCGGTGTATGACCGCGTTTCTCCTGGTTCGTCCTTCAAGCTGCTGACTTTGATCGCTGGTTTGGAGACGGGCGATTTCAAGGTCGATGGGTCTTACGACAATCCGCCGTCGTGGTCACCTCCTGGAACAAAGAAGGAGCTGAAGAACTTCAGTCTCGGTATTTGTTCTTCACAGCCGAATAAGGCGTCGCTTTCGTTCATCGTGGCCCAGTCGTGTAACACCCCGTTTGCTCAGGGTGTTCAGAAGATCGGTACGGAGAAGATGAAGGAAGTCACGGATAGGTTTGGTTTCGGTGAGAAGCCGGACTGGCTTGGCCTGGCCCCAACCTCGGCGTCGACGTGGCCGGAGAACCCTGACCCTGCTCAGCTCGCATACTCCTCGATCGGTCAGTTCGATGTTCAGACGACCGCGTTGCAGATGAACATGGTTGCGATGGGTATCGCGAATGACGGGGTGATCATGCGTCCGCAGTTGATCAAGCAGGTCACGAGCCCTGACCTTCGTGTTTTGAAGCGTTTCAAGGCGGAAGAATATGGCCGCGGCATGAGCTCTGAGGTAGCTCAGGATATGACCAAGCTGATGCGCGAGCCTGTGAAGTCGGGTACCGCAACGCGGGCGCGTGTTCCGGGCGTTGATTTGGCCGCGAAGACGGGTACCGCTGATATCGGTGAATCGGGGAAGGTCAACGGCTGGATCACCGGTTTCTTCCCGGCTGATGACCCTCAATATGCGGTCACGGTTGTTGTCAAAGACATCTCATATGAAGAAAGCGCTGGCTTGTCTAGCACGATCATGAGCAAGATTGAGAGGGCGGTGATGAAGCGATGAGGCCATCGACTGGAATGGTTCTTGGAAGCCGCTATAAGCTCACTGACCGCATTGCGATCGGCGGTATGGGTGAGGTTTGGAAAGCTCTAGACGATGTCTTGGGCCGGGTTGTTGCCATCAAGATCCTCAAAGAGGAGTACATGGGCGACCCGGGTTTCCGGGAGCGTTTCCGGGCTGAGGCGCGGCATACGGCTCTGCTCAATAATGACGGTATCGCTAACGTTTTCGATTACGGCGAGGCCGATGGTTCCGCGTATTTGGTGATGGAGCTGGTTCCTGGGGAGCCGCTTTCGACCATCATCGAGCGTGAGCGCCGTTTGAACTCTGATTTCACGCTTTCGGTGATCGCTCAGACTGCGCGTGCGTTGGGGGCTGCGCATGCGCGTGGTTTGGTGCACCGCGATGTGAAGCCGGGCAACTTGTTGATCATGCCTTCGGGCAAGGTCAAGATCACGGATTTCGGTATTGCGCGCTTGGCTGATCAGGTTCCGTTGACTGCGACGGGCCAGGTCATGGGTACGGCTCAGTATCTGGCGCCGGAGCAGGCTACGGGTCAGCAGGCCACGGGTCAGTCTGATCTGTATTCGTTGGGTGTTATCGGCTATGAGTGCCTTGCTGGGCGGCGTCCGTTCACGGGTGAGTCGCAGATCGCGATCGCGTTGGCGCAGGTGAACGATAAGCCTCCTGCCCTGCCGGACACGGTTGATGTTCCGGTTCAGGCGCTCATCATGTCGATGTTGGCTAAGGATCCGCTGGATCGTCCGGCTAATGCTTCGAAGTTGGCTATCGCTGCTGATGCTTTGCGTGCGGGCCGTGTGGCTGATGCGGTTGCTGCTGTGCCTGGTATGAAGCTGCTTTTGGATCAGGCTGCAGGTGACTCGAATGATGCGCCGACGGCGGCGACGACCATTGTCGGTGCACAGGATTCGAATCCGACGACGTCGCAGTTGCCTGCTGTGGGGCCGGCAACTAGTGTTGCTGCGACAGCGGGGTCCGCTTCTCCGGCTTATGCCGCGGGTGCGGCTGGCGGTGGTTCTGGCCCGGTAGATCCAGATGATGATCAGGGTGAAGATGGCGAAGGCAAGAAGCCGTGGCTGTGGTGGGTCATTGGCCTGCTTGTTGCCGCTTTGATTGTCGCGGGCGCGATTGTAATTCCTAAGTTGACTGGTGGTTCAGCGGATCCGAGCTCGTCTCCGAGTGAGTCTGTTTCGGAGACGGAATCCGAATCTGAGTCGGAGTCTGAATCGGAATCCGAGAAGGACACCGTCACGGTCGCGAAGGCTGACTATCTCGGCGAACCGTACGAAAAAGTCATGTCGGAACTTGAGGGCCTTGGCTTCGATGTTGACGCTGAGCCTCGTAGAGTTGCGTCGGAGTCTGATGCGGCCCGTGTTGTAGATATCAACCCGACGGGCGAGCTTGAAAAGGGCTCCCGCATCGTGATCTATTACGGTTCTTACACGTCGCCGCAACCGGCTCCTTCGCCGACGCAACGACCTACTCCGTCGCAGACTGAGAGCCCGAGCGAAACTGAGCAGCCGAGCGAGACTGAGCAACCAACGGAGACCACGGCTCCGCCTTCAGAGTCGGATACTCCGAGCGAAGAACCAACAAGAAGTGGCCCGCAGCAGACGGGCAGACCGTTGCCATCCACTGACCCTCCGAAGAATAACTGAGGTGACTCGTGACTGAGGACGAACAGCAGAACCGCTCCCGACATCGGGAGGAAGAGCAGGTTGCGCAGCCACGCCAGCACACACTCAATGACCG